>LRMT01000267.1 GCA_001725945.1 Cupriavidus sp. UYMMa02A | reverse complement strand
CAGGAGCGGCCGCCGGCGCAACCCGGGTCCTACCGGCATGGCGCGATCATCCTGCTCAGCGACGGGCGCCGCACCACTGGCCCGGACCCCGTCGACGCCGCGCGCATGGCGGCCCAGCGCGGCGTGCGCGTCTATACGGTCGGCTTTGGCACGCTCGGCGGCACCACCCCTGAATCGAGCCTGTCCTACTACATGCAGCTCGACGAGCCCTCCCTGCGTGCGGTCGCCACATTGACCGGGGCCGAGTACTTCCAGGCAGGGTCGGCGGCGGACCTGAGCCAGGTGTACCGCGAACTCAGCGCGCGCTTCGCGCTCGAGCGCAGGGAGACCGAGGTGAGCGCGCTGCTGGCAGCGGCTTCGGTCGTGCTGCTGGTGGCGGCTTGTGCATTGTCGATGCTGTGGTTCCGGCGCTGACGACTGTGTGGCCGCACAGCGGCGCCACGCGGAATCCGGCTGTCGGTTGCGGCCGACAACTTCGTTTCTGTGCGTTCGGACATCCCCTTGTTCAGGTATGCTTTCGCCTCCGAAAACAATCATTCCAGAGGGGCAAATGCGGCGCGTCGTGTTCAATCAGAAGGGTGGCGTGGGCAAGTCGACCATCGTCTGCAATCTCGCGGCGATCAGCGCCAGCAAAGGCTTGCGCACGCTGGTCGTCGACCTGGACGCGCAAGGCAACTCGACCCAGTACCTGATGGGCGAGAAGGCCGCTGAGGCCACCCCTACCGCGGCGCACTTCTTCGAGTCGTCGCTGACCTACAGCTTCAAGCCAGTCGACCTCGCGTCGTTCATCCATGCAACGCCGTTCGAGAACCTCGATGTGATGCCGGCGCATCCCGACCTGGACGCGCTGCACGGCAAGCTCGAGTCGCGCTACAAGATCTACAAGCTGCGCGATGCACTGGTCGAACTGGAGTCGGTCTACGACGCGATCTACATCGACACGCCGCCCGCGCTCAACTTCTATACGCGGTCCGCGCTGATCGCGGTGGAACGCTGCCTGATCCCGTTCGATTGCGATGATTTCTCGCGCCGGGCGCTCTATACGCTGCTCGATAACGTGAAAGAGATCCAGCAGGACCACAACGAGGCACTGCAGGTAGAGGGCATCGTGATCAACCAGTTCCAGCCGCGCGCGAGCCTGCCCACGAAGCTTGTCGAAGAACTGGTCAGCGAAGGCCTGCCGGTTCTGGGATCGCGGCTTTCGTCGTCGGTGAAGATCCGCGAATCGCACCAGCACGCGACGCCGATGATCCATCTGGACCCGCGCCACAAGCTGTCGCAGGAGTATCTGGCGCTGCACACCGAGCTGGCAGGCTGAAGGCTGGCGTGGCGCATGCGCTACGCGCCGATCCCGTAGAATTCCGGACTCCGCCCTGCCGCTCCCGCACAGGGCTTGATTGCCCGACTGCCATGCCGAAAACCAAAGCCGTTGCCACTGACCGGTCCGCCAGCGAGCAAGCGCTCCAATTGCTCGACGCTGCGACCAGCGAAGTGCTTGCCAATGGGCTTGGTGACCTGTCCCTTCGCAACATGGCAGATGCGCTGGGCACCAGCCACCGGATGCTCATCTACTACTTCGGTTCGGCGGATGGCTTCTGGCAGGCACTGCTGCACCGTATCCGGCATGCCGAACAGGAGGCGCGCCAGCGCGTGATCGTCGACGGTATGGCCCCGCAGGCCGCGATGGAGGCCGCGTGGGACCGGTACTCCGCGCCCGGCTACCTGCCGATCATGCAGTTGCTGTTCGAAATCTACGGCAAGGCGATCCACGATCGCGAGCGCTTCAGCGGTTTCCTCGAAGACGTCGTCGGCAGCTGGACCACGATGCTCGCCGAGCGCTTCCGCCAGAACATGGGCGTGGACGAGGCCGAAGCGCGCCTGCGCGCCGCGTCGAAGTCGCAACGATGCGCGGGCTGCTGCTGGACCTTGTTACCACCGGTGACCGTGAGGGCACCACAGCGGCATTGAAGTATTTCGCCAGCCGAATGGCACTGCCCCCCGCCTCAGGCAGCCCCTCCCCCTAACCCCCGTTTCGCGCGAGACCTTCGTGTAAACCCCGATTTCGATCATGCATGTACCACATGGTACATTGCGTCCCACACCCTGACTGTCGGGGTGTCTCTCGCAATGAATCAAGGTGGAATATGGACCGGCGACAACTACTGGCCTGGGCGGCCGGTACTGCGGTAGCGATGACGCTGCCCGGTATCGGGCAGGCACAAACCTTTCCCTCCAAACCCGTGCGCTCGTGGTTCCGCAAGCCGGCGGCACCGGCAATGATGTGCTTGCGCGCGCACTCGCGGAAAAGCTGGCGCTGGCCTGGAAGCAGCCTGTCGTCGTCGAGAACAAGCCGGGGGCCAACGGCACGCTGGCCATCGGCTACGTGCTGGGCCAGCCGGCGGACGGGCACACGCTGTTCTTTGCCGGCGTCTCCAACCTCGCTTTCAACCCGTTTCTCTATCCGAAGCTGCCCTACAACCCGACTCGCGACCTGATGGGCGTGGCAATGCTCGCGAACTCGCCGTTCGTGTTCGTCGCGGCGCCGTCGCTCAACGTCGGCACGTTCCAGGACTTCGTGCGCATGGCAAAGGCGCATCCGGGCGAGATCAGCTTTGCGTCGGGCGGCATCGGCAATTCCACGCACCTGGCCATGGAACTGGTCGCGGAACGCACGGGAATCCGCATGCAGCATGTGCCCTTCAATGGCACCGGCGGTGCCACGAGCCTGATGAGCGGGCAGACGCCGGTGATGATGAACGTGATCGCCGGCGTGCAGCCGTTCTTTGCCAGCAAGAAGCTGGTCCCGCTGGCCGTCACGGGCGACAAGCGCCTGCCCGCGCTGCCGGCCGTGCCGACGTTCAAGGAGCTTGGCTACGACGTCCAAGTGCCGGGGTGGTACGCCATCGTGGCGCGCGCGGGCACGCCGGCAAGCGTGGTCCAGAAGGTCAATGCCGACATCAACCATGTCCTGGACGACCCCGGGTTCAAGGAAAAGCTCGGCTATCAGTTCCTCGACCCGATCAAGGGACCGCCGTCGGAAGTCGGGCGCTATATGAAGCGCGACGCCGACACCTGGGGCCCGATCATCCGGCGCCTGAACATTTCCCTCTGAGACATCGACATGGCACACCTGAGCAAGGCAGTACACGACTATCGCCTGTCGGCCATGCACCGGCTGATGGACCGGCTGCGCGTCGACGCGCTGGTCTTCGGCTCGCCCGACTTCTTCCAATATGCCACCAATTTCCAGCTCGATGTCTGGCCGTGGGAACGCCCGGTGTTCGTGGTCGTGCCGCGCAACGGCGAAACTTTCGCGGTCATGAACGAGCTGTCGACGAACCACCTGCGCTTCGCCACGAGCAAGGGCACCGTGTGGATGACCGACGTAACGTTCTACGCCGAGCATCCGCGCGTATCGAACCGGCTGCCGCTGCCCGCGCAGTTGCCGGAGGTCGTCGCCGCGCTGCTGAGTGCCAAGGGACTCGGCACGTCGCGAATCGCCGTCGACACGCAACACCCGATCCTTGTTGGTGCACAGCGCTACCTGCCCGAACTGGCGCTGCGCCCGTCGCTCGCGGATATGCGCAGCCTGCGCTGGGTCAAGCATGCCGAGGAGCATCAGGTCATGCGTGACCTGGCATCGCTGACCGACTGGGTGCAGGACCGCTACCGCGAGAACATCCGCCCCGGCCGGCTCGTGCAGGAACTCGATCACGCCATGGCCGCGCTGATGGTCGAAGAAGCCGCGCACCGCTTCCCCGGCGAGGACTTCGACATCCTGAAATGCTGGACGCTCACCGGGCCCGCGTCGCTTCGCCTCATGGCGACGGTGCCGCGTGCGGGGCGCGCATTGCCCGTGGCGACACCATCGTCAACCTGGTGCTCCCGCGCCTGAACGGACTCCATGTCGAGAACGAACGCACATGGTTCTGCGGCCGGCCCGACCGCGAACAGTCGAGGCTGTTCGAGGTCGCGGCTGAGGCCACCGATGCTGCCGTCGCCGCGGCCGTCGTCGGCAGGCGCGTGTGCGACATGGACGCCGCCGCGCAGGCCGTGATCGAAGCCGCCGGCTGCGGGCAGTACGTCTTCCACCGGACCGGCCACGCGGTCGGGCTGATGCTGCACGAGTATCCGGAAGACATGGCCTTCAACACCCGGCCGTTGCTGGCGGGCGAAGTCTACTCATCGGAACCGGGTCTGTATGTCTATGGACTGGGCGGCTTCCGGCTCGATGACACCGTCATCGTGGGCGACACGCCGGAAGTGATCGTCAATACACCGAAGACGCTCGAGTACGCCACCGTGATGTAGGCGGGCCGTCGCTACCGGCTGCACGGCGGACGCACTACCCCAGCGCCAGCCCGCCGTGCGCCAGCACCTGCCGGAATACCTCGATGCGCGCATCGCCGGTCTCGGCCAGCTTCTCGCACACGTGCATATGCTGGTCCATGTCGCTGTGGCCGCGCAGCACCTCCTCGTATTCCTGCTCGGAGATTTCGAGGTGAACACCGGTCAGGATTGCGCGGCCCTTGCCGACGCGCGCGCTGACGATGGCCGGCGGCGTGTCTTCGATATCCGCGTAGACGGCCAGTACGTCCGTATCGGCGGCCGGCGCATCGCCAAGATCGAAACGGCAGCCGCCGTGGTAATGCGTGTAGATCGACAGCGGCGCAGTGGCCAGCCGGCCGGTGGTCCGGAGTTCCACCGCTGCGGCCGTGCGTGGTGTCCCGTCATAAAGCCGGCCATTGGTCAGTTCGGGCAGCGACCCGACCGCGACCGCATCGACAAAGCGCAGTTCGCGCGGACCGCAGATGGCGCCGCGCGTGCCCGCGTGGAACGCCAGTTCCCGGCACGCGTAGTACGCGCCCGCGCAGATCCCCAGGTAGACGCCGCCGTCTTCGACGAAGCGCCGGATACGCGCATTGGGCGCGCCATTGAGCTTCGCGCAATACGGCAGGTCCGCGCCGCCCGGCATGACGAACATGACCGCGTCATCGAACAGCGTCGGGTCGTGCCGGATGTCCGATGCCATGACCGCTCGCATCTCATACGTGCCTGACTGAAGCTGCTGCCCGATGGTGCGCATCAGGCATGCGGTCCAGTCCGAAGCGCCGGCGTCGATATAGGTCAGGATGTGAGGCTTTGACATCTTCGGTGGTGGCCATCAGGGCCGCGCGAGGGGCTTTGCTGCTTCCGAGTGTATTCCAGTACCGGCGAGCGCCTTACATATCCAGCGGCACAGCGCTGGTGCACTTGATCTCGTCCAGGCATACGCTCGACTTCACGCCGCTCACGCCCGGTATGCGCATCAGCGTGTCGAGCAGGAAGTCCGAGAGCGACTTCAGGTCCTTGGCCACAACCTTCAGCACGTAGTCGATATCGCCGGTCACCGAGAAGCACTCCTGGATCTGCGCGAGCTCCGCCACCAGGCTCTTGAAGTTCGACAGGTCACGGATGTGGCCGCGCTCCATCGTCACATGGATGAACGCGACGACGCCCAAGCCGAGGCTGGCGGCGTCCAGCCGCGCCTCGTAGCGCTTGATGATGCCGCTCTCCTCCAGGCGGCGGTGGCGCCGCAAAGTTTGAGCCGGCGACAGCGCTATGGCTTCGGCCAGTTCCAGGTTGGAAGCCCGTCCTTGCTCCTGCAATACGCCCAGCAGACGGCGATCCGTACGATCCAGCTCCATGGCTTGCACTTTCGTTTCCCCTTTGGCTCGTTACATGAAATGTAATTTCGTAATTCAGGGTTTCCCTGCGTGAGTAATGAAATCCAATTTTGCCGGCCAGAATATACACTGCATCCCAGATTGGCAATGTCGATGCGAAGCCAGAGAGCCTTCCAGACGTTACCAAAGAAAGCGCGCCGCAGCAGTGAGTCGCGGCGCACCGTTCGCAATATTATTTCCCGGCTGCCGGCCGGTACAGCAAGCGCCCCATGACCACTTGCCCCCTGTCCCCGCCGCGTCTCAACGCACGTTGCCATGACGCCTGGCCCCAGACACCGGTGCGCTGATCCCGGCGCTTGCCCGTTTCCGCTTGATCGCACGTCGCCGCACGGCACTCTGTCCGGCGCGTGAGATCGAAACTCTTACCTTCCCCTGTGAGACACACCATGGCCGACCTCTTTGACAACCCGATGCAACTGATGGGCTTCGAATTCGTCGAATTCGCCTCGCCCACCCCCAATGTGCTCGAGCCGCTGTTCGAGAAGATGGGCTTCACGCAGGTGGCCCGCCACCGCTCCAAGGACGTGGTGCTGTATCGCCAGGGCGAGATCAACTTCATCGTCAACCGCGAGCCGCACAGCCACGCCGCCTACTTTGCGGCGGAGCATGGTCCGAGCGCCTGCGGCATGGCGTTCCGCGTGAAGGATTCGCACAAGGCCTATGCCCGCGCGCTGGAGCTTGGCGCGCAGCCGGTGGAAATCCCGACCGGCCCGATGGAACTGCGCCTGCCCGCAATCAAGGGCATCGGCGGCGCACCGCTGTACCTGATCGACCGCTTCGAGGAAGGCAAGTCGATCTATGACATCGACTTCGAGTTCATCGAAGGCGTGGACCGCCACCCCGTGGGCCACGGCCTGAAGCTGGTCGACCACCTGACGCACAACGTCTACCGTGGCCGCATGGCCTACTGGGCCAACTTCTACGAGAAGCTGTTCAACTTCCGCGAGATCCGCTACTTCGACATCAAGGGCGAATACACCGGCCTGACCTCCAAGGCCATGACCGCGCCCGATGGCAAGATCCGCATCCCGCTGAACGAAGAGTCGTCCAAGGGCGCCGGCCAGATCGAGGAATTCCTGATGGCCTTCAACGGTGAGGGCATCCAGCACATCGCCTTCCTGACGGACAACCTGATCGAAGTCATCGACAACCTGCAGCTCGCCGGCGTGGAATTGATGACCGCACCGAACGACTACTACTACCAGGCCCTGGAAACCCGCCTGCCCGGCCATGGCCAGCCGGTGGACCAGCTCAAGGCCCGCGGCATCCTGCTGGACGGCACCACCGAAGGCGGCAAGCCGCGCCTGCTGCTGCAGATCTTCTCGAAGACCGTGCTCGGCCCGGTGTTCTTCGAGTACATCCAGCGCAGCGGCGACGACGGCTTCGGCGAAGGCAACTTCAAGGCGCTGTTCGAATCGCTGGAACGCGACCAGATCGCGCGCGGCACGCTCAAGGTCGAGGCCTGACCCAGACCTGTCACCGTCGCCGGCGCACCACCCCGTGCCCGGCGATGCCTTAAGGCCCAGGCGTCCCACCCTCACCACAGCGAGAGACGCCAGGCCTGCGCATGCCATTCCATAAGAATGGGTAGAGGAAACAACACAGATGGTTGAAAGCAACAATGACGGCACGCTCAAGCGTGGCCTCAAGAACCGGCACATCCAGCTGATCGCGCTAGGTGGCGCCATCGGCACCGGGCTGTTCCTGGGCATTGCCCAGACGATCAAGATGGCGGGCCCCTCGGTCCTGCTCGGCTATGCCGTCGCCGGCATCGTGGCCTTCTTCATCATGCGCCAGCTTGGCGAGATGGTGGTGGACGAGCCCGTGGCCGGCTCCTTCAGCTACTTCGCCAACAAGTACTGCGGCCACTTCGCCGGCTTCATGTCGGGCTGGAACTACTGGGTGCTGTACATCCTGGTGAGCATGGCCGAGCTGTCCGCGGTCGGCATCTACGTGCAGTACTGGTGGCCCGGCATTCCGACCTGGATCTCGGCGCTGGCCTTCTTCCTGATCATCAACGCCATCAACCTGTCGAGCGTGAAGTCGTTCGGCGAGATGGAGTTCTGGTTCTCGATCGTCAAGGTGGCGGCCATCGTCGGCATGATCGGCTTCGGCGGCTACCTGCTGATGTCGGGCGATGCCGGTCCGCAGGCGAGCATCACCAACCTGTGGCAGCACGGTGGCTTCTTCCCGAACGGCTTGGGCGGACTGGTCATGGCCATGGCGGTAATCATGTTCTCGTTCGGCGGGCTGGAACTCGTCGGCATTACGGCGGCGGAAGCGACCAGCCGGAGAAGAGCATCCCGAAGGCGACCAACCAGGTCATCTACCGTATCCTGATTTTCTACGTCGGCGCGCTGGCGGTGCTGCTGTCGCTGTACCCGTGGGAGAACGTCGTCACCGGCGGCAGCCCGTTCGTGCTGATCTTCCATGCGCTGAACAGCAACTGGGTGGCCAACGTGCTGAACGTCGTCGTGCTGACGGCCGCGCTGTCGGTCTACAACAGCGGCGTGTACTGCAACAGCCGCATGCTGTTCGGCCTGGCGCAGCAGGGCAATGCGCCGAAATCGCTGCTCAAGGTCAGCAAGCGCGGCATTCCGCTGACGGCGCTGGGCGTGTCGGCCGCAGCCACCGGCCTGTGCGTGCTGATCAACTACTTCATGCCCGGCAAGGCGTTCGAACTGCTGATGGGCTGGTGGTCTCGGCCTGATCATCAACTGGGCCATGATCAGCATCATTCACCTGAAGTTTCGCGCCGACAAGCGCAAGGCTGGCCAGGAAACGCGCTTCAAAAGCTTCGGCTACCCGCTCACTAATTACCTGTGCCTGGCCTTCCTGGGCGGCATTCTGTACGTGATGTACCTGACCGACGGCCTGCGCATCTCGGTGTACCTGATCCCGGTGTGGCTGGCGGTGCTCGGCATCAGCTACCGCCTGCGCCAGAAGAACGCCGTGCCGGCCCTGCAGGGCGGCAGCGTTTCGGTCCAGTAAGGCCCAGTAAGTCCCCCGCGCGCGTGACAGCGCGCCGCCGGTTACACTTCCGTCTGTGCGCCCGGTGCAAGGCCTGCGGCGCACGCTTCCAGCCCCGACTCCAGAATCCTGAGAATCCCATGTTTGCACATATCGAGGCCTTTCCCGGCGACCCGATCCTTTCGCTCAACGAAGACTTCCAGAAAGACCCGCGCACCGCAAAGGTCAACCTGAGCATCGGCATCTACTTCGACGACAACGGCCGCCTGCCGGTGATGCAGGCCGTTGAGAAGGCCGAGGCCGCGCTGCTGGCCGATATGGGCCCGCGCCCCTACCTGCCGATGTCGGGCCTGGTGGCCTACCGCAATGCCGTGCAGGCGCTGGTGTTCGGCGAAGACAGCCCGGCGCGCGCGGCCGGCCGCGTCGCCACGCTGCAGACGCTGGGCGGCTCGGGCGCGCTGCGCGTCGGTGCCGATTTCCTGAAGCGTTACTTTCCACAATCGCAGGTCTGGATCAGCGACCCGAGCTGGGAAAACCACCGCGTGGTGTTCGAGCGTGCGGGCTTTACCGTCAACACCTACCCGTACTACGACGATGCCACCGGCGGCCTGAAGTTCGACGCCATGGTCGACGCCATCGGCAAGCTGCCCAAGCAGAGCATCGTGCTGCTGCACGCGTGCTGCCACAACCCGACCGGCGTGGACCTGAACCAGGACCAGTGGCGCCAGCTGATCGGCGTGCTCAAGGCCAAGGAACTGCTGCCCTTCGTCGACATGGCTTACCAGGGCTTCGGCGAGGGCCTGGACGAAGACGCGTTCGCGATCCGCGAACTGGAACGCCAGGGCGTGCCTTGCCTGGTGGCCAACTCGTTCTCGAAGAACTTCTCGCTGTACGGCGAGCGCTGCGGCGGCCTGAGCGTCGTGTGCAACAGCGCCGACGAAGCCGCCAACGTGCTGGGCCAGCTCACCGGCGCGGTACGCGCCAACTACAGCAACCCGCCCACGCACGGCGCGCGCGTGGTGGCCAAGGTGCTGACCACGCCCGAGCTGCGCACGCTGTGGGAGCAGGAACTGGCCGAGATGTGCAACCGCATCACCCGCATGCGCGAGGCCATCCACCACAACCTGCGCGACCACGTCAGCGGTGAGGCGCTGTCGCGCTACCTGACCCAGCGCGGCATGTTCACGTACACGGGCCTGAATGCCGGCCAGGCCGACCGCCTGCGCGAAGACCATGGCGTGTACCTGCTGCGTTCGGGCCGCATGTGCGTCGCCGGCCTCAATGAGCGCAATGTGACGGTGGTGGCCCAGGCCATCGCCACTGTGCTCGGCGGCAAGTAAGACCCGCCATTCCGCGGCCGGGCTCTGTTCCGGACCGCGGCTCGATTTCCCGCGCCGCAGCGGTAATGCCGTAGCGGCGTAATTTCTACACGCGGCATGAAGATCTGACGTACGCGGCGGGGGCTGAACCGGCGGGGCGGCCTCCAGGTCATGGGCATCCATTTTGCTGGCTCTTGCGGAAACACGAAGAGAGGTTGCGCTTCACGGCAATGCCTCTTGAAAGGAGCCGCATGCCCCGCAACCATCCCGACGGCCCCGACCGGCCTGCCCGCCGCCGCTTTCTGCAGTCCGCCGCGCCGTTGCGCGTCGCGCGCTGCCTGCCGCGCAGGCAGCCGGGCCGTCCGCTGCCCCTGCGGCATCTCAGCCACCGGCGCCGTACCGGCCAGGCCAGTGCGGCTCCACATCAACGGCAAGGAACACGTACTCTCGCTCGAGCCGCGCGTGACGCTGCTCGACGCGCTGCGCGAGGTCATCGGCCTGACCGGCGCCAAGAAAGGCTGCGACCGCGGCCAGTGCGGCGCGTGCACCGTGCTCAGCGACGGACGGCGCATCAACGCCTGCCTGACGCTCGCGGTCATGCAGGAGGGCCGCCATATCACCACGATCGAAGGCCTGGCCGAGGGCGACACGCTGCACCCGATGCAGGCCGCCTTCGTCGCGCGCGACGCGCTGCAGTGCGGGTTCTGCACGCCTGGCCAGATCTGCTCGGCCGTCGGCATGCTCGCGGAAGCGCGTGCCGGGGCCGCCAGCACGGTACAGCCGCCGCCCGCCGCGTTGCCGCAAACGCTCGGCGATGCGGAGATCCGCGAACGCATGAGTGGCAATCTTTGCCGCTGCGGGGCCTACCGGAACATCGTCGCGGCCGTGCGCGACGCCGCCGGTGCCACGCGCCGCGCGTGAGGCCGCCCGATGACCCCGTTCACCTATCACCGTCCCGCCAGCGTGGAAGAAGCGTTGCAGCTGGGGCGCGAGCCCGGCGCGCGCTACATCGGCGGCGGCACCAACCTGCTCGATCTTGCCAAGCGGCGTGGAACAGCCCATCCATCTCGTCGATGTCGGATGGCTGCCGCTTGCCACGATCCAGTCGCTGGCCGATGCGGCGTGCGCATCGGCGCCACGGCCAGCAATGCCGACACCGCCAACCACGCATTGATCCGCGAACGCTATCCGCTGCTGTCGCAGGCGCTGCTCGCAGGGGCGTCGGGGCAGCTACGCAATATGGCGACCGTGGGCGGCAACCTGTTGCAGCGCACGCGCTGCCACTACTTCTATGACCCCGCCTTCAGCGCGTGCAACAAGCGCTTGCCCGGCTCCGGATGCGGCGCGCTGCACGGCGTGCATCGCACGCATGCCATCCTGGGCGCGAGCGAGCATTGCGTCGCCGTCAATCCGTCCGACATGAGCGTGGCACTGGCCGCGCTAGAGGCCATGGTGGTGGTGGTGCGCGGCAGTGAGGGCGAGCGCCGCATTGCGATCGCCGACTTCCACCGCCTGCCGGAGAGCACCCCCCAGTACGACACGGTGCTGCGCCCCGGCGAGATGATCATCGCGGTGGATTTGCCGCCCTCGCGGCTCGCCGCGCATTGCCACTACCTCAAGGTCCGTGATCGCGCGAGCTATGCATTCGCGCTCGTGTCCGTTGCCGCAGGCCTGGAACTGGACGGCGGTACCGTGCGCAGCGCGCGGCTGGCGCTCGGCGGCGTCGCGCACAAGCCCTGGCGCGTGCCGGCGGCCGAGCAAGTCCTGGTCGGCAACCGCTGAGCGCCGCAGTGCCGGCGAAGCGGCGCGCTGCTGCTCGACGGCGCACGGCCCCTTCCTCACAACGCCTACAAGGTGGTACTCGCGCAGCGCGCGGTGGTGCGGGCCTTGGGCATCGCGGCAGGAGGCATGGCATGAGCGTGATCGGCGCACCGCTCGACCGGACCGACGGAGCCCTAAAGGTCACCGGCCGCGCGCGCTATGCCGCGGACCATCCGCTGCCGGGCCTGCTGCACGCGGTGCTGGTCACCAGCACCGTCGCGAGCGGCGAGATTGCAGCCATGGATACAACCGCGGCCGAGCGCATGCCGGGCGTGCGCAAGGTGATGACCCCATTCAACGCACCGCGGCTGCCGGAAGGCGGCAAGGCCGGAGCGAACTCGCCGCCGGCCGGACGCGTGCTGAACCTGCTGCAGGATGCGGCGGTGCACTACAACAACCAGCCGGTGGCCGTGGTCGTTGCCGACACGCTGGAGCAGGCGCGCGATGCCGCGGCGCACATCGTCATCCGCTATCGCACACAGACGCCGGAACTGGACTTCGCCGCGGCCCGCTCACGCGCCTATAAACCGGAGCAGGCCCTGGGCGAACCCGCCGACACCGTACGCGGCGACATGTCCGCCGATGCCGCAGCCATGGTGCGCATCGACGCCACCTACTCCACCCCGTTCGAATGCCACAACCCGATGGAGCCGCACGCCACCGTGGCCGCATGGCAGGGCGACATGCTCACGCTGTACGACGCCACGCAGTATGTGAGCGGCGTGCGCAAGACCGTTGCAAAGACACTGGGCGTGCCCCCGTCGCATGTCCGCGTGGTCTGCCCGTTTGTCGGCGGCGGCTTTGGCTGCAAGGGATCGGTGTGGTCGCACGTGGTGCTGGCGGCCATGGCTGCGCGCGAAACCCGGCGGCCGGTCAAGCTGGTGCTGGAGCGCCCGCAGATGTTCGGGCCCGTGGGCGGACGTCCGCGCACCGAGCAGCGTGTGGTGCTGGGCGCACAAATCGATGGCACGCTCACCGTCATGCGCCATGAGGTCATGGCCTGCACCTCGTTCATCGAGGACTGGCTCGAGCCCTGTGCCTTGGTGACGCGCATGCTGTACGCCGTGCCGAACCAGCAGACCAGCCATCGCCTGCTCAAGCTGAATATCGGCACCCCGACGTTCATGCGCGCGCCCGGCGAGGCATCGGGCAGCTTCGCGCTGGAATGCGCGCTCGATGAACTGGCTGACAAGCTCGGCATGGATCCGGTCGCGCTGCGGCTGCGCAACCATGCAGACGCGGATCCTGGCAAGGGACTGCCGTTCTCCAGCAAGTCGCTGCGCGAATGCTACCGGGACGCCGCCGAGCGCTTCGGCTGGGCGCGGCGCAATCCGGCACCGCGCTCCATGCGCGCCGATGGCCGTCTCGTGGGCATGGGCATGGCCACCACGACCTACCCTGCCAACCGCTCGAGCGCGAGTGCCATGGCGCGCATCCTGCCTGACGGCACGGCGCTGGTGCAGTCCGGCTCGCAGGACCTGGGCACCGGCACGTTCACCGTGATGACGCAGGTAGCCGCCGACGCGCTGGGGCTGCCGCCGGACAAGGTCCGCTTCGAACTCGGCGACACCGACTTCCCCGAGGCGCCCGTCTCCGGCGGCTCGCAATCCGTGGCCAGCGTCGCGCCCGCCGTGCAGGCGGCGGCGACGGCGGCGCGGCGGGCCTGGTGAAGCTGGCTATTGCCGATCCGGCCTCACCGCTGTCAGGCGCAGCGCCGGAGGATGTCGACATCGTCGACGGCTGGCTGCAGCAAAGATCCGACCCGTCACGGCGCGAACCGTTGGCGGCCCCGATCGCCCGCCGCGGCGGGCAGCCCATCGAAGCGCGCATGACCGCGCAGCCGGGCGACGAACGAAAGAAGTTCTCGATGCACAGCTTCGGCGCCGTGTTCGCCGAGGTCCATGTCGACCCGGATCTCGCGAGATCCGGATGCAGCGTATCGTCGCCAGCTATGGTGTTGGCCGCCTGCTGAACCGTAAAACCGCGCACAGCCAGCTGATGGGCGGTATCGTATGGGGCGTCAGCATGGCGCTGCACGAGCAAGCGGAACTGGACCTGGCCAGCGGCCGCATCGCCAATGGCAACCTGGCCGAATATCATGTGCCGGTCAATGCCGACGTCGGCGCTATCGACATTGCCGTGCTGGACGAGGATGATCCACATATCAACGCGCTTGGCACCAAGGGAATCGGCGAGATCGGCATTGTCGGCGTGGCCGCGGCGCTGGCCAATGCGGTATATCACGCGACAGGGAAACGCATCCGCGAACTGCCGCTGACAGTCGACAAGCTGCTGGCCTGAAGGGGTGCAACGCATACGAATAACGAACAAACGGGAGAATCGATTGGCAGAGCCGGAAACCTTCAAGCCTGCGGGCCGCTTGCGAGCGCAGTGGGCAATGCCATGGCTGTTCGGACTGTCCACGCTCGCAGTGGCGCCGGCGTGGGCGCAAACGCCGGCGCCGCTGGCCGAATGGCAATTCTCGGCTGGCATACCGCTGGAAAAGCTGTTCGAGGAAACCATTCCTGAATGGGAAGTCCGCCTCGGCGCTGCGGCAATGGTGCGGCCGCGCTATGACGGCTCGTCGGACTACATCGTGATCGGCGGGCCCAGCATCGATATCCGCTATCGCGACCTCGCATTCGCTTCGATCGGCGAGGGCCTTGGCGTCAACGTGCTGCGCGGCAAGAACTGGCGGGCCGGCATCGCGCTGTCATACAACCTTGGCCGGCGTGCAAAGGAAAGTTCGCCGGTGCTGGACGGCATGGAGAACATCAACCCCGCGCCCGAAGCGAAGCTCTTTGCCGAATACGCGGTGTCAAAGGAATTCCCGCTGGTGATGCGCGTCGATGCCCGCCGCAGCCTGGGCGGGTCTGACGGCTGGATTGGCGACATCGGCGCCTATATGCCGCTGCCCGGCAGCTCCGAGAAGTTCTACTGGTTCGCCGGCCCCACGCTGACGCTCGCCGACTCGCGCTACATGAACGCCTGGTACGGCGTGAGCGCGTCGCAGGCCCGGCCCGGACGGCCGCAGTTCAGCCCTTCAGGTGGCGTGCGTTCCTACGGGTTCGGTCTCAGCGCGGTCTGGTTCTTCGACAAGCACTGGTTCGCCAGCAGCGACATAGCCGTCGTGCAACTGGTTGGCGACGCGAAACGCAGCCCCATCACGCAGCGCTCGACAGGCGGCGCGTTCGATCTGTCGATCAACTACCAGTTCTGAGCAACGCAAACAAAACGCGGCGCGGCCTCACTCCGAGGCGGCGCCGCGCAGCAGGCCCATCAGCCGACACTTACTGCGCTGCAGTCTTGTCGGCCGCCTTCTTCGTGTGCTTGGTGGCGTGGGTCTTGCTCTTGTGCGTGCTCTTTTCCACCTTGGCGGGTTCCTTCGACCCCGGCGCGACGGCAGGCGCTTGCGCATAGGCTCCAGCGGCGAACAGGCCAAGGGTCAGGATGGCGAGGATTTTCTTCATTCTCAGACTCCGGGTGGGCGCGCGGTATTGCGCGTTGTTTCTGAAAACGTGGATGGGAGGCGGGTTGTTGACGGGAGGACGGCGGACTGTGTAACGGAATATTTCAGGGGCTGTTGCCTTCGCAAACGTCGCTGTTTCGCCTGGCCACCTCCGCCCGCCGAGCAGGACACCCAAGTGAGCCGCCAATACCGTTCAACAAAAATTGCGCCACCGCAAAACCCCATCAATGTGACTAAAAACCCCCAATTACCTGCCGATAATTGAGCCATCCATCAATTAAAAAATTCGTACGTACGTAGCCCCCGTCGTGACGTGCGGCAATCCGCGAAGCAGTCCGTCAACCGGAGCACCACCATGAGCCTGATCGAAGCCACCGCCGCAAGCCCGCTTACCCCCTTCAGCCGGACCCGCCGCCGCGTCCCGCCCGGCGACACGAGCGCCGCCCCCGGATGCCGCTAACATGCCCGGTATCACCGCTATGCGGCCCAGTACCGATGTCCGGATTTCCATGCCCGGTTCCGCGCTGGCTTCCACGCCTAGCGCGAAGGAAGCGGCCGCCAAGAACAGCGATATCGACAACAGCAACCTGCCCGACAACCGCAAGAAGCTCATCAAGCGCCTGCGCGAACTGCGTGAGAAGCTCGAGCAGAAGGTTCAGGAACTGCAGGAACTCAGCAACAGCACGACCGGCAACCCCGAGCAGCGCCGCATGCGGATCGACGCGCTGCGCACCGAAGTCGGCTCGCTGACCGCCGTCATGAGCAGCGTCAGCGCCGACCTGGCCGAGGCCACCCGCAAGTTCACCAGCGACGAGAAAAAGCTGGTGGGCATGCTGGTGATGGGCTGAACCCCCGCCGCTTAGTTCGGCTCTGTGCGAGCCCGCTTCATGACCTCAAGCCACTTGATGCTCTCCGCCGCGCTGCAGCGTGCGAAACTCCCGTCGAGCAGGCGAAGATTCGCG
The DNA here is from genome assembly GCA_001725945.1 of Cupriavidus sp. UYMMa02A. Taxonomy (GTDB): domain Bacteria; phylum Pseudomonadota; class Gammaproteobacteria; order Burkholderiales; family Burkholderiaceae; genus Cupriavidus. The sequence continues at coordinate 13,952 of LRMT01000267.1, read as the reverse complement.
TGAACTGACTGCGGCACGGGGTCTTGGCGCTGGCTTCGTCGAGACCGTCCCGGGTGCGCCGACTTTTGGCAAAGGGACGCGCCAGTCACCGCCACCGCCCCGTAAATCGCCTAGTCTGGGAGAAAGACCGCTTCGGGGACACACAGTGGCCGCAGCCAGATCCGCACGGCAATCCAGCAAGCAACGGCGCCATGGCCGCCATGCGCGCCGCTGGTCACAGAAGGTCAGCGAGCACAGCGATGCGCTCGACCTCGAACCCGACATCTTCAAGCACACCGACCCGAAGGAAATCGCCGCTTCGCTCAAGCGCTCGGCCGAGCATAGCCGCCGGCGCAAGGGCACGGCCTTCCAGTCGGCCATGTCGATGCTCAATTTCTACATCAACCGCGCGGGCCGCAACCTGTCAAAACACAGCTTGCCACGCTTGAGCGTGCCAAGGGCAAGCTGCGCGAGCCTTCGGGCGCGCGCGTGACTGCATATCAGGAGAATCCATGGATACCGCAAGCGAACTGCAGGCGACGGTCAAGGCGATGGCGCAGCCCGGCAAGGGATTGCTGGCGGCTGACGAAAGCGGCCCGACCATTGCCAAGCGCTTTGCCACCATCGGCGTGGAATCGAACGAAGAGAACCGGCGCGCTGGCGCAGCCTGCTGCTGTCTACGCCAGGGCTGGGGGCGCATATCAGCGGCGTGATCCTGTACGAGGAAACGCTCGGCCAGCGCGCCGACGACGGTACTCCGTTACCGGAACTCTGCGCGCGCCAGGGAATCGTACCCGGCATCAAGGTCGACAAGGGCAAGGTGCCGCTCGTGAATGCGCCGGGCGACGAAATCACCGAAGGGCTCGACGGGCTGCCGAAGCGGCTGGAAACCTACCGCCAGCAAGGCGCCCGCTTTGCCAAATGGCGCGCGGTGTTCAATGTCTCCGACAAATTGCCGGGCGCGCTTGCGGTGCAGGCCAACGCGCAGGTCCTGGCCGCGTATGCGGCAATCTGCCAGGCATCGGCCATCGTGCCCATCGTCGAACCCGAGGTGCTGATGGACGGCGACCATGATATGGCACGCTGCGCATCCGTGACGGAACGCGTGCTCCATGCGGTGTTCCACGCGCTGCATCGCTATGGGGTGGTCCTCGAGCATATGGTGCTCAAGCCGAGCATGGTGATTGCGGGCAAGAAGTGCGCGCAGCAGGCATCGGTGCAAGAGGTCGCGACCGAAACCGTGCGCGTACTGAAACGCGCGGTCCCGGCCGCGGTACCCGGCATCTTCTTCCTGTCCGGCGGGCAGACGCCCGAACAGGCGACGGCCAACCTCGACGCCATGAACCGGCTAGGCCCACTGCCGTGGCCGCTCAGCTTTTCCTACGGGCGCGCTTGCAGGAGCCGCCTCTGGCGGCATGGCATGGGCAGGCGGCCAACCTGGGGCAGGCGCAGCAGGCCTTGCTGCGGCGCTCACTGCTGAATGGGAAGGCTTGCCTTGGGCAATATGATGCGGCGCAGGAAGCGAAGGAAAAGGTGGCGTGAACCGGGGCCGCTAGTCAGGATTCCAGGGCTTGCGCCCGGTCAGCATGGCCAGCACCAGGTTTTCCTTTCCGGTCATGCTGAACACGATGGCAGCCAGCACATGCAGGAACACGAGCGCCAACAGCATATCGGCCAGAGCAGCGTGGATGTCGACCGGCCAGTCCTCGCCCCACAGGCGTCGAGCCGTGACATCCATCCCGTGACAGCCAGCGCCAGGATCAGCGCCCACATCAGCAGCATCATGACCGAGCCGAGCGGCGTATGGCTCAGGAACCGCGGCGCGCGGCGCCGCACCAGCGCCGTCGCATAGGCCAACACCGCAGTGGGCCGGGGCACCCATGCACGGAAGCGCGCATGCTCGCTGCCAACAAAGCCCCAAAGGATGCGCGCGAGCACGATTCCGGCGGCCACGTAGCCAAGCATGCGATGCAGGCGGCCGCCGGAATCGTCTATCAGCTCCCAGACGACGATGGCGGCCACGCTCCAGTGCGTAACGCGAACGACCAAGTCCCAGACAAGGACCGATCCGGTATCCCGCATGGTGGCTCTGAAGCGGAAGATGTTACTTCTCGATCTCGGACTTCACGATTTCCAGGGTCTTGGTATCGAAATAGATCTCCGCCTTCTTGCCTTCCTTGGTGGTGCCGTAGATCTCGTAGCAGTTGCCATCCACCTTGAACTTCTTGATGACATAGCCCTGCGCCTCGATCTTGGCCCGCGCATCGGCCTCCTTCATCCATTCGGCCTTGGGATGGGCCACGCATTTGGCGCTGGCGAGTGCACCGGTGGAAAACGCGGCTGCGGCCGCAAAGGCGATGATCTTGAGCATGGGAGTCTCCGACAAGCGCCCGGGTGGGCAATGAGAAGATCGTAGGTAAAAACAGGAATTGTTCTCAATACCGGGTTTCCCTATGTTGCCTTGGAAGACGCTTGTGGTTCTGTCCCCCGTATGCCTGGGTGAAGTGCTTCCACCCGCCGTCAGAGCCCAAGGTCTGACAGCCCCGGATGATCATCAGGACGGCGGCCGAGCGGCCAGCGGAACTTGCGCTCCGACTCCCTGATGGGCATGTCATTGATGCTGGCGTAACGGTTGACCATCAAGCCGTCGTCACCGAACTCCCAGTTCTCGTTGCCATACGAGCGGAACCAGTTGCCCGAGTCATCGTGCCATTCATAGGCATAGCGCACGGCGATGCGGTTGCCTCCAAAAGCCCACAACTCCTTGATGAGCCGGTAGTCGAGTTCCTTCTTCCATTTGCGCTCCAGGAAGGCGCGCGCCGTCTCGGCCATTGGCGAACTCGGCGCGATTGCGCCAGCGCGTATCGACGCTGTAGGCGAGCGACACCTTCGCCGCATCGCGCGTGTTCCAGCCATCTTCGGCAAGACGCACTTTCTCGATGGCGGTTTCGTGCGTAAACGGCGGAAGCGGAGGGCGGATTTCGGGAGTAGAAGACATGGGGAAGCACCTCAGTGGTGGGAGGGAGATGGCCCGTTGCCGGACCGGGAAGCATCGAGCAGCAGGGCCGCGGCCTGCCCGCGCTGTCGGCGGCGCTGGCATCGCCGCTGACCAGCGCGACAGCCGTGGCGCCATCGATCAGGACGAGCAATTGCCGCGCGGTTTCCTTTGGATCAGGCATGCAGCACGCCTGCGTGAGTTCGACCAGGTAATCGAGCAGCCGCTGCTTATGAAACCGCGAAACGGCGCGGATCTCGCTGTCTGGATCTTCCGTTTCTCCCGCGGCGTTGATGAAGGCGCAACCGTGGAAGCCATCTGACGCGAACCATTGCCGCAGCGCCGGGAAGATCGACATCACTCGGTCAAACGGATCGTCCGCCGGCGGCGTCGAGCGGATGAACCACGCCATCCAGCGCGCATCGCGATTCAGCAGGGCCGCTGCGACGAGCGCTTCCTTCGTCGGATAGAGCCGGTAGATGCTTTTTCGGGCTACGCCCGACGCCTTGACGATGGCGTCCATGCCGGTGGCGTGGATACCGCCGGCGTAGACGAGTTGCTCGGTGGCTTCGAGCAGCCTGGTCTCGATTGACGATTCTTCAGACATGGTGGTGACGCTCTCTTTGAGAATGTTCGTTCTCCGCATGAGACATAGTAGAACGATCATTCTCCTGCGTCAAGAAGGCTTTTTGGGAAAGTCGAGACTAGAGCATCAACCGCTACGTTCGCGGAAGGAAGCGTGCGAGTGTTGCTTCGAAAGGACGAGATTCGCGCAAAGTCTTCCCGGCGCGATAGCGGAACTCCTGCCTTGCGGGAAAAGACGCTCAGCCTCGAAGCGAGCCCTGCGCCCCAAACAGTGCCTCGACAATCGACGCCACACTCGATTCCACACGGTGAATCGGCCCGGCAACCGACATTCCATACACAGCGCCCCCGATTTCGACAGGCACCGCAATTGCCCCCAGGTCCGGGAACGATTCACCGAAATTCGGATACCAGCCTGCTGCCGCCACTGCGCGATCTCATGCTCCAGCGCTTCGCGCGAGGCCACTGTGCGCGCGGTGCGAGGCTGAAACGAGGCCTTTGCCAGGGCGGCATCGCGCGCCTGTTCCGGCATGGCGCCGAGGATCGCGCGGCCGATCGAGTTGATATGCACGTCGCGCAGCTCACCCGGCGTCGCGGTATAGCGTACTGGGTTCTGTGACTCGCGCACTTCCAGGTAGAGCACGCGTCCGTCGTCCTGCAGCTTGCCGAAGATCACGGTCTCGCCGGTCGCATCGCGCAGCGTTTCAAGCACGGGCTGCACACGTTCGAGCAACGGGTCATTGCGCGAGATGCGCTGGGCGATATTGAGCAGCCGGCTGGTCGGATAGTAGCCCTGCCGGCGCCGGTTTCGTAGAGATAGCCGAGCGAGGCCAGCGTGCGGATCAGGCCAAGGCAACTCGACATCGGCGCGCCGAGCAGCTTCGCGAGCTCCGTCAGCGTGAGCGAACGCCCTTCGCGCGCGTAGATCTCCATGATCTCGATCACGCGCAATGCCGTCTTCACGCTGGCCTGCCCTGCCTTGTCGCCCGTCTCGGATTCCGCCATCTCCTGTTCCTGTCAGTCTTGCAGTGCGCGGATTGTACGCGTCTTCAGGTCTCGTCCGAGACCGGCAGCCCCTGTGCCCACGTACGGATATTGCCGGGCGTGCGCGAGAACCGCGTCGGGATGCCGATGCCGCGCAAGCGTCCTTCGGTCGGATGCTCGTACTCGAACACCATGCCGGTGGCGCGCAGGTGCGGGTCCTGTACCACTTCTTCAAGGCCGGCACCTCGCTGTGCGGGATATCGGCGTCGGCCAGCAGCGCGAGCCATTCAGCCGTAGTCTTGCGGCTCACGATATCGGCCAGCGTCGCGTAGAGCTCGTTGATATTGGCACTACGTGCGGCCGGGTCGATATAGCGCGGATCTTCCGCGAGTTCCGCGTGCCCGGACAGCGCGAAGAAGCGCGCCCACTGCGGCGTGGTGTACGGCAGCAGCGCGATATGGCCGTCCAGCGTGCGATAGGGCTTGCGGTGCGGCGACATCACACGCGGATAGCCGCACGACCCCTGCTCCGGCACGAAGGTATGCCCGGCAAGCTGTTCCGCCGCCAGGAACGACACCAGCGTCTCGAACATCGGCACTTCAATGGCCTGCCCCTGCCCCGAACGCTCGCGCTCGTACAGGGCCATAGGGATGGCATAGGCCACCGTCAGCCCGGCCACCTTGTCGGCCAGGATGGTGTTGACGTACTGCGGGCCGTCGGCGCTGTTCGCCCCCTGGAACTGCGCCAGGCCGCTGCGCGCCTGGATGATGTCGTCGAACGCGGGCATGCCGGCGTACGGCCCCGTTTCCGAGTAGCCGTAGGCACCGCAGTAGATCAGTCGCGGGTGGGACGCGCGCAGCGACTCATAGTCGAGCCCGAGCTTGCGCAGCGATTGCGGACGCACGTTGGAGATGAACACGTCGCGCCGGCGATCAGGTCCTTGAGCCGGGCCAGGTCCTGCGCACGCTTCACGTCGAGCACCAGGAACTGCTTGTTGCGGTTCAGGTTCAGGAACGTGGCACCCATGCCGGGATGCAGCGCGGGCTCGGCGTGACGGAAGACGTCGCCGGCGGGCGCTTCCACCTTGATGACCTCTGCGCCCATGTCGGCAAGGATCTGGGTCGCATAGGGCCCCATGCCGACCGAGGTCATGTCCACCACACGCACGCCTGCCAGCGGTCCGGTGGCCGTGGGGGCATCGGGCATTGCGCCTCATTCTCCATCGTCATGGCCGTCCCCGCTCAGTAGGACTTCGGCAGGCCCAGCACGCGCTCGGCAATGAAGCACATGATGAGCTGCGGGCTCACCGGCGCAATGCGCGGAATATACGATTCGCGCAGCAGCCGCTCCACGCGATATTCGCGCGAATAGCCCATGCCGCCCAGCGTCAGGATCGCGGTCTGGCACGCGTTGTGGCCGGCTTCGGCCGCGAGGTACTTGGCGGTGTTGGCCTCGGCGCCGCAGGACTCGCCCGCGTCGTAGCGCGCGGCGGCCTTGAGCATCATCAGGTTGGCCGCTTCGAGCTGCATCCAGGCCTGCGCGAGCGGATGCTGCACGCCCTGGTTCATGCCGATGGGCCGGCCGAACACCACGCGCTCCTTCGCATATTGCGTGGCAATCGCCAGCGCTGCGCGGCCCAGGCCGATGGCCTCGGCGGCGATCAGGATACGCTCGGGATTCAGGCCATGCAGGATGTACTCGAAGCCGCGTCCTTCCTCGCCAATGCGGTCTTCTTCCGGGATGAACAGGTCGTCGATGAACAGCATATTGGTATCGACGGCCGAGCGGCCCATCTTGTCGATCTCGCGAATCTCGATCTTGCTGCGGTCGACCTTGGTGTAGAACAGCGACAGGCCTTCGGTCGGCTTCTTCACCGATTCGAGCGCCGTGGTGCGCGCCAGCAGCAGCATGCGGTCCGCCACCTGTGCGGTGGAAATCCAGATCTTGCGGCCCGTCACTGAATAGCCGCCGGGCACCTTGCGCGCGAAGGTCTTGAGCTTGGTGGTATCGAGACCGGCATCGGGCTCGGTCACGCCGAAGCACGCCTTTTCCTTGCCGGCGATCAGCGGCGGCAGGAAGCGCGCCTTCTGCTCGTCGGTGCCGAACACCACCACCGGATTGAGGCCGAACACGTTCATATGCACGGCCGAAGCGCCGCTCATGCCCGCGCCAGACTCGGAGATGGTCTGCATGACCAGCGCCGCTTCCAGGATGCCGAGGCCCGCGCCGCCATACTGCTCCGGCATGGCCACGCCGAGCCAGCCGCCCTCGCACAGTGTCTTGTAGAACTCATGCGGATAGGTGCCGGCGACATCCAGCTTGTCCCAGTACTCCATGTCGAACTGCGTGCAGACCTGCTGCACGGCTTCGACAATCGATTGCTGTTCGGCGGAGAGATCGAAATTCATGTTCGGTGTTCCTTGTTCCTTCTTATTCGGCCTGAATGCCGGCATCCTTCACCAGGCGCGACCACTTCTGCAGTTCCGCCACGACAAACTGGCCAAGTTCCGCCGGCGTGCTGCCGAACGGTTCGAAACCGAACGCGTGGAACTGCGGCGCATATTGCTTGTTGGAGGCAATGGCAACCAGCGCGTGATTGAGGCGCTCTACAATCGGCGCCGGCGTGCCTGCCGGCGCGAACACGCCATTCCAGGACGTGATATCGAAGCCCTTGAACTCAGGCTCGCTCGCCAGCGGCGGCAGATCCGGCAGCAGCGCACTGCGCTGCGCTGTGGTCACGGCCAGCGCATGCAGCTGCCAGCCTTGACGTTGGCAATGCCCGCGGCGAAGTCGACGAACATCATCTGCACCTGCCCGCCGATCACGTCTGTCATGGCAGGCGGCGTGCTCTTGTATGGCACGTGCAGCATCTTCAGGCCCGCCATCTTCGACATCGTGGCACCCGCGACGATGCCGGTGCTGTTGCCGCTCGCGTAGGACATGCCCGGATGCGCCTTGGCGTAGGCGATGAATTCCGACAGCGTCTTGACCGGCAGCGACGGGCTGACCACCAGCATGAACGGCAGGTTGCCCATGCGCGAGACCGGCGTGAAGTCCTTCACGGGGTCATAGCGCAGCTGCTTCATCAGCGACGGGTTGGCCGAATGCGTGGTGTTGGTGGTCATGAAGATCGTGTAGCCATCGGCCGGCGCCTTGGCGACGAACTCGGCGGCAATGGTGCCGTTGGCGCCGGGCCGGTTGTCCACCACAACCGACTGCTTGAGCGCTTCGCCGAGGTACCTGGCCGTGAGCCGTGCCACGCGTCGGTGCCGCTGCCCGCGGCAAAAGGCACTACCAGCCGGATCGGCTTGGACGGATACGGATCGGCCGCGCCAGCCGGGGACATCATGGCCATCACGGCCCCACAGCCCACCGCCAGGGTGAGCAAAGCCTGTTTTGCGAACTTCACGATGCTGGTCTCCTGTTTCAGCGTTTTGTTGCCGGTCTTTGGCGCCGGCTTGGGTCGGAAGCGCTGCGCGGCAGGCTATGCCGGCCGCACGACGCGCTCCGGCGATTCTTCATAGGGCGGGGAATAGATCACGAGGATCTTGGCCGGCTCGTCGCTCACCACGGTGAACACATGCATGGTGTCCGGCGGGAAAAAGCAGCAGTCGCCCGGGCCCAGTTCCTTGCTCTGGCCGCCCACCTCGGCAATGGCGCGGCCTTCGAGCACATAGCAAACCTGTTCGATGCCCGGGTGCGCATGCGGCAAGGCGCCCTTGCCCTTCTCGATCGTGCCGTGCAGCACTTCCAGGTGGCGCGCGCCAACGGTCTCGGGGGAAATCAGCCGGCGGTTGAGGGTGCCGGTGTGGTTTGCCGGGTGGTAGCCCGGCGTGTCTTCGGTGGAAACGAAGTAGACGGGGGATTGCTGCATGTCTCGCACGGCCAACAGGCTCTCCAATTCATGTCTGTGAATTTAAGTTTATCACCATGAATTTACAGCGCAAGGCTGGCGTGCTGGATTCCGGGTTTACACCGGTGCTGCAGGCGGCACTCAGTCGGCCATCGCAATGGCTACCTGCTGGCGCAATAGCGGCACCACATCGCTCTCGAACCAGGGATTGCGGCGCAGCAAAGACGGTTGCGCGGGCTCGGGTGAGGCAGCGGCAGGAAAGCCGGCAGATAGTCCGCATAAGCGGCAACGGTATCGGTCAGCGTGGCCTTGGTCCGCCCGCGCAGGTAGTACGCCTGGGCATAGCGGCCCACAAGCAGCGTCAGGCGGATGCGCGGCATGGAGGCCAGCAATTGCGCATGCCACAGCGGCGCGCACTCCGGGCGGGGCGGCAGGTCGCCGCTCGCGCCCTTGCCGGGGTAGCAGAACCCCATCGGCACGATGGCCACCCGGCTGGGGTCATAGAACTCGTCGGGCGTCATCTGCAGCCAGGCGCGAAGTTGGTCGCCGGATGGGTCGTTCCAGGGAATGCCCGTGTCGTGCACGCGCCGGCCGGGGGCCTGCCCGACGATCAGCAGGCGTGCGCTGGCTGCCGCACGGACGACCGGCCGCGGCCCGTATGGCAGCTCGCACGCGCGCAGGCGGTGATGTCATTGAGGAGGATGTCGAGCGGAGAACGGGGCTTGGCGGGCAATGGGTGTAAGGAGAATCGGTGGGGAGGGTTCAGTGTAGTCCTCTGCCCTGCCCCCTCTCCATCGAGGCCGCGCAACTCAGCACCAGCACATAGGTGGTGCGCGAATACCTTCACCAGAATGAGTTGTCCGCCAGAGGCTCCACATGGTCAGACGACTCCGACTTGCGCAGCACCAGTTCGACGCCAAGCACAGCCAGCAACCGCATCAGGCGCGCGGCGCTAGCGGCCTCCGGATTGCGCTCGAGCGCGGATAGCGTCTGCTGGCTGACTCCCATACGGGCCGCCACTTCGGCCTGTGTCAGACCGGCCTGTTTCCGGAATTCTTTCAGCATAACCGGGAGGTGCTCCGGGATGCGGATGGTGAAATCGCGCATATAGACTTCGGGCTGCGTCTACGGAAGGCACAGCTTATAAGCTGTATCCTGATAACACAACTTATAACCTGTGTCCTCGATCAACTGGGACTGGTCAGGGTCCGGCACCGTCCATCTGGTTCCTTCTTTGCGGGGCGGAAACGAAGCTCTGGCAAGCGCCGGTACTCACCCCACCTACTTCACGATCACCCGATCAAACCAGTCATCCAGCATGGCCTTCTCATATCGCAGCCGATCAGAGCCGTCGTACAGGTTCGCGCCCCAGTGGAAGTCATGAGGTTCAATGGAAATCCCGGCTTTCCACCATCAGCCGGCCCAGCATCGGACTCAGGTCGATCAGTTCCTGCGCCACCAGATGGCGCACCTCTCCCTGCCGCTGCCAGATGCCGACCACGCCCAGCAGTGTTGCGCCAAGTACCTCCTTGCGTTGCCGCTCGATCAGGTCGGGCCAGTAGATCAGGTTGACGGTGCCGGTTTCGTCCTCGATCGTGGCGAAGATGGTGCCGCTGGCCGTAGCGGGCCGCTGCCGCACGGTGACGATGCCGCAGGCGCGCACTCGCCGGCCGTTGCGGCAGTGGGAAAGCTGTTCCGCCGTGGCGTAGTTCATCGCTTCGAGCTTCGCGCGCAGCAGCGCGAGCGGATGGGACTTGAGCGAGAGCCCCGTGCTGGCGTAGTCGGCCGCGACCTCTTCGCCGAGGCGCGGCGCCGGCAGTGACAGTTGGCGTTCGATGAGCGGCGCCTCATGGAGCAGGTCGCGGTGCGACCTGCAGCGCGGCGGCGCTGGCCTGCCAGCGTGCCTGGCGCCGGTTGCCAGCGAGTGCCGCCAGCGCGTCGGCGGCGGCCAGCACATCGATATCGTGCCGGTCCAGGCGGGCGCGCAAGGCCAGGTCTTCCACGCTGTCGAACGGACGCTGCGCACGCGCGGCCTCGATGCGCAGCGCGGCGTCTTCGCGCATGCCCTTGACGCGTCCGAGCCCCAGGCGCACGGGCGGCTTGCCGGCACCGGTCTGTCCGGGCGCAGGCTCCAGCGTGCTGTCCCAGTTGCTGACCGTCACATCGACCGGCAAGACCGCCACGCCGTGGCGCTTCGCATCCTGCACGAGCTGCGACGGCGAATAGAAGCCCATCGGCTGGCTGTTCAGCAGCGCGCACAGGAACGCCGACGGATGATGGCGCTTGAGCCACGCGCTGACATAGACAAGCTTGGCAAAGCTGGCCGCGTGGCTTTCCGGGAAGCCGTATTCGCCAAACCCTTCTATCTGCTTGCAGATGGCCAGCGCGAACGACTCCGGGTACTTGCGCTCGGTCAGCGCCCGGATCAGCGCTTCCTGGTGCTGGCGCAAATCTCCGCGCCGCCGCCAGGCAGCCATCGAGCGCCGCAACTGGTCGGCTTGCCCGGCCGTAAAGCCGGCCGCGTCGATGGCCAGTTGCATCACCTGTTCCTGGAAGATGGGCACCCCCAGCGTGCGGCCCAGCACCTTCCTGATGACGTCATTGAAATAAACCGGCGGCTTGCCGGTGCGCCGGAACGCCTCACGCCGCTTCAGGTAGGGATGAACCATGCCGCCCTGGATCGGCCCGGGCCGCACGATGGCCACCTCTACCACCAGGTCGTAATAGGCGCGCGGCTGCAGGCGCGGCAGCATCGACTGCTGCGCGCGCGATTCGATCTGGAACACGCCGATGGTGTCGGCACGGCAGATCATCTCGTAGGTCTCGCTGTCCTCCTTCGGGATGTCCTCCATGCGTGCAGGCACGCCTGTCGCGGCAAGGTCATCGTCCGGATTCGGAATCATCGCGAGCGCGCGGCGGATGGCCGACAGCATGCCCAGCGCCAGCACGTCGACCTTGAGCAGGCCCAGCGATTCGAGGTCGTCCTTGTCCCACTGGATCACGCTGCGCTTTTCCATGGCCGCGTTTTCGATCGGCACCAGCCGCGACAGCTTGCCGCGCGCCATCACGAAACCGCCCACGTGCTGTGACAGGTGGCGCGGGAAACCCCGCAACTGCTCGGTCAGGCTCGCCCACTGCTGCACCGCAGGCGAATCGCGGTCCAGACCGTAGCGGCTGATGCGGTCCAGGAAGCCTTGCCCGCTCTCCCACCACGCCTGGCCCTTGACCACCTGTTCCACCACGCTCGCATCGATGCCCAGCGCACGGCCCACGTCGCGCAGCGCGCTGCGCGAGCGGTAAGTGATCAGCGATGCGGCCAGCGCAGTGCGGTCGCGGCCGTACTTGCCGTAGATGTACTGGATGACTTCCTCGCGCCGCTGGTGTTCGAAGTCGACGTCGATATCGGGCGGCTCGTCGCGCTCACGCGAAAGGAAGCGGCCGAACAACAGGTTGGCCTGCTCGGGACTGACCTCGGTGATGTACAGGCAGTAGCAGACCAGTGAATTGGCCGCGGAGCCGCGCCCCTGGCACAGGATGCCTTCCTGGCGTGCAAAGCGGACGATGTCATGCACGGTCAGGAAGAAGTGCTCGTACTGCTTTTCCTCGATCAGTACCAGCTCATCTTCGAGCTGCTTCGCCCATTCCGGCTTCAGGCCGTCTGGAAAGCGCACCCGCTTGCCCGCCTCCACTTCCTTGCGCAGGTAGCTGATCGGCGTCTCGCCCTTGGGCACGAGTTCCTCGGGATACTCATAGCGCAATGTATCGAGCGAGAAATCGCACAAGCCGGCAATCTTCAAGGTCTGCGCCAGCGCCTGCCCCGGATACAGGCGCGACAGCACCTGGCGCATGCGCAGGTGCTGCTCCGCGTTGGGCGCGAGCGCCATGCCGCATTCGGGCAGCGGTCTGCCCAGCCGGATCGCGGTCAGCACATCGGACAACGGCTTGCGCGAGCGCACATGCATGGTCACAGCGCCCGCTGCGACCAGCGGTACGCCAGCCTGCGCCGATACGCTTTCGAGCCGCGCGCGGTGCAGCGCGTCGGCATGGCCCTGCAACTGCTCCAGCGCGATCCATGCGCGCTCGCCGAAGACCTCGCGGCACCATTGCGCCTGTTCGAGCAACTGCGCCGGATCGGGACAGTAATCGGGCAGCAGCAGCGCCAGGCAGCCCGGCATGCCGCGCAGGTGGGCCTGATCCGGATCGGGCGCGAACAGATCGTCGGGATGCAGCCGGTAACTGCCTTTCTGCGCGCGCATGCGGCCCAGCGTGATCAGCTCGCACAGGTTGCCGAAGCCTTCACGATGCTGCGCGATCAGGATCAGCCGCAACGGCGGCCGCTCATCCGCGCCCGATGGCGCGCTCAGGCTGAAACGGCTGCCGATCAGCAGCCTGAAGGCATCGGCAGCCGCGGCGTGTGCCTTCAGCACATTGAGCTCGCCCTCGTCCTGCGCATCGCTGGCGGCCGCCTCGCAGCGCTTCACCGCATCTGCCAGGCGCTGGCGCAGGGTCTTGATGGCATCGTGCGCGCGCGCGGTGCCGGCCACCGAGCATTCGTCGGTCAGCGCGATGCCGCGATAGCCAAGCTGGAAGGCACGCTCGATCAGCTCGACCGGATGCGACGCGCCGGTCAGGAACGTGAAATTGGAGATGCAGTGCAGCTCCACGTAGTCGGGCAGCGTGGGCAGCCACGCGGACAGGCTGGACGGTTCGGAAGGGTTCATGCGAACAGCCCATGCAGGAACCAGCGGTACTCGCCGCCGTCATCCTGCCCGTCGCGCCCCGGATGGCCGGCGCTCGCGGTAGACCCAGCAGCGCAGGCCGTCGGCGCGCTCGGCGATGAAGTAGTCGCGCGTGGCCAATGCGCCGTCCCACCACCCGGCTTCGATACGCTCCGGCCGCGTCAGCATGCGCAGTGGCCCGCCGTGGTTCGGCCGGTGGTTTTGCACCGGCAGCGGCTGCGGCTGCGGCGGCAGCCACAACGGGCGCTCGGGTGACGGCGGCAGCGGCTCGCCCGACGCCTTGCCTGCGGCTTCGTCAAGCGGACACCAGCGGTTGGCGCGCTCGGGCCGGTGGTCGGCCAGCGGCTGTGCCTGCCAGCACGTTGTCGCGCCCCAGGCGGGCGACCAGCGTATCGAGCACGCGGCCCAGCTCGGCCGGCGTGCCGCCGGGCTCGGGGAACAGCGCGTTACTCTGCGGCAGGTGTTCGGCCATGGCCTCCACGCGCAGCGCCAGGCCAGTCACGGGGCGTGGAAATTCAGCTTGTCGAGCTTCTCGCGCAGCAGACGCGACAAATGCTCGGGATCACGGCTGGGCTGCGCCAGGCCAACGGTCACCGGTGTGCCCACGGTATCGACGCCGAGCCGGTAGCGCTCATGCTCGAGCACCAGCACGCAGCGCGTGACGCCGGCCTGCTGCACCGCCAGCCAGCCGGCCAGCGCCAGCAGCAGGCGCTGCGCGCCGGCCAGCACGCCCTCGGCCGATTCGATGCGGCCCGGCAGGTCCATGCGCTGCGCGAACGCGGGCGCGCCGCAACCAGGTGAGCTGGCCGTCGCTTCG
>LRMT01000266.1 GCA_001725945.1 Cupriavidus sp. UYMMa02A | reverse complement strand
CGGGGCCGCGGCGGCGGGCGGCTGGGCTGGCTTGGCACGCTCAGGCGGCGGGCTCTTTGCGGCAGGAGCGCTCGCGCGCAGGCGCTCGACTACGCGCCCGGGCAAGCGCCGCGAAGCGGCCGTTCGGATACTGCTTGAGATAGGCCTCGTAGTCGCCGGCGTAGTTGCTGTTCTTGATCGATTCCCAGAACGTCAGCTCGTATTGCTCGTCGCTGTTCTTGGGCAGGATGCCGGCCAGCAGCATCGGCGCTGCGTCCGGCGCAGCCGATGTCTCGCCGCAATGGCCGGGCCCGCCAGGCCGCCGAGGAGCGCGCTGGTGCCCAGCACGGATGCGAGCAGAACGACAGGAGATTTGCGCCACATTTTCGGACCCTGTTGGAACTGCGGCCAGCCCGATGCGCGCGATGGCGGCGCGTGGGCGCATTGTGGTGTTGCCGTGACGTTGGCTTGCTTCAAGATAGCACAGCGATTGTGAATCCGGAGGTGCTTGCATGGCGCGCCAGGGCGGCCATGCATCCATGTCGCATCAGAAGCCGCGCGGCGATGTCATCGCGGGTTGCTTTTTGCGGGGTTCCGTTCTAACCTGAATAGCGAATCGCCGAGCGCTGGCCAAGAGCAACCAGAAGAACCACGGGCTTGCGGGACAACGTGATCGGGTTTCGGACACTCTCCGGGAGGCGCCGCGTATGTCCAGACGATTCCTGCTCCGCCTGTTGGCGGCCATGGCTGTTGCCGTTGTGCCGTCCGTCTCGATGCCGACTTCGCGCCGCCGAATGCCGAGGTCTACATCATCTGGCCCCCCGACGGTGCTGTCATTTCGGGCGGCAAATTCTGGATCCGCATGGGCCTGCGCAACATGGGGGTCTGTCCCAAGGGCATCGAGTCGACCAAGTGCGGACATCACCATCTGCTGGTCGATGTCGACTTGCCGCCGATGGACAAGGAAATCCCATCCGACAAGAACCACCTGCACTTTGGCGCCGGGGAAACCGACGCGCGCATCGAACTTCCGCCGGGCAAGCACACGCTGCAACTGTTGTTGGGCGATGCCAAGCACGTGCCGTTCGACCCGCCGCTCTACTCGAAGAAGATCACCATCACGGTGAAATAGCGCTAGGGGGATCCACCATGTTCAAGCTGCTAGCCGCCATCTTGCTCGGCGCGAGTCTCCTGCTGCCAGCCGCGGCAACGGCTGGGGAAACGCCGGCGCCGCCCAATGCCTATCTGTACATCGGCTTCCCGAACAACGGGCAGGTGCTGCCAGCCGGCAAGCCATTCAAGGTATGGTTTGGCCTGCGCAACATGGGCGTGGCGCCGAAGGACGTCAAGTTTCCGAAGACCGGCCACCATCACCTGCTGATCGACGTCGACCTGCCGCCGATGGACAAGGAAATCCCGAACGATCGCAACCACCTGCATTTCGGCGCCGGCGAGACCGAGACCATGGTCGAGCTGCCGCCCGGCAAACACACCCTTCAATTGCTGATGGGTGATGACAAGCACATCCCGACCAATCCCCCGGTCTACTCGAAGAAGATCACGATCTACGTGAAGTGATTCCCTCTGCGTGGCGGCCGATTGGCCGCTGCGCGTCCTGCCGCGCGTTGTCCGCGGAGCCTTCCGTTGCGTCCCATTGCGTGAGGCGCGCTGTCGCGTCATCACCGACAGTCATCAGCCAACTGTTGGTTGCCGTCCGCCATTCTGCGCAATACCCGCATGCCGCATCGTGCGCGCGCGGACTCCCCGTTGCGCTGAAAGGCCCACGCTTTCAGGGACTTGCGGTCGCCATGGCCTGCATGTCGCCATGCTGGCACGCCCTGTGCAATGGTTATCCGGAACGCAACACCGGCGGCCATCTACAGATGAGCATCCGCGACCTCACCGCCGACCTCCATTTCGGGGTTGGAGCGCGCGCCAGCGCGAACCACAATACAGACACGCAAGGCAGGGCGAGACCGCTAAGGTGGTCGGCGTCCTGCCCGCGGTTGCAGGAAGATATCGTGCCCACCGTCTCAACCGAATCGCCATTGACTGTTTCGCGGCCGCGCCGCATCTTCGCCTGGGTCGCTGCTGCGGCCTGCGCGACGTGGCTCAGCGGCTGTGCCGACTTCCGTCCGCCGGTGTACGAGCGTCCGGAAACGCCGGCCAAGACGGAATGGTCGCGGCAGGGGTCGATCACGGTCTCGCCGGCCGAGACCGTGCAGCCGAACTGGTGGCAGGGGTTCAAGGACCCGTATCTCAACAAGCTGATCACGCAGGCGCTGTCCGGCAACTACGACATCAAGGTGCTTGCCGCGCGCATCCGCGTGGCACAGGCGCAGATCGGCGAAGCGAAAGCCGGCCAGCTGCCGGTGCTCGATTTCAACGCGAACGCGAGTATCACGAAGACAACCGGCCAGACGACCGCGCGCAGCTACAACGCGGGCGGCCAGTTGAGCTGGGACATCGATATCTGGGGCAAGGTCGAGAAGGGCGTGCAGGCGCAGACCGCCGAATTCCACGCTACCGAAGCGGACTGGCGCGCGGGCTACCTGACGCTGGCGGCCAATGTATCAAACGCTTACTTCCAGATCCTGCAGTTCGACGAACAGATCGATCAGCAGGCGCGCACCGTGCAGAAGAACGGACAGATCCTCGGCACGTATCAGGCCATGTTCCAGAACGGCCTGGTGCCGAAGATCCGCGTGATGCAGCAGCAGGCGGAAATCAACCGGCTGACCAAGGACCTGATCGAGCTGCGACGCTCGCGTGACGTGACGGAGAACGCGCTGGCCACGCTGGTCGGGGTTCCCGCGGGCAATCTCAAAGTGCCGCCAGGCAAGCTGCAGGACCGCGTGCAGCCGCCGCCGGTGCCGGCGGGCCTGCCGTCGCAATTGCTGGCGCGCCGGCCGGACATCGTGGCCGCGGAATATCGCGTGCTGGCGGCGTACGACATCGTTGGCCAGGCCCGGCTCGCGCAACTGCCCAGCATCAGCCTGACCGCAAACGGCGGTGTTGCCAGCTTCGCGCTGAACAGCTTGCTGAAGTCTTTCACGTTCGGCCTGATGCCAAGCATCAGCCTGCCGATGCTGGACCCCAACATTCGCGCTCACATCAAGACCACCGAGGCGCAGGTCAAGGTCGTGGAAAGCGACTACGGACGCACCGTGATAAACGCGTTCGAAGAGGTGGAAACCGCGCTGGTCAACGTCGACGCGCACAAGAAGCAGCGCGTCGAACTGCAGCAGCAAGTGGATCAGCTGCGCGTCGTGTCGTCGCAGATCGAGGCGCAGCTCAAGGAAGGCGTGG
Source organism: Cupriavidus sp. UYMMa02A (assembly GCA_001725945.1). Taxonomy (GTDB): domain Bacteria; phylum Pseudomonadota; class Gammaproteobacteria; order Burkholderiales; family Burkholderiaceae; genus Cupriavidus. The sequence continues at coordinate 26,863 of LRMT01000266.1, read as the reverse complement.
TGTCGCAGCTCGAAGTCTTCGAGACCGAGCGCTCGCTGCTGACCGCGCAACTGTCCTTGTTGGCCGTCCACCAACAGATCCTTGCCGACACTGTCACGCTCTACAAGGCGCTCGGCGGCGGCTGGTCCGACGTTCAGATACGCAACGCCGCATCGAACAGCAAGCCGTGACGGCTGCGCGGCACTCGCACGCCAGGCAGCGTTCACGATACATCCGATCCGGAGCCGGCAGGGCATGCCAGCGGTTTGCGCCGCATGGGCGACACCGTGCGCGCAACGGCCGGCACTCAGCCAATTGACTAGCCAGAGGCGTCGCCTACTATGTTCATTGTCGACTCATCCCCCGATGCAGCAGCGGTCAAGGCTGCGCTGTTGGTTTCTTGGAAACATGGCTCCTGACGATGCACTGATCATGGAAATGCCGGTGAGGATGGGTCAGGAGTTCGATATTCTGCTGACGCCCGTCTCCCGTCCGGAGCTGGGCGAGATCCGCATCGGCGAGGACCTGTTCGCCGTCGGCCGGACCGAGGCACCATTCATTTCCTACCCCGAAGAGCTGACCGCGGCGCTGTCGCGCCGGCATGCGCGCATCTTTGCCGAACACGGGGCGGTCTACGTTGCGGACCTCGGCAGCAAGAACGGCACGCGCATCAACGGCGCCGATGTCGCTGGCCATCCGCTGCGGCTCAGCGATGGCGATGAGCTTTCCTTCGGTTCGGCGCTGTCGTTCCGGGTCAGGCTCTCGCCGCGCGTGGCAGCGCCGGAACCGCCGCACGTCATGGTCACGCTGCAGCCGGAACGCAGCGACCTCGGCCTGCAGCCGATCGAGCTGAGTGGCTTTCCGTACCTGATCAGCAAGGCCGACGACACGTTCGCTCGCTACCGGGACAGCCATCCGCAGCAAGTCAACTACCTGTCGCGGCGCCATGCGCATATCTACCTGAAGTGCGGCATCCCGTTCCTGGAAGATCTGGGCAGCACCAACGGGACGTTCGTCAACGGCCACCGGCTTGCCGATCACGGCGTGCCGCTCAATGACGGCGACCTGATTGCATTCGGCGGCAGCCACTTCGTCTACAAGGTCGCGGTGCATCGTGAAGGCGATGCCGATGCCACGGCCACGCGCACCGTGTTCGCCGGACCGGATGCGGTCGCGACGTCGAGCCGGTCGCGGAACATGCCGCGGCCCCGGTCCTGGACGAGGCCGCCGACAAGACTACCTTCGTCGGTGCGGCCGACTCTTTCCTCGACATCTTCTGCGTCGATTACGCGGCGCGGCAGGAAGACGAAGTCAACGCCGATGCCGAGGCGCAAGCGGCCGCGGCCACCGATGCGTCGGTGCGCAAGGCGGGCCGCCCGCGCGGCCGCTTGGCGTTGCTGGCGGCGGAAGTCGCTGGGCGCTTCGGCCTGAACGATTCGGCGCGCGTGCGCAAGGCAGGGCGATGGGGCGTGGCGCTGCTCGCGCTGATCGCAGTCGGACTGGGCGTGCTCTACCTGCGCGGCATGCCCGAACGCGACGTGAAGTCGCTGCTTGCCGAGGGGCAATACGCCAAGGCGGCCAAGGCGGCGGATGCCTATCTCGCGAGGCATCCCGACGATGCGCCGTTCCAGGCCATGGGCACGGAAGCGCTGCTGCGCGCCTACGTGCCGCCATGGGCGGGCAAGCTCAAGGCACAGGATTTCAGCGGCGCCGCTGCGGTGCTTAGCGAGATGGCCTCGGTCAGCCAGCACAATGCGGACGCACGCCCTCTGGTAAGCGAGCTCGAATGGATTGGCAATCTGGAGCGCTACTTCGCGCAGCGCGGCGGTGCCGAGGCGCCGATACGTCTCTACACCGATGAGTCCACGATACGCGGCCTGCTCACCCACTGGAACCAGGACACCGCCGCGCACCAGCGCGCGCTGGGCCGCATCGCCGGCTTTGAGCCGCGTTCCGCGACGTCTATGCGAGCGCGCTCAGTGATGTGCGCAAGCTGCAGACGGATGAGTCGGTCTACCTGGCCGCCATCGATCGCCTCAATGCCACGATCGCGACCGAACTCGCGCGCGACCAGCCCGAGGCATTGCAGCCGGTGCTGGCCGACTACAAGGAGAAGTACCCGCGGCTGGCCGGACTCGACCGGCTGCAGGACGACCTGCGGCGCTACACCGCGCTGATGCTGCCGCTGCGCGCACGCAACCCCGGCCCGCTGGTGGCGCGCATGGCCGACGCGAAGTTCGCCACGCCGCCGTTCCAGGCGCAGTACGCACGGCTTGCGCCGCGCCTGCCCGGCGCGGACGTCGTGCGCCAATACGCGGCGGCCGCGCAGGCCTGGCAGCGCGGCGACAGCGCTACGGCGATCGCAGGACTGCGCCGCATCAGCGCCGGGCCCTGGAGCGACGACGTGGCGAAGGACGCCGCGCACAAGCAGCAGGTCGCCGCGCAGTACGCGGCGCTGCAGGGCGCACGCGCGCCGGCGGCTACGAGGACAAGCTCCTGGGCTTCTACGCCATGCTCGATCCCGACGAGGACAAGTACTACGCCAAGGCCGTGGATGCGGACGTCACGGCGATCCGCGACAGCGCGTTGCGGCGCGCACGCGAGCTGATCAGCCGCGCCATCGCGGGCTGGAAGCAGTACCGCGCCAATGGCCAGATCGGCGGCGACCAGCGGCTGGAGCCCGGCATCTCGCCGAAGTTCCGCGACCAGGCGCGGCGGCTCGCGCAGGCACAGGAAGACGCGCGGCAAGGCATCCGCATCGTCAGCCAGCTCAAGGCCGGAGAGAGCGCCGACTTGGCGCAATGGAACAAGGCCGAAGAAGAGATCCGCGGCGAAGTCGAGCAGCAGCGACGCGCCTTGCAGGAGCTGCGCATGGTGCTGGACCCGGCCGTGCTCAAGGCGAAGCTCGACTTGCTGGGCGGCGAAGGGCAGGGCGCGGACGCGCCTGCTGCGACGGCAGCCGCGGCCGCGCCGCAGGACAAGCCGAAAGAGGTGCGGCCATGAACGATGTACAGGGCGGCAACCGGTTGAAACCGCTTTCCGAGGCGCTCGAGGACCACGGCGGCGAAGGCATCGCCATTCTCTCGGCCGAGCCGTGGCGGCTGAGCCTGCTCACGGTCGTGACCACGTTTGCGCTGGTGGTGGTCGCGCTGATCTGGTCGTTTTTCGGTCATGCGGATGTGATCGTCACGGCGGACGGCACGCTCGCGCCGGAATCGGAAGTCCGGCGCTTTTACGCGCCCGTCGATGGCGAGCTCGCGGACCTGTACGTCGCCGAAGGCCAGCCTGTGTCGAAGGACGATGTGCTGGCCCGCCTGAACGCGCGCGGCGCCATCGAGGCCGCGGCCAACGCACTGGAAGCGCAGCTCAAGCTCGAAGACTCGGAGCGCGAGTGGAAGCAGTTCCCCGAGAAAAAGGCATTGATGGAGCGCCGCGCCGCCGCGCTCAAGCAGCAGATCGAAGTCGGGACCCGCCAGCATGAGACGCGCGTCGCCGAAGGCACGACAAAGCTCACCGAACAGCAGCGCGCGCAAGTGCAGGAGGCGCGCAGCAACGTCGAGAACAGCCGCCGCGCGCGCGACTTCGCGCGCCAGGAGCAGGACCGCTATGCGCGCCTGATCGCGCTGCCGGGCGGTGGCGGCGTATCGCAGTCGCAGGTCGACGCCAAGCGCGCGGCCACGCAGGAGGCCGAGAACAACCTGCGTGTCGCGCAGTCCCGGCTGGCCGAACTGGAAGCGCGGCAGGGCCAGGAACTGACACAGGCCAACGTGCAGCTCGAAAGCAGCGGGCAGGAACTGGCCGGGCTGCGCGTGCAGTACGACGCGGCGATGCGCGATATTGCCAGCACCGAGGACAAGCTGCGCCTGCAGGTGCAGACCGCGCGCTGGTGGCCGAGGCGGCCGCGCGCATCCGCTTCGAGAACATCGACAAGGACAACTTCCTGCTGATCCTGGCGCCGGTGTCGGGCGTCATCACGGACGTTACCTCCACGCAGCGCGGCGACAAGATCCAGGCCAATACACCGATCGGCGGCATCGCTCCCAATGATGCGCGCCCGGTACTCAAGATCGCCATCGCCGAGCGCGACCGCGCCTTCCTGAAAGAGGGCCTGCCGGTCAAGCTCAAGTTCAATGCGTTCCCGTACCAGCGCTACGGCCTGATCGAAGGCACGCTCGAATACATCTCGCCGGCCACCAAGCCGGGCGGGCCCGACAAGCAGCCGGTCTACGAGGGCCGCATCCGCCTGTCGCGCGACTACTACGCCGTGGGCGACACCCGTTATCCGCTGCGCTATGGCATGACGGCCACCGCCGAGATCGTGGTACGCGAGCGCCGGCTGATCGACATGGGCCTGGACCCGTTCAGGCAGGTGGCAGGCTAGACACGAAAAAAAGGCGGACGGCATCCACGGAGCGAATCGCGGCCGCCGCAGCGCGGTCACAGGAGGTAAGGCCATGACTGGCATTGTGCGTATCGACGACGAGGCACTGGGCGTCGAAGAATTCATCCGCCTGCTCAAGTTCACGGGGCAGTTCGAAGGGCTGGTCGAGCAGATGGTGCGCGACAAGCTGACCGTCCACGCGGCGAAGCGCGCGGGCCTGACCCTGACGCAGGAAGAGATCCAGGAGCGCGCCGACCAGTTCCGGCGCGTGCAGGGGCTGCATCGCGCGGCGGACATGAACCACTATCTCGACGCGCTCGGCGTGAGCCTGGACGAGTTCGAGGTCTTCATCACCGACAGCCTGTACCAGGAGCGGATGATGGAGCAGGTCTGCAGCGAAGCCGCGGTGCACGAATACTTCCAGCTCAATTCGCCACGCTTCGACAGCATCGAAGTCAGCCATATCGTGGTGGACAGCGAAGGCAAGGCCAAGGAGCTGGTCTCATACCTGCAGGACGATCCCGACAGCTTCGCCGAGATGGCGCGCGAGCATTCCATTGCCGATACGCGCGAGCGTGGCGGCGACATCGGCAAGGTCCTGCGCGGCTCGCTCAAGACCGACATCGAGGCGAAGGTGTTCAACGCGGAGGCCGGCGACCTGCTCGGGCCGTTCCCGGCGGCGGACCGCTCGTTCTTCGAAGTCTTCCTGGTGCGCGCCAAGCATCCCGCCACGCTGGACAGTGACGTCGCCGTGGAAGTGCGGCGCCTGCTGCGCGAAGAGTGGCTGATGGCGAGGGCGCAGGAACATGTCATCGAAGCCCGCTAGCGAAGTCGGCGCGGCGGCAGATGTGCCACCGCCAGCCGCCGCGCCGCCGTCACTCGCCGATTTCCTGGCGACCGTCGAGATCCTGTCCGCGCTGACACGTGACGAGCTGGAGCAACTCGCAGCGGCGGCCCAGACGCAGACGTTCGGCTTTGGCGACACCGTGTGCAATGCCGGCGAGCCGGCGCCGGGCCTGTATATCGTCAAGGCGGGTTCCGTGCGCGTCTTCAACGAAGAGCACGGCAAGGAAATCAGCATGGGCGTGCGCAAGACCGGCGAGGTCTTCGCGGATGTCGCGCTGCTGCGCGACTATCACCATGAATCGTCGGTGCGCGCATCGGGCAAGACCGAGTTGCTGGTGATCCCGCGCAGTGTGGGCGAGAAGGTGGTAGCCGGAAACCCGGCGGCGCTGGCGTTCATCACGAGCTATGTCGCGATCAGTTCGGCCGGCGGCTTCGTGGCGCGCCTGTTCGACCTGCGCGGCAAGCTGGACCGGCGTGAGCTCGAAGACGCGGTGCGCAGCGTGGGCGTCAAGCGCGTGGCCGCGGGCAAGGAGATCCTGAAGCAGGATGGGCGCGAGGACCGCAGGCTTTACGTGGTACGCCAGGGCGCCGTGCGCATCGTGCGCAGCGAAGACGGCGACGAGTACTCGCTCGCGACGCTCGGGCAGGGCGATATCTTCGGCGAACGCGCGTGCGTGATGCGGCAGGAGCAGATCGCTTCGGCGATCGCCGAGACCGAAGTCCGCCTGCTGGTGATTCCCGAGAAGACCGTGCAGCTCATTCTGGAGCGCAACCCGCGCCTGCGCGAGGTGCTGGAAGAACGCATCCGCGTGGTAGATCGCGAACTGCACCGGCAGAAGAAGCTGGCCGAGCGCCGCAAGCGGCCGGTGTTGCTCGACCTGCATTCGAAGCCTGAACGCGGCGAGCGGCTGATCCGCCGGTTCGCATTGGTGGAGCAGGCCGAGGAGATGGATTGCGGCGCTGCTTGCCTGGCCATGATCTGCCGGCACTACGGCATTCCAATGTCGCTTGGCAAGCTGCGCGAACTGGCCAATGTGACCACGCAGGGCGCCACGCTCGAAAGCCTGGCGCGCGCCGGTGAATCGCTGGGCTTCACCACGCGCGGGGTGCAGTGCACGCGAGATTCGCTGATGGGCTTCGAGCTGCCGTTCATCGTGCACTGGGAGGGCTACCACTACGTGATCGTGTACGGCGTGTCGTCGCGCTGGGTATGGGTGGCGGACCCGGGCATCGGCTTCCGCAAGATGAGCGCCGAGGAGTTCGAGCGCGGCTGGAGTGGCACCTGCCTGCTGTTCAGCCCCGGCGAGAGCATGACGCAGCTTTCGGTGCAGCGCTCGCCATGGCTGCGCTTCATCAGCTACCTGGCGCCGTACAAGAAGATCCTTGCGCACCTGTTCCTTGCCACGTTCGTGATCCAGATGCTCGGCGTGGTGCCGCCGCTCATCATCCAGAACATCCTCGACGGCGTGGTGGTGCACCAGAACATCGGGCTGCTGCATCTGCTGATCGTCGGGCTCATCATCGCCAATGTGTTCTCGCAGCTCATGGCGACGATCCGCGCGTACCTGGCCAACTTCATGGTGCGCAATATGGATTTCGCCATGATGTCGCATTTCTTCAAGCACACGCTGTCGCTGCCGCTGTCGTTCTTTGCCAAGCGCAAGACCGGCGACATCTTCGCGCGCTTCCAGGAAAACCAGACCATTCGCGCCTTCCTGACCGAGTCCACGGTGACCACGGCGCTGAACCTGCTGATGGTGTTCATCTACTTCACCATCATGTTTCTCTACAACGTCAAGCTTACGCTGCTGCTGATTGCGTTCGTGATCCCGATCGCGGCGCTGACGGTGGTGGTCACGCCAAAGGTGAAGACCTATGCGCGCGAGGTATTCGCCGCATCGACCGATGCGAAGTCCTACCTGATGGAAACGCTGGGCGGCGCCGAGACGGTCAAGGGCATGGGCATCGAGCGGCCGGTACGGCTGCGCTGGGAGGCCAAGTACGCCAAGGCGCTTGAGAAGCAGTACCAGGCGCAGGCCTTCCACATCCTCGTCGGGATGATCAGCCAGTTGCTCAATGCGGCCACGACCATCGCGGTGCTGTGGGTAGGAGCCACGCTGGTGCTGCAGCGCGAGCTGACGATCGGGCAGCTCATCGCCTTCAACGCCTTCATGGGCAGCGTGCTGGCACCGTTGATGGGGCTTGTCGCGTTGTGGGGGCAGCTCAACGATGCTGGTGTAGCCATGGAGCGGCTCGGCGATGTGCTGGATCTGGAGCCCGAGCAGAAGCCGCAGGACGTGATGTCGCGCGTGATGCTGCCCGACCTGCAGGGCGAGATCCAGATGGACGGGCTCTATTTCCGCTACGGCGGCGAGGACACGGCCTATGTGCTCGAGAACATCAGCCTGCATATCAAGCCCGGCGAGATGGTGGCCATTGTGGGGCGCAGCGGGTCGGGAAAGACCACGCTCGCCAAGCTGCTGGTCGGCTTCTACCGGCCCACCGAGGGCTCCATGAAAGTCGACGGCTATGAGATTGGCATGATCGACACCGAGTTCTACCGGGCCCAGGTCGGCTACGTGATGCAGACCAACCTGCTGTTCTCCGGCACGATCGCCGAGAACATCGCCTGCGGCGATGAGAGTCCGGATCGCCGCCGCATCGAGGAAGTGGCCAGGATGGCGACGCGCATCCGTTTATCACCAAGCTGCCGCTCGGCTATGAGCAGGTCGTGGGCGAGCGCGGCATGGGCCTGTCGGGCGGGCAGATCCAGCGGCTGTGCATTGCCCGCGCGCTGTATCACGACCCGCGCCTGCTGGTGTTCGACGAGGCGACCTCTGCGCTCGATACGCAGTCGGAGAGCAACATCCTGGCGAACATGCAGGAGATCCTGCGCGGGCGCACGGCCGTGATCATCGCGCACCGCCTGAGCACCATCATGCAGGCGGACAAGATCCTGGTGCTGTACGAAGGCGCCGTCGCCGAGCAGGGCCGCCACGAGGAACTGCTCGAACGCAAGGGCATGTACTACCAGCTTGTGCACAAGCAACTGAGCGCAGCATGAAGCTATACAACCAGGCGCACGGCCGCCAGCTACTGCCGCCAGCAACTCCGCCGTCTCGTTCGCCGGGCTGATGGAGAAGATCGAGATCCTGCGTTCGACGCTGCGATGGTCGTCGCGGCTGGAGCGCGCGGATATTGAAAAGCTGCTCAAGCAGGCCACTACGCTGCGCGACGAAGTGATGGGGCTGTCGCACAAGGAGCGCTTCGTGCAGGCCGCCGCTGGTGGCGAAGCCATACCGCAGGAAGAAGTCGAGCGCATGCCGCGCGAGCGGCGCCAGGCATTGCTCGAGCGCAGCTTCATCTTCGAAGGCACGTTCGGCGACAACCCGAAGCTGCTCGAATCGCTGGAGACCGCCGAGAAAGCGGCGCCCACCGACCTGCCGGTGCTGATCGACGGCGAAAGCGGCACGGGCAAGGAGCTGATGGCCAAGGTCATCCATGCCAACGGTTCGCGGCAGGACCGGCCGTTCATCTCGGTCAATTGCGGTGCGATTCCGGACAGCCTGCTCGAGTCCGAGCTGTTCGGGCACAAGAAAGGCGCGTTCACGGGCGCCAGCAGCGACCGGCGCGGCAAGTTCGAGAGCGCCCATACCGGCACCATCTTCCTCGACGAAATCGGCGAGCTCCCGCTGACGGGGCAGGTCAAGCTGCTGCGCGTGCTGGAGGCGCACGAAATCCAGCGCGTGGGCTCTGACGAAGTGATTGCGGTAGACACGCGCATCGTTGCTGCGACCAACAAGGATCTGCGCAGCATGAGCAAGGAGGGGACGTTCCGCGAAGACCTGTTCTACCGGCTCAGCGTGATCCATGTATCGCTGCCCGCGCTGCGCGAACGGCGCGACGAGATCCCGTTGCTGGTTGCCTATTTCAGCGATGAAGCGGCCGGCATGCTCAAGCGCCGGCCGGTCAGGCTCACGCCGCGGCTGCGGGATTTCCTGATGCACTACGACTATCCGGGGAATATCCGCGAGTTGCGCAATTTGTTGTACCGGGTGTCGTGCCTGGCTGGCGATACCGCCGACCTTGCGCACCTGCCGCAGGATATCCGCCCGAAACCGGCCGCGCTGGCCACCGTCGTGCCGATCGGGCCGGTCGGGGCCGTGTCAGCGCTGGCCACGTCCCTGAGCGAGGCCAAGCGCGCTGCCAGCGATGAGGCGGAGCGGGCGTTTCTTGAGCGGGGCCTGCAGGAGGTCGGCGGCACTGTCGCGGAACTCGCGCGGCGGTGTGACATGAATCGCTCGCATCTGCAGATGCTGCTCAAGAAGCACGGGATCATTCGAAGGATTTTCGGGGGCAGAGGGTGGCGGAAGGGGCAAAGGGGTAGGGGTACCGCTGTGGCGGTCTGCATGGCGTTACCCCCGTACATGCCGGCGCTGGCAACCACCAGCCATTCGTAGCGCTGGCCGATCCTCTCGAGCAATCAGGACTCTGATGACACCGACGCCGCGTCCGCGTCGGCAGCCAGCATCAGCAGCACCGCGTCGCGCTTGTCCAGCAAATGCTGGCGCAGGATCGCCGCCAGGCGCTTGCCGTCACGCGCCTCCAGCGCAACCAGCATTTCGTCGTGGTCATGGATGGCGCTGTCCCACTTCGTTTTCTGGAAGTTCGAACGGAATCTCAGCGCCTGCAGCCTGCGGTTGACGGCCAGGTAGGTCTGGCGAAGCGCTGAATTGCGGGCAGCCAGATTAATCCGGTCATGAATCTGCCGGTTGCAGTCGTAATAGCCGGACAGGTCTTCCTGCGCACGGCAGGCAAGCATGGTGTAGTGCAAGGCCTTGAGTTCGGCGAGTTCGACGGGTGTCATGCGTTCGCAGGCCAATTCACCCGAAAACGCCTCCAGGCCACTCATCAGCTCGAAGGTATCCCGAATCTCCGATGCGGACAGGCTGGCAACCGTGGCGCCGCGATTGGGCGAGATATCGATCAGCCCTTCGGCGGCGAGCACCTTCAGCGCCTCGCGCAGTGGTGTGCGCGAGATGCCAAGCGTTTCGCAAAGTTCTCGTTCGTTGAGCTTTGTGCCGGACTTCAGTACCCCCTCAACGATGAAGTTGCGTAGTGGCCGACCACCGTGTCATGCAGCGTTGCCGCTCAACCTTGGGGAGCACGGAAGCGAACGAAGTTTCGCCCGAAGAAATGGGATCTTGCATGCAAAGTCCAACGACGGTCGTTTCCGGGAATTCTACCAGAGGCCTAGCACACTGCCGACAAGACGCAAGTCCTTGATGGATCGGGGTAAACACTGCGCATTTTTATTGTCCTTGCCTCCTTCCCTTACCGTCTCCGCCTGCTAAAGTATTTTGAATGCAAAATTCAACAGGAGGAGTAAATGCTGAAACTGGACTTCCATCCCGCCGGCCGCCATTTCCTGCAAATCCCCGGGCCGAGCCCGGTGCCGGATCGCATCCTGCGCGCCATCAGCTACCCGACCATTGACCATCGCGGCCCTGAGTTCGGGGCTTTGGGGGTGAAGGTGCTGGCCGGCATCCGCAAGATCTTCAAGACCGAGCATCCGGTTGTGATCTATCCGGCCTCCGGGACGGGAGCATGGGAAGCCGCGCTGTCCAATACGCTTAGCCCCGGCGATACCGTGCTCATGTTCGAGACCGGGCACTTCGCCACGCTCTGGCAGAAGATGGCCGAGAAGCTTGGCCTGCGCCCGGAATTCCTTGGACTGCCAGGTATCGAGGCTGGCGCCGCGGTGTCCAGGCCGACATGATCGAAGCGCGCCTGCGCCAGGACAGCGGCCATGCCATCAAGGCCGTCTGCGTGGTGCACAACGAAACCTCGACCGGCGTCACTTCGGATATCGCCGCCGTGCGCAAGGCCATCGATGCGGCGGGGCATCCGGCCCTGCTGATGGTCGACACGATCTCGGGGCTGGCTTCCGCCGACTATCGTCACGACGAGTGGGGCGTGGACGTGACCGTCTCCGGCTCGCAGAAGGGGCTGATGCTGCGCCGGGCATCAGCTTCAACGCCGTGTCACCCAAGGCCATCGAAGTTGCCAGGACCGCCAGGCTGCCACGCAGTTTCTGGGACTGGGAAGACATCATCGCGATGAACCAGACCGGCTACTGGCCCTACACGCCCAGCACGAACCTGCTCTATGGTCTGTCGGAAGCGCTGGACATGATCCTAGAAGAAGGGCTCGACAACGTCTTCGCGCGCCACCAGCGCCTGGCGGAAGCTTGCCGCCGCGCAGTGCGTGCGTGGGGGCTCGAGATCCAGTGCGCGGACCCGTCGGTCTACAGTCCGGTGCTGACCGGCGTGATGATGCCCGACGGCATCGACGCGGACGCCGTGCGCCGGGTCATCTATGACCGCTTCAACATGTCGCTGGGCGCGGCGCTGGGCAAGATGAAGGGCCGCATGTTCCGCATCGGCCATCTCGGCGACTGCAACGACCTCACGCTGATGGCCACACTCGCCGGCTGTGAAATGGGACTGAAGTTGTCGGGCGTCCCGCTCGCCGCCAGCGGTGTCGCCGCAGCCATGGACTATCTCGCGGCCCACGCGACCCCCTTGCCGCTCCAGGCGCCGCCTGACGCAGGCCGCCGGGCCCTGCGGCCGCGGCGAGCACCAGTTCACAGGCAAGGCCGGGGAGGGCCTTGCCGCAAGCTGGTTGCCGGCACTACGGCACTCGCGCAGTCACAGGCCCCCCGGCGGCACAGGCCCGTTCCACACAGCGCCGATCGGCTCAGCCTCGGCGCAGCAGCACTGACGTACCTGACAATACAAAAGGAGACGCTGTGGAAACTACCCTGCAGGCCGGGGCAAAGGTGAGTTCGTACGAAGACGCGGTTTATCGCAAGGTAAGCTGGCGCCTCGTGCCGTTCCTGATGCTTTGCTTCCTGATTGCCTATCTCGACCGAGTCAACGTCGGCTTTGCCAAGCTCCAGATGTCCCAGGACCTCGGCTTCAGCGAAACCGTCTACAGCCTGGGCGCCGGCATTTTCTTCATCGGATACTTCCTGTTCGAGATACCCAGCAACCTGGCGCTTCACCGGTTCGGGGCCAAGGTCTGGATCGGCCGCATCATGGTGACATGGGGCCTGCTTTCCGCCTGCTTCGTGTTCGTGGAGACCCCGACGGCCTTCTACACCCTGCGTTTCCTGCTGGGCCTTGCCGAAGCAGGCTTCACGCCCGGCATCGTGTATTACCTGTCGTGTTGGTACCCGTCGCACCGTCGCGCCAAGATCCTGGCCATCTATTGCATGGGCTCGCCGCTGTCCGGCATCATCGGCAACCCGCTGTCCGGCTTCCTGGTGGGCAGCATGGGCGGCATAGCGGGCTGGGCCGGCTGGCAATGGATGTTCTTCATTGAAGCCGTGCCTGCCGTATTGCTCGGCATCGCCTGCTTCTTCTACCTGGACAGCTCGATCTCCAAGGCCAAATGGCTCAGTGACGACGAAAAGCGGGTGCTCGAACAGGCCAAGGCGGAGGACAACAAGGCGGCAGGCCCCGAGGCCCGCGTGGGCAAGGTCTTCACCGACCCGCGTGTCTGGCTCATCAGCCTGATCTGCTTCTGCTATGTCACCGGCCAGTACGGCATCACGCTCTGGCTGCCCACGTTCATCAAATCGACAGGCGTCTCCGACCCGCTGCATATCGGCCTGCTCAGCGCGATCCCGTATGTGGCAGCCATCGTCACCATGTACGTCTTCGGCAAGAGCGCGGACAAGCATCGGGAACGGCGCTGGCACCTGATCGTGCCCTGCATGATGGGGGCCATCGGCTTCCTGGCCTTGCCCTGGATCATGCACAGCACGGCGCTTTCGCTGGTGTTCCTGTCGATTGCCGCGGCCGGCATCCTGACCTGTTCGCCGCTGTTCTGGTCACTGCCCACCGCCTTTCTCAGCGGGGCGGCAGCGGCCACGGCCATTGCCATGAGCAACTCCATCGGCAACCTGGCCGGCTTTACCAGCGGCTACATGATCGGGTATCTGCGCGACGTGACCCAGAGCGGCACCAGTGCCTACTACATGATTGCAGGCATGCTGATCCTCGGAGCATTCGCCATCTGGACCTTGCCGGCAAAGCTGGTCAACCGATAGCGCATGGCGGGGAGCGGCATGCCGCTCCCCAAGGACTCAACACCCCGGCCGCCCTCGGCCTCGGGCGCAAGGAACACAAACATGAAACGATTCACCGACGCCAGCGCCAGTGTCATGGAGGCCACCGTAGACGGCGTTCATGCCGCAATGCGTGAAGGCCGACTCACCGCGCGTCAGCTGGTGCAGGGTTACCTGGACCGTATCGCCGCCTACGACAGAAGCGGCCCGGGCATCAACAGCGTGCTGCAGCTCAATCCGCACGCGCTGGCGGAAGCTGACCGACTGGACGCGCAAGCGGCGGCCTCGCCATCTGTTCCCCTCGCGCCTTTGCATGGCATCCCGGTCCTGATCAAGGACAACATCGAATGCGCCGGTATCGAGACGACCGCGGGCGCACGTTGCCTGCAGGGCAATCTTGCGGTGGAGGATGCCTTCATCGTGCGCAGACTGCGCGAGGCGGCGCCATCGTGCTGGCCAAGACCAACCTGCACGAGCTTGCCTCGGGCGGAGAGACCGTCAGCACGCTGGGCGGGCAGACCCTGAACCCCTATGACCTGACGCGCACGCCGGGCGGTTCCAGCGGCGGCACCGGCGCCGGTATCGCGGCCAACTTCGGCCTGCTGGGAATCGGCACGGACGGCATCAATTCCATCCGCTCTCCAGCGTCGGCGAACAACCTCGTTGGCTTGCGTCCAACGATGGGACTGGTCAGCCGTACCGGGCTGGTCCCTTGCGGGCTGACGCAGGACACCATCGGGCCGATCACGCGCACCGTGGCGGATGCCGCGGTCCTGCTCGACATCATTGCCGGCCACGACCCGGCGGACCCGGCCACCAGCGACGCGGCTGCGCATATCCCGCGCAGCTACACCGAAGGACTGGATCCGGACGGGCTCAACGGCGCGCGCATCGGCGTGCTGCGCGCCTTCTTTGGCGACGGGGCCGAGCATCGCGCCGTCAATGCGGTCATGCAAAGAGCGCTCTCCACCATCCGGGCACAAGGTGCCGAGCTGGTCGAGATCGATGAAGCGATCCGTCCCGACGCGCTGCTGGCGGACACGCTGGTGCACCTCTACGAAATGAAGGGCGATCTTGACGCCTACCTTGCCGATGCCCCATCCGGCGTGTCGGTGCGTTCAATGGAGGGCATCATCGCTTCGGCGAGCGTGCATCCCAGCGTCGCCGCAACGCTGAAGAGCGCCATGACGCTGGCCGGCAACGAGACGGAATACCGCGAACGCCTGCAACGCCAGCAAGCCTTGCGCGATCGCATCCTCGGGTTGATGGCAGCACACCGTCTCGATGCGCTGGCGTTTCCGCACCAGCGCCGCCTGGTCGTGCCCGTGGGCCAGGCGCAGGCCGAGCGCAATGGCGTGCTGGCGTCTGCGACGGGCTTCCCGGCAATTGTCATCCCGGCAGGCTTCTCCGAGCCCGATGCCAACGCCCCGCACGGCGTCCCGGTCGGCCTGGAGCTCTTCGGCCGACCGTTTTCGGAAGCCGTGCTGTTGCGGCTCGCGTATGCGGCGGAGCATGCCCTGGGCGCACGCCGAGCGCCTCTGAGTGCGCCGCCGCTGACATAGCACCGCTTCACAGCCGTACTTTCATCACTGCTCTATTCCAATGCCGGCCAACGTTGCCGGCGGCAAGTTTGCGGACACACCGTGACTGACCTCATTTCGAGGAGGAGACAAGATGGGCGCAGAAGTGAATGTCCAATCGTCGCGTTCCCCCCAGCAGCACGAACTCGACCAGGCAATGGATGGCATAGGCGTTACCGCCGCACACAAGAAGATCATTTTCCTGATCATGCTGGGCGTGATGTTCGATGTCTTTGAACAGAACGCCGTTGGCCTGGTGGGGCCCATCTTGCGCGAGCAATGGGGCATATCGGTCGCACACATCGGCTTTCTCAATACGCTGACGTTCAGCGCGGCAGCACTGGGGCGCGTGGCATCGGGCTATATCGCCGACCGCCACGGCCGCCGCACGATGTTGAGTGCGAATCTGTTGCTGTTCACCCTTGGTGCGGTCATCTGTGCGCTTGCGCCGAACTATGCGGTGCTGGCGGCAGGCCGGTTCATCGTCGGCATCGGCTTGGGTGGCGAAATCTCGGTCGCCGTGACAATCCTTGCCGAGTTGTGCTCGACCCGCTTCCGCGGCACCGCGGTCGGCATGGTCAGCGTGGGCAGCGGCGGTCTGGGCAACATGCTGGCCCCCGCCTTCGGACTGGCTGTGTTCGCGCTGTTCCCCGGACCGGACAGCTGGCGCTGGCTGTTCGGCTGCCTGGTGGTGCCCGCCATCTTCGTCGTGTTCTACCGTCGCTTTATTCCCGAGACCCCTCGCTTCCTGCTGTCCAAGGGCCGCGTGGACGAGGCGAACAGCGTGCTCTCCGGCCTTGCCTCCGGGCGCCTGGGCAAGCTGCGTGGAGAGCCCACGCAATATATCCGGGATGCCGTCCAGGACGACTCGCCCCATACCAAGGTACGCCTGCGGGATGTGTTCCAGGGCCGGCTTGGCCGCGCACGGTCGCGTTGGGGATTGCGGTCTCGATGACGTACGGCGCGCAGATTTCCGTGCTGACGCTGATGCCCACCATCCTGATGTCGCAGGGATACACCATCTCGAAAAGCCTGTTGTTCACCATGGTGATGCAAAGCGGAAGCCTGTTCGGCGCGCTGGCGGCATCGTATTGCGGCTACCACTTTCCGCGCAAGCGCGTGCTGACCATCGGTGCCGGACTGGCCTGTGCAGCAGGGCTGAGTTTCGGCTTCCTGACGGTCAATGTGGGACTGGTGCTGCTGTTCGGGGCCTGCTTTACCTTCTGCGTGGTGTTGTTGAACACCTCGATCTGGATCTTTGCCCCCGAGCAATATCCCACTGATGTCCGTGCATTTGGCACATCGCTCATTCTCGCGCTTGGAACGCTGGCCGGTGCGCTGACACCGCTGGCAAGTGGCCGCGTGTTTGAAGCCTACGGCGTGGGCGGCATGTTCAGCATGTTGGCAGCCATGTACGCTGTGTTCGCGCTAAGCGTACAGTTTGCGCCAGAGACATTTGGCCGGCCCATGGGTGAACCCGAGCCAGACGACAAGGCGGAGCCGGCGGTCGGTTCGGGTGCGGCCAGCATCAGTGGATCCTGATTCCCACAACGAAATGAATCCAATCCTGCTAATCAACCCGAATACGTCGCAGGCAACCACGCAGATGATGGTGGAGATTGCACGCTCCAGTCTGGGCGCACGCGCCGCAATCCGCGGCCTGACCATGGAAGCGGGCGTGCCCATGATCGTCGGGGAAGAGGATCTTCGGGCCGCGACAGACGCGGTCGGCGCACTCGATGTGGCCAACTGCTGCGGAGTCATCGTCGCTGCATTTGGCGACCCTGGCGCCGAGGCGCTTCGGCGCAGGCTGACGGTGCCGGTCGTGGGCATCGGGGAAGCGGCCATGCGCGAGGCTGCGCAACATGGCAGCTTCGGCATCGCCACGACCACTCCGGCACTGGCCGCCTCCATCGCGTCGAAAGTCCGTCAGTTTGGGCTGGAAGACCGCTTTACAGGAACACGGTTCACGACAGGTGATCCCTTGCTGCTTGGCCAGGACCTGAAGCCTTGGAGGCGGCGTTAGCCGCAGCCGTTCAGTCATGCATAGAGGCCGATGGCGCGCAAGCGGTAGTCATTGGTGGCGGTCCGCTAGGCCGCGCCGCCGAGGCACTGAGCAGACGATTCGCCATACCCGTGATTGGTCCGGTGCCAGCCGCATGCCGCGCCATCTTGCGCGCCCTTGATGGCCGCTGACGGGCCATTGCTTCCATCCCCTTTTCAACAAGATGCCCAATATGAATTTCGACCAAATCGATGCCGTCGCACAAGCCATCATCCGTGCAAGGCGCGAGCAGCAGTGTGTCGATGCGCAATCGCTGGCTAGTGCGCTGGCAACTCCCGAGGAATCCTATGCTGTACAGGCAAAGGTTGCCGCAGCGCTTGGCTGGCAAACATCCGGCCCTGGATTCTGGAAATCTGGCGGACCATCGCGTCAGGCGCGGTTGACGCACGCGCAACTTCCTGTGGAAGGCGTTTGGTATAGCCCGGCGCAAGCCGGGAATTGGAACTTTACCTGGCGCGGTATCGAGGCCGAGATTGCCCTGCGCCTCGGACGCTCAGTGAACGCTGCCGAAGCGGCCGCCCTGGATGGCGACGCGGCTTCCGCATGGATCGATGCCATGGCGGTCTCGATCGAAGTCGTGGATTCACGCTGGCGACAGTACACCGATGCCCCTGCGCTGCTGAAGCTTGCAGACTTGCAGGCTCACGGCGCGCTGGTGCTCGGCGAATGGATTCCCTACCAGGCTCGGGACTGGGCCTCGCAACGTTGCCATGTCAGGATTGGCGCACAGGACTTCGAACACCGCGGCACGCATGCGCTTGGCGATCCGGCGTTCGGGCTGGCGGCCTGGCTGAGACACGCCACGCGCGAAGGAGGGTCCGTGGAAGCGGGTACCACCGTCACCACGGGCACATGGGTCGGCATTCTGCGGCCTCGGCTGGCGACCTCGTGACGGTGGAGTTCGATGGCATCGGCCACGCCTCGATCCAGTTCTGACGAGTATTGAGGCCTCGGCCGCTGGAAGCACCCGCGCCGTGGCATTGACGCCAGCCGACAGCTACGCCGGCTATGCCGGCCATGCCTGCGAAAGGGCGGCGCATGCCAGGAGCGACAATGCGGCCAGCAAGAAGTCCTCTAAACCTCCGGATTCACCAATGTCATATCCGACCCACAAGGATCCTCCGCCCGCACCAGCACGACCGTGACATTGTCATGTCCGCCGTTGTCCAGCGCCGTCTTCACAAGCGCCTGCGCAAGGGCATCAAGATCGCCGCCGGCGGCAAGCAACAACGCGATAGCGTCATCTTCCACCTCATTGCTCAACCCGTCGCTGCAAAGCAGAAAGACATCGCCGTCGACGACATCGACGAACAATTGTTCGGGCAACAACGTATCGGCCGCGCCAACAGCCCGCGTGATGGTGTTATGCGCCGGATGATGACGCGCTTCTTCAGCGGTAATGAGCCCACGTGCGAGCAGCCGTTCCACCTGGCTGTGGTCGCGCGTCAGCCGCTGCAGCCGCCCGGCGCGCAGCCGGTAGAGCCGGCTGTCGCCGGCCCAAAGGCAAGCGCAACGGCGGTCGCCGGTGGCGAGCGCCACGACGGTGGTGCCCACGCACCGCACATGCAGCCGAGCAGCTTCCGCGATCAGCGCGCGATTCACGTCCTGCAGCACAGCGCCGATATCGGCGAGCCGTTCTTCCAGAGATGCGCGAGGCGGCAGCGCCGCCAGCGCCTGCGTGACGGCCTGGCTCGCGAAATCGCCGACGGCATGCCCGCCCATGCCATCGGCAACGACCCAGAGGCCCTGATCGGACAGGGCCAGGCAAGCGTCTTCATTGCGCTCGCGTACGCGGCCCACATCGGTGCAGGCTGCCGAAGCCCAGCGGAATTGCGTCACGCCAGTCAAGATGTCCTCCGTGCGCGCGGATACCGGACGCGGCCGCGTCCGGTGGCGCAGTCCTCAATTCAGGTGGCCGTCATTGCGCGCAGGCGCGCGGTTCCTGACGTCCAAGGTCTGGAACGGGTTGTTTATCTGATCAGCATAGAAGTTGTTCGTGATCTCGTAAAAGTTGATCACCGTGGCTCTGCGCGCCGGAGTGGCGGGTGCCATCCACCAGCTTGGTCCATGCCTCGATATTGCCGCCGGGCCACCGGTTACCCCGGTGGGCCGCGGTAATGGTGGCGACAGGCCAACAGAGGGGCTCCGGTGGCGTTGGTCACGGCACAACAGTCTTGCGGGTTCGACGGCGCCATATTCCCCGCAAACGTTGTCCTGGCGCGATACCAGGGCCCCAGGCACGCCTCATGCAGAGAGTCTGGCAACGACGCAGCAGTGACTGCACCAACCAGACACCCGAGGCCAGCCATGCCGCACCACCACGCACGACAAGACGAATATCGCGACAGCGCGAGCCATGCCGCCGACCTGCCCCTCGGCGCCCATCTGGTGACAGGCCGCCACGGCTACGCGCATCACGGGATCTACGCCGGCCATGGGCGCGTCATCCACTATGCAGGCTTTGCCCGCGCGCTGCAGGTCGGGCCGGTCGAGGAGACCAGCCTGGAAGCGTTTGCCGGGGGGCGTGCCGTCAGCATCCGGCTGGAGCCGTGCGCCCGCTTTGTCGGCCAAGAGGCCGTGGCGCGCGCCCGTTCCCGCCTGGGCGAGAACCGCTATCGCCTGCTTTCCAACAATTGCGAGCACTTCTGCACCTGGTGCCTGTCCGGCGAAAGCCGCAGCGAACAGGTGGAAACCTGCCTGCGTCGCCCGCATGCCGCACTGCAAACCATGCTGCGACTCGTCGCCAACCTACTGCAGGTCAGCCTGCGGACCGCCTGAAACGTTTCCAGTACTGAACACAAAGGAGCCAGCCATGTCCGGACTGATCGTGAGAGCAGATTGCGCCGTGTATAGCGGCCGCCAGAGCCACCGCGCCGGCCAGCCGGCCGTCGCCGCGGCGATCGGCCGCCATGCCTGCGCCAGGGCCGGGCGCCACGCGCCGCGCCGTGCGCGGCTGGCGTCGCAGGGCCGGCCACCGATGGCGGGTGAATGCCGGCGGCGGTGAGATGCGCCGAAGGGGAACGCTGAGCGGACGAGGCCTGGACTGGACCCGCCTGAAGTGACTACCGTTTGGCGCCTTCTCAGCAGTTGCCCTTCTTCGCTTGCCCGGGGGGACAGAAAGACTGATTGCCATATTGATCCACTCGGCAATTCCCCTTCTTTGCCTGTCCCGGAGGACAGCCCGGGCCGCCCCCGGCGTGTACCCTTCGTCATACGGCGCTATCACGCAGCCGCCCAGAATGCAGCTGCAGGCAATCAAGAAAGCAAGGCCTTTTCGCATGATTCGATTCCTCTTGCAGGGATGGTTTTTGTGGGGAAGCGCATGGGGCGCTTCAGAGCGGATGTTACCAGCGGTGTACTCCGGCAACGCTGGCTGAATACCGTGGTCCCTCCCACCTGGCGTTCGATGACGTCTGCATCGAAGGGCTGGTTTGCGGCGATACGTTGAGTTTCAGGAGAGATCGTGTGCAGGGCGTGCGGTGCAGCCTTTATGGTCCCGCCGACAGGAATCGAACCTGTATCTAGCGCTTAGGAGGCGCTCGTTCTATCCATTGAACTACGGCGAGGGACAGAGCTGTCAGGACCGTCGTTCCGCAGGGCTGCGGTGATCCTGAAGACGGGGCGGAGTATATCAAAATCCTCCCGCCGGGGGCGTGTCGAGGGGATGGGGAAGACAGTTCGGTAGCGCACCGCGCCAGAGGCCGCGTGCGCGGTTGCGCGGACTTCGCGGGAGTTCCGGATTTGCGGTTGCCAATGCCGGCCGCATGGAACCGCTCGACGCGGTGGCTGCCTGCCACCGCCCAGATTCACCAACTATTTCTTGTGATGCACCAACCGATTCCACCAATACTGCACCGGATGTTCATGTTCCGGATAAAACGGCGACTTGTGGAAGAATTCGGCCCGGACAGCGAGGATGTACAGCGCAACGATGACTGCAGCGAGGAACAGGGCGGTAAGCATGGCGGCCTCCCAGGGCAGGAACCAAATCCATTCTAGGCGCCCGGTTGTCAATGCCCGCTGGTATTCGAGAATAGCTGGATCACCGCCACGCCGGCGATGATCAGGCCAATGCCCAGGCAGGCGGCCAGGTCAGGTATCTGGCGGTACAGCACCATGGCGATCAGCGTGACCAGGACGATGCCGGCCCCGCTCCAGATGGCATAGGCGACGCCGACCGGCACGGTTTTCATGACGAGCATCAGCAGGTAGAAGGCCGCGCCATAGCCGGCTACGACGAGGACACTGGGTACCAGGCGGGTGAAGTTTTCAGCAGCCTTCAGGCTGCTGGTGGCGATGACCTCGGCCACGATGGCCAGGCCGAGAAGCAGATATCCGTTCATGGGGCAGACAGCAAAAGGGAGGAAAGGGGAGCAGCATAGACCAGTATTGGGCAGCAATGTAGCGTAAGAGCCTCCTGCGAGGCGCCACGCCCTCCCTTGCGGTGGTTGTGTGAAGCGATATTGCAGTCTTGAATAGCGGTGTGCAGTGGGCGCGACATGCGCATATTGCGAGGCGTTACAGCAGTACCTGGCCAGGCCGGCAATCCACAACAATACGGCGGCGGGTGTTTGGTTTCTGGGGAGCGGAATGAACAATCAAGGCATTGACGGAACGACCGTCTGGCCTGCCACATGCCCGTCAGCCGTCGAGGCCGACGAATCGAGCGTCTGGCAAAACACCATCGCGGCGGCGGACTACGCGCTGGAGGAGGCGACCCGCATCCACCGCGGCGTGCAAAGCAATCTCAAGCTGATGCAGGAGGTCCGGGCGCTGCGCGAGGAATTACGCAAGGCCCATGCGGAGGCCGACCGCTACCGGGGCATGCACGCGCGCGTGGTGGTCAGCATGCGCCAGCTCGAGGAAGAGCATGCCGGTGGCGTGGCCCGGCTGCAGACCGAGAACGAGATGCTGCTGGTGCGCCATCGCGTCTACAAGCTGCTGGCCGAGCACTACGGCACGGCGGCGCTGCGCTTGGACGCCGCCAAGTTTTGCGAGCACCGCGACCGCGTGCTCCAGCATGTGCTGTTCCAGCGCCGCAAGGGCGTAGAACTGGAGGCCATCCGCTCGCCGGATATCGCCTTCCTGCTGCTCTAGACGCTCCGGACCTTGCGGCGCAGCACGAACAGCGCCAGCATGCCGCCGGCCACGCCCCAGAAGGCTGAACCCACGCCCGCCAGCGTCATGCCGGAGGCGGTGATCATGAAGGTGATCAGCGCGGCTTCGCGTTCGTCGGGCGTCTGCATGGCCACGGTCAGGCCATTGGCGATCGACCCGAGCAGCGCGAAGGCGGCCAGCGCCACCACCACGGCTTTCGGAAATGCCGCGAACAGCGCGGCAATGCTGGCGGCCAGGATGCCCGCCACCAGATACCCGACGCCACAGACGACGGCGGCGGTATAGCGCCGCGCCGGATCGGCGTCGGCCTGCGGCCCGGTGCAGATTGCGGCCGTGATCGCGGCCAGGTTGATGCCGTGCGAGCCGAACGGCGCCAGCACGGCCGAGGCAAAGCCGGTGACGGTGATCAGCGGCGACGCCGGCACGTGGTAGCCGTCGGCGCGCAGCACCGCCAGGCCGGGGATGTTCTGCGAGGCAAGCGCCACGATGAACAGCGGAATGGCAATGCTGACAAAGGCCTGGAACGAGAACGCCGGCGTGGTCCAGACCGGCACCGCTACTGCCAGGCGGAATCCTTCGAAGTGCAACTGGCCGAGCGCGCCGGCCAGCGCCACGCCGACCAGCAGTACGCCCGGCACGGCGTAGCGCGGCCACCAGCGCCGGCCGGCCAGGTAGGCGGCGAACATGGCCAGCATCAGCATGGTCTGGTCCTGCGCCTGCACGAATACATCCACGCTGATCCGGAACAGGATGCCTGCCAGCAGGGCCGAGGCGATGCTGGCAGGCAGCGCACGCATCAGCTTGTCGAACCAGCCGGTCAATCCGGCGGCGGTCATCAGCAGCGCCGCCATCAGGAAGGCGCCGATGGCCTCCGGGTACGGCACCCCCGGCAGCTCGCGATCAGCAGTGCGGCGCCGGGCGTGGACCACGCCACCACCACGGGCACGCGCATGGCCAGCGACAGGCCGATGGTGGTCACGCCCATGCCGATCGACAGCGCCCACAGCCACGACGAAATCTGCGCGCTGCTCAGGTGCGCGGCCTGGCCGGCCTGGATCATCAGCACCAGGGAACTGGTGTAGCCGGTCAGGGTGGCAATCAGGCCCGCAACGAACGCGGAAACGGAAAGGTCGGAAAACTTGAGCGAGGTGGCGGACATGGGGCGGTCAGGGGCGCATGGGACGTATTCGGCACTGCCGACATCTTCGCATGAGTGCCGCCCGCCCGGCCACCGCCCCGTCCGGCTGCGTGGCCTTAGTCAGCTACCTTGTCGCTCGGGAACTTGAAGGAATCGCGCAGCAGGTAGCTCATGGGGATGTCGAGCGTGATGCCGTGCGGCGGAATCGGGGCCTGGAACCACTTCTTGTAGAGCTTCGGCGTGTCCTGGTCGTAGACGGCGGCGATCAGTGTCTTGTCCACCAGCTTCTTGAAGTCGGCGTCGCCCTTGGGCAGCATGATGGCGTATGGCTCGATGGTCAGCATCTCGCCCGTGACCTTGAAGTCGGCAGGGTGGCCGGCGTTGGCGCGCAGGCCGTACAGCAGCACGTCGTCCATGACGAAGGCGTCGGCCTTGCCGGACTCGACCATGGCGAAGGCCTGCGCATGGTCCTTGGCTTCGATCAGGCGCCACTGCATGACGTTGCCCTCGTCCATTTTGCGCAGCATGGCCAGCGGTGTGGTGCCGGACGTGGAAACCACCGTCTTGCCGCGCAAGTCGGCCCAGCTGGAGATGCCCGAATCGCTTTTCACGATCATGCGGCTGCCGGCAATGTAGTGCGGGATCGTGAAGGCCACCTGTTCGCGCCGCTCGCGGTTGTTGGTCGTGGAGCCGCATTCGAGATCCGCCTTGCCTTCGGCGATCGCCGGAATGCGGTTGGCCGGCGTGACCGGCACCCACTCGACGCGCAGCCTGGGCAGTCTCAGCGACGTGCGCACCGCATCGGCAATCTTCAGGCACAGATCCACCGCGTAGCCGACCGGCTTGCCGTTGACCACGAAGGAGAACGGCACCGAGCTGTCGCGGTGGGCAATGCGGATGACGCCGGTTTGCTGGATGTGCTGAAGCACGGGCGCGGGGGCGGCCACGGCCTGGCCGGCACCCGTGGCCAGCACGGCGCGCAGGCCAGGGAAGACAAGACAAGTGCGGTGTTCGGGCTGGAAGCCCGGCGTGACAGACCCGGATCGATCATGGAAACCCCCGTCAAAAGGACTGATGGCGACCGGCGGCCGCTAGGTCTGGTTCCTTGCGGCTCTGATTGGTCGTTGTCGCGCTGTACCCCGAACAGGCATTCATGCCTGGCGGTGACCGGGCAGGAGTGCTGCGCGGCTATTGTTCCATGTGCGCCCGGTCGCGGACAACTAACTTCTCTGTGTGCGACGCACGCAACGGCAGGCCGCGGCGTCAGTTGACGGGGCTTTCCCCTACGGATATTTCCGAACTGGAGAGACCGGCAGGCCGTTGTTATGCTTGGTCCCGTGTCCTGCGAGCAGGGCACCGAGGAGAGACTCTTGGGCCCGCTTTGCGGGCCCTTTCTTTTGCGCCGGCCGCCTGGCGCGCGGGAGCGGGGCGCGGGTCCGCGCCGGTGTTCTACAATGCGGCCTGTCTTGCGCCAACGCCGCCCGCCGCCAGGGTTGCCGGCGCGCCTCCCGATTCTGCAATTCCGCCGCCCGATTTCCTCCCATGGCCCTGTTTTCCATTACCGATGCCCAGCTTGCTTTCGGGCACGTGGCCTTGCTTGACCACACCGATTTTTCGCTGGAAGCCGGCGAGCGCGTTGGCCTCATTGGCCGCAACGGATCGGGCAAGTCCTCGCTGCTCAAGATCGTGGCCGGGCTGGCCGCGCCGGATGACGGCCTGATCGCTCGCCAGTCCGGCGTGACTTCGACCTACGTGCCGCAGGAGCCGCAATTCGAGCCCGGCATCACGGTGTTCGACGCCGTGTCGCAGGGCATGGGCCAGGCCCACGACCTGCTCGTGCGCTACGAGCGCCGCCGACCGCCTGGCTGACAGCCATGACGATGCGGCTCTGGCCGAGCTGCATCGTCTGCAGTCGGAACTCGACGCAGCCGGCGCATGGCACCTGCGCACGCGCGTGGAAACCACGCTGGCCCGGCTCGGCCTGGATTCGCATACGCGCGTCGATGCGCTCTCCGGCGGCCTGCAGAAACGCGTGGCGCTGGCCCAGGGCCTCGTCGCCGAACCCGACATCCTGCTGCTGGACGAGCCGACCAACCACCTGGACGTGGAAGCGATCCGCTGGCTGGAAGACCTGCTGCTCGGTTTCCGGGGCAGCGTGCTGCTGATCACCCACGACCGCGCATTCCTGGACCGCGTCGCGACCCGCATCGTCGAACTGGATCGCGGCCGCCTGTTGTCCTTCCCCGGCAACTTCGCAGCCTACCAGGCGCGCAAGGAAGAGCTGCTGGCCGCCGAACAGGTGGAGCAGGCCAAGTTCGACAAGCTGCTCGCGCAGGAAGAGGTGTGGATCCGCAAGGGCGTCGAGGCACGCCGCACGCGCAGCGTGGCGCGCATCCAGCGCCTGGTAGCCATGCGTTCGGAACGCGCGGCGCGCCGTGAGACGCAGGGCAACGTCAAGCTGGAGGTCTCGCAGGCCGACCGCTCGGGCAAGATCGTGTCCGAGCTGACCGACGTGAGCAAGTCGTATGGCGACAAGGTGGTAGTGCGCGACTTCACCGCGACCATCATGCGCGGCGACAAGGTCGGCCTGATCGGCCCCAACGGTGCCGGCAAGACCACGCTGCTGCGCCTGATCCTCGGCGAACTGCCGCCCGACAGCGGCACCGTGCGCAATGGCAGCAACCTGCAGGTCGCATACTTCGACCAGATGCGCACGCAGCTCGATCTCGAAAAGTCGCTGGCCGACACCATCAGCCCGGGCAGCGACTGGGTCGAGGTCAACGGGCAGCGCAAGCACGTGATGAGCTATCTGGGCGACTTCCTGTTCGCGCCCGAACGCGCGCGCTCGCCGGTCAAGTCGCTGTCCGGCGGCGAGCGCAACCGCCTGCTGCTGGCACGCCTGTTCGCCCGCCCGGCCAACGTGCTGGTGCTGGACGAGCCGACCAACGATCTCGACATCGACACGCTCGAACTGCTCGAAGAACTGCTGCAGGACTACAGCGGCACCGTGTTCCTGGTGTCGCACGACCGGGCGTTCCTGGACAACGTGGTGACCTCCACGATTGCCGCCGAGGGGGAGGGCATGTGGCGCGAATCGGTCGGCGGTTATTCCGACTGGGTGGCCGCATCCGAGCGCAGCGCCGCGCTGCAGGCGGCGCGCAAGACCGAGGCGAAAGCGGCCGAGGCGGCGAAGACGAAGGACTCGCGCGAGGGCCGCGGCGCCAACCGCACGGTCAAGCTGTCATACAAGGAGCAGCGCGAGCTGGACGGGCTGCCCGAACGGATTGCGTCGCTGGAAACCGAACAGAAGACGATCGCCGCGCAGCTCGAGGACGGCTCGCTCTATGTCAGCGATGCAGCGAAGGCCGGCGAGCTGGCCAACCGCCACGACGAGATCGAGATGGAACTGCTGGAGGCGCTCGAGCGGTGGGAGGTGCTGGAGGCTAAGACGAAGGGCGAGGGGACGGGCGCGTAGCTTCCGCTTGCCAACTGTTTGCCCCCTCTCCCTCAGCGGGAGAGGGTTGGGGAGAGGGGTGGTTTAGCTGGGCACCACGCATATTGAAGCGCCGGCCCTCTCCCCCCGGCCCCTCTTCCGCAAGCGGGAGAGGGGAGCAAACAAGCG
>LRMT01000265.1 GCA_001725945.1 Cupriavidus sp. UYMMa02A | reverse complement strand
TGCGCGGATGGTCGACCAGGTCACCGAGGCGGTCGGACGACATGTCCATGCCGTAGACCTCCCACGGCGTGGTTTCCAGGATGCGGCGCGTCAGGTGGTGGCCGATGAAGCCGTTGACGCCAAGAATCAGGACCTTTTTCATCGGTTTTCCTCGTTGGACTGTTCGGTAAGAAGGGGTGCCAGCGCTTGCGGGGTGACCGGTGCGGACGTCGCGGCAGCCAGCAGGGTGTCAATGCGCACCTGGCCACCGTCGCCGCACAGGCGACGATCTGGCCCTGGCTGATGTGCAGGCCCGGGCGCCAGCCGGTCGGCAGCGATGGTGCGGACAGCGGGCGGCGCGCCTGCGCAACGACGAAGCGCTGGCCGGCGATGTCGGTGAACGCGCCGGGGTAGGGCGGCGCCACCGCGCGGATCAGGTTGTAGACCTCGGCCGCGGGGCGGCTCCAGTCGATGCGCCCGTCTTCCGGCCGGCGGCCAGAAAAGTAGCTGCCCTCGGCCAGCACGTTGGGCCGTTGCGGCGTGTTGCCGGCCATCATGGCAGGCAACACGCGCCACAGCGTCTGTTCGGCGGCCACGGTGACTTTCTCGAAGACCTCGCCCGCGGTGTCGTCCGGCAGGATCGGCACGGCGGTCTGGTCGACGATGTAGCCGGCATCGGGCTTGGCTTCCATCGCGTGCAGCGTGGCACCGGTCTCGGTCTCGCCATGCAGCACGGCCCAGTTGACGGGTACGCGCCCGCGGTACTTGGGCAGCAGCGAACCGTGCATGTTGAAGGCGCCCTTTGACGCCAGCGCCAGCACGCTCGCGGGGATCATCGAGCGGTAGTAGAACGAGAAGATCACGTCGGGCCTGGCGTCGCGAATGGCCTGGACAATCGCAGGATCGGCCGGGTCTTCACCGTAGACGAACGGGATGCCGAGTTCCGTGGCCGTATCCGCCACGCGGCGGAACCAGATGTTCTCATCGGGGCGGTCACGGTGCGTGATGACCAGCGCCACCTCCACGCCGCGCGCGTGCAGCACGCGCAGGCAGCGGTCGCCGACATTGTGGTACCCAAAGACGATCGCGCGCATCATGCCTCCGTCCGCTGACGGCTCGAATGGGTCGGGTCCGATTCAAGGATGGCCTTGATACGGTAGCGCGGCCGGTCGCGTACTTCCTGGTAGATGCGGCCCACGTATTCGCCGAGCAGGCCCAGGCCGAACAACAGGATGCCGATCAGGAAGAAGTTCATGGCGAACAGGGTGAACACACCCTGCACTTCGGATCCGAACAGGAACCGGCGGATCAGCAGCACCACAAACAGCACGCCGGACAGCAGCGACAGCACCGTACCGATGGCCGAAAACCATTGCAGCGGCACGATCGAGAAGCCGGTCACCAGATCGAAATTCAGTCGGATGAGCTGGTACAGCGAGTATTTCGACTCGCCCGCGTGGCGCTGCTCATGACCGACTTCGATTTCCACAGGCTCGACGCAAACGTGTAGGCGAGCGCCGGGATGAATGTGTTGACCTCGCGGCATGCGTTGATGGTGTCTATCACGTTGCGGTCATACGCACGCAGCATGCAGCCCTGGTCCGTCATGCGGATCTTGGTGATTCTCTCGCGCAGCCGGTTCATGGCGCGCGACGCATAGCGGCGGAATGCCGTGTCGTTGCGCTGGCGGCGGATGGTGCCGACGTAGTCGTGGCCCTCGCGCATGGTCTGCACGAGGCGCGGGATTTCCTCGGGCGGGTTCTGCAAGTCGGCGTCGAGCGTGATCACGATCTTGCCGCGCGTATGCTCGAAGCCGGCCAGGATCGCCATGTGCTGGCCGAAGTTGCCGTTGAACAGCACCACCCGGGTCACGTCCGGGCGCTTGTGGAACTGTGCGGCCAGCATTGCCGCGGAGCGGTCGACGCTACCGTCATTGATGAAAATGACCTCGTATGACTCGCCAAGGGCATCGAGCGCCGGATACAGACGATCGAACAGGGCTTGCAGCCCGTCTTCTTCGTTGTAGACCGGAATGACGACCGAGACCTCGACCGGGCTCATTTGGAGAGACGTTTGCATGTTTCGCTGAGAGTTGCGCAGACCCGTTCCACGTCGGTGGCTTGCATGGCGGGGAAGAGCGGCAGCGTGACGATGCCGCGCCCGATGCGTCGCATGCGGCAGCATGCCTTCGCGCCAGCCAAGGGAACGGTAGTAGGTGAAAAGATGAACGGGCGGGTAGTGCACGCCGGTGCCGATGCCGCGCTCGCGCATGGCCTGCATGACGTGATGGCGCGCCTGCGGCGCACCGCCTTCCAGGCGCTCTGTGGGCAGCACGACCTGGAACATGTGCCAGTTGGTGGTGGCCTGATGCGGATCCAGCGGCAGCGGGAGTTCGATGCCCAGCTCGGCCAGCCCCGCGTCGGCGGCGCAACGGAAATAGGTCTCGGCCAGTTCCGCGCGGCGGGCGGTGATGGCGTCGAGCTTGCCGAGCTGCGCGAGGCCGATGACGGCATTCACGTCGGTCAGGTTGAACTTGCCGCCGGGCTCTTCGACATCCATGCCGTCCATGCCCGAGCGGATCACGCCCTGCAGGCGCAGGCGCTCGGCGCGCACGGCTTCTTCCGGCGTATTCATCACCAGGCAGCCGCCTTCGACGCTGGTGATGTTCTTGTTCGCCTGGAAGCTGAAGCTGACCAGGTCGCCGAAGGCGCCGATGCGCTTGCCTTGCCAGCGCGAATCGATGGCCTGCGCGGCGTCCTCGATCACGCGCAGCTTGTGCTTGCCTGCAATGGCGTAGAGGCGCTCCATGTCGACGGGCAGCCCCGACAGGTACACCGGCATGATCGCGCGCGTGCGCGGCGTGATGGCCGCTTCCACAGCGTCGAGGTCGATGTTGCGCGTGCGCGGGTCAATGTCGACGAACACCGGTTTTGCGCCGACGGCCAGCACCACGTTGGCGGTGGCGACCCAGGTGATCGGCGTGGTGATGACTTCATCGCCGGGGCCGATGTCGGCAATCCGAAGGGCGATCTCCATCGTGGCCGAGCCATTGGCGAAGGTACGCACGGGGCGTCCGCCGAACAGCTGGGACAGCGCGTCCTCGAACGCCTGCATTTTCGGGCCGGAAGTGATCCAGCCGGACGACAGCACCTTGCCGACCTCGGCGATGGTGCCAGCGTCGATCTCGGGCCGGACGAAGGGAAGGAAGTCGGAAGCGGCGGTAGCGGTCATCGGGAAGCTTGCCAGTAGGTATGCAGCAGAATAGTGCGCCGGATTACGAGCGCGCGATCAGGAACACGCCGGCCAGGATCAGCAGGATGCCGAACACGCGCAGCGGCCCGATCATCTCGCCGAACAGCCACCAGGCGGCCAGCGCATTGACGACATAGCCGAGCGACAGCATCGGATAGGCAATCGACACGTCCACGCGCGAGAGCCCGACAATCCACACGCCTACGCTGACCACATACAGGGTCAGCCCGGCCAGCACGGGCCACTGCGTCAGTACGCGCAGTGCCGTCACCAGGAGCGTGCTACGGTCGATGGTGATGGCGCCGATGGCGTTGACGCCAGCCTTGAGCAGCAATTGCGCGGCGGCGTTGAGCAGCACGCCGGTGAAGATGAAAGCAAAAGTCGATAGCGTCATGGCGCCGGGTTCAGTCCTTGGAACGTTGTGGCCGGGCTTGTGCCGGCAACGGGAAATTGGCAACGACGATGCGGCGCTTGTCCTCGCCGACCGTGTACATCGGCACGCCACGCTCGGTCAGGTTCCTGAACGTCTCGGCCGACATGATGGCAATGGCATGCGGGCCTTGCTGCCAGCGCGCGACAAAGGCGTCGACGGTCGGGATCCACTTCTGCGGCTCCTGGCCGACGCCGAACTCAAGTTCGTCGGGGTGCTCCACGAGAATGGTCGTCCGGCGCAGGTAGAAGGGCAGCGTATGGTCCAGCAGGCGCACGCTGTAAACCGGCATGTCGGGCGTCAGCACCGCGTTGATCGCGGGCACCAGATCGGCGCCGGATGCCGGGCGCCCATGGCTTCGTGTCCGCGCAAGGCCAGTGTCGCGCACAGGAACATGGCGACAGCATAGGCGACGATGCTTGGAAATACCCCCCGTGTGCGCACCAGGCGCTGGCGAGCAACGCGCCCGCGAGCATGCAGGCAAAGGCCAGGCCGATCCACAGCGCGAATTCCTGATAGACCGCATTGGGCGTGCTGGGCTTGTCGAGCGTTGCCAGGTAAGGGCTGGCGAGCAGACCCAGGATGCCAAGCACCAGCATGACATTGACCTGCCGCAGCCACGAGCGCTCCGTGGCGGTGTCGAGCGCCACGCCAGCCAGGATGCCCAGCGCCGGGAAGATCGGCACGATATAACCGGGCAGCTTCGAGCCCGACAGGCTGAAGAAGACGAAGATGGCAATGGCCCAGATGGCCGAAAGCAGCGCGGGCTGGAATGGACGCGGGGCGGTGCCGCGCTCAACGCCGGCGCGTTCGCGCACGGCCTGCCACATGCCCGGGAAGGCTCCCAGCCACGGCAGGAACCCCCCAACCAGCAACGGCACGAAGTACCACAGCGGGCCCTTGCGCGAATGCATCGTCGAGGTATAGCGCTGCCAGTGTTCGTGGATGAAGAAGAAGTTCAGGAATTCGGGGTTGCGTTCGGACACCAGCCAGAACCATGGCACGGTGACCAGCAGCATCAGCACGGTGCCGGACACCAGATGCAGGCGGCGCCACAGGCCGAAGTCGCGCGTGACGAGCGTGTAGACGACCAGTACCAGGCCGGGCAGGGCGATGCCGACCAGCCCCTTGGTCAGGATCGCCACGCCCATGGCCGCCCAGCACGCCAGCATCCAGTTGCGGCGTGCCGCCGGCGTGGTGTCGGGGTGTTGCGCGAGCAGCATGAAGGCCAGGACGCAGGCCATGGCGCCCGACAGCGTCATGTCAAGCGAATTGAAATGCGCGGCCACGTTCCACATGGGCGCGGCGACCATCACCAGACCGGTGAGCAGTGCGGCGCGCAGGCCGAACCAGCGGTGCGCGGCGAGCATCGAGACCAGCAGGCCGATGGCACCGGACAGCGCCACGCACAGCCGCGCCTGCCAGTCGCCGATGCCGAACAAGGTGTATGACAGCGCGGTCGCCCACAGGTGAAAGGGCGGCTTCTCGAAATACTTGAGCGCCTGGTAACGGATAGTCACCCAGTCGCCGGTGGCGAACATCTCGCGGGCAATCTCGGCGTAGCGGCCTTCGTCCGAGCGCAGCAGGTGCCGCATGTCGAGCGTGCCGAACCAGACCAGCAGGATGCCGATGCTGATCAGAGCGATCACTCCAACTGATACGCCAACTGACAGCCCGGCATAGCGCGAGGTCGATGAACTACCCATAGAACTCCCTGGAATTGTCGACGGACGAATGGCTTGCGCCGCCTGGTGCGGCAGACGGAACCGAGCGGGGCCGACGCTTGGCGCTGACGGTTCTGCCTGTCATGCGCGGGCATGGCATTCAATCGGTTCCTTCCAACATACGGTTTGTCCCGGCGAGGATCGCTTCACCATGCCGGCCTGCAGCGGGATGCCAGGCATGGCGGGAAGTCGTCACAACGCTTGCGGCCCCTTCCCGGTGGACAAGGCAAGGCTGCAGTCCCGTTCCGGGTGTGAATTGTGATTTACACATATCTTCCGCCTGTGCCTGGACCGTCCCTCTCGCGGGCCGGCAATGGTAGCACGTCAGGGCTCCTGTCCCGCCTTCCGGCGGGTTTCGGGGGCGCCGGGTCGCGAAAATTCACCCGGCGGCGCGGCTTCAGGCCGGGTGAGTAGCCATTGCCGGCCGCGCACTACGCAGTCGTAATGCGACCCCAATGAGCAGAATACCGCACACGATGGCCCATGAGCCGATCAGCCACAGCACGGCCAGCGCGCCGGCCAACGGCCGCCACAGCACCAGGAATGCGAACGCGATGCTGACCAGTCCGGTAAGGATCAGCCACCATTCGTTCGGTATTTCCTTGCGTAGCCGCACGGCCGCGACAATCTGCAGCACGCCCGTGGCGAGGGTCCAGGCGGCAATATAGATCAGCAAGGACAACGCCGTAATCGCCGGGCTCAGCCAGGTAAGCGCGCCACCCCAAGGCCAAGCAACCCCTGCAGCGCCAGGATCCAGCGGTCGCTGGCCTCGCGCTCTTTGCCGGAGATTGCCATCAGCAAAGCCATCAACCCGTCGGCGGCGGCGAATACCCCGAAGATAATCACGAGGCGGCCAGTGTGGCGATAGCGCAAAAAACGCGCAAATGCCAAAAATCAGTGCCAGGAGACCGCGCAGTGCAATCACCCACCACAATTTCGCGTAGTACTGAAGCATGGAATCTCCTGCAAGGTACCAGGATGCCGGCCGGAAGCGGCATCCGAAAACCGGACGAGACAGCACGCGGGAAACGCGCTAACTTAAGAGCGGGGCCATTGCTGGCCCGCCCAAGCCCGGGTGCCAGATTGGGGGGCGCAAGACCATTCTAGACAGGGATTCATGTGAAGACAAAGGCGCAGCATTTTCTGCAAAACGGTGCGGCGGGCGCGTTCGTGCTGCTGGCAGCCGGCCTCGCATGGGGTGAGGGACCGGCCGAATCCCGCCCAGGCGCCACAACGTCCGGCACCTCCCAGTCCCTGCCGGCTGGCGCTGTGATCTGCGACGCGCCTGGTTTCGCTCGGGCTCGCATGTGCAAATGGAGGGGGATGGCGCCTTGCCAATGTCCATTACCATGACGCTGAACGGCGTGCGGCGCAGTGCTTCGGGCTGCCAGGCGCAACTGGAGATCATGTCCAAGTCCGCCATGTCGGCCCTGATGGGATCGCCGGTGGTCATGGACCAGGTGCATAGGGTCAATATCGACCGACGCACGCCTGCCGACGCGACCAGCATCGAAAGCCAGCACGCCGTCATCAACGCCCGCGCGCGCTATGCGCGCATGTATGGCGAAGCCGCGTTCAAGGGCAAGGGCGTGTTCAACTATGCGGGTCTGAACCTGCGTGAAGGCTCCACGCTCGAAGGGGAAACCTTCGAATCGAGCCTCTCGCTCAAGATCTATCCGCTCGGCTCGGATGAGGTGGTGGGCACCATGCGCGCGCTGCACGCATCGATCAACATCAGTTCGCGCGAGGTGGGCCGCCGGCAGATGATCGACACGGTCATGGGCCGCAGGGAATGCCTGCCGATCACCTATGAGAAGCGCACCTCGCTGGGCCCGTTGCTGGTCGGCGACGAGGTCGTGCAGGTCGAGCCGTCAGTGATGCAGATCACGGACTGGTACTGCCCGGCAGAAGCCTTCGTGCTGCGCACGGAAGTGAAGCAGGACGGAAAGGTGCAGCGCATCGACGTGACGGCACTGGAGCGGGATACGCAGGCGCCATAGGCGTTCGCACCGGAACGTCGCGCCAAAGCACAACAGCCCGCGCCGAGGCGCGGGCTGTTGTGTCGCGGAGCAAGCCGGTCTCAGCTGGCCGCCGGCGCGAAGCTGCCTTCTTCTTGCTCTTCTTGGTCTTCGACTTGGTCGGCTTCTTGGCCTCCGGAGCCGAGGCGTCGGTCAGGTCGCTGCGGGTGCTCTTGTTTGCGCCCTGGCTGTACGGATCGAACTTGTCGCCGGTCTTGGCGCCCTCGGAGTACGGGTCGAACTTCTGGCCCGACTTGGCACCCTGGGTATACGGGTCGAACTTCTTGCCGCCGGTTTGCGCCTGGGCGGCCACAGCAGCCGTGCCCAGTGCGAGCGCGATCGCGGTCGCAACGAACTTGTTCATGATTTCTCCTGAGTCCTGCCTGGTTATGCCGCCCTGACGGGCGGTCGATTCTTCGCGGCTGCTCCGCCGCGGGAGCAACCGGTTTCAGTGTCGCCAAGCTCTCCCCGCGCTGTCAACTTGGGGCCTACCCGGCAGCAGGCACTCATGGAAACCATGGATTGCCGCATCGGGCCGGCTGCGGATGGCAGGGGCCGACGGGCGGCATCACTCAGTCGCAGTGTCCGTCGGATGCTTCCACGCTTCGCGCACCTGGTTCGACGGTGCGAGGGCCAGATTGATGTTCCGGCTGCCGATGGGCTGCTGGAACCAGCGCTTTTGCAGCGCCGTGATGCCCTGGCCCGCAAAGGTCCCCGCCAGCGTCTGGTCTACGAACTGTTTCCATTCGGGGTCGGCCTCGACATCATCAACGCGTTCTGCTCGATCGAAAGGACCGGTCCGACGATCACGAACTGCGACGGGTCCTTGGCGCGTGCACGCAGGCCGGCGAGCAGGACGTCGTCCATCACGACGCCTGTGCGCGGCCTGATTCCAGCAACAGGAACGATTCGCCGTGGTCCTTGGCGTAGATGTCACGATAGCCGTACTGCGGCTTCAGCCGGCGCACATGGCGGTCACCGGTGGAGCCGGCGCTGGTCACGACGGTCTTGCCGCGCAGGTCTTCGAACGAGTGGATGCCAGAGTCGGCGCGCACCAGCATGCGTACCGTCGACACATAGTGCGACACGCTGAAGGCCACCTGTTTTTGCCGCTCGAGCGAGTTGGTATTGGGCGCGCAATCCAGGTCGACCAGGCCGTTGACCATCGCGGGGAACCGGTTCTGCGGCGTCAGCGGCATCCAGCGCACCTTGATGTCCTTCATCCCCAGCTTCTGACGGGCGGCTTCGGCCACGCGCAAGCAGAGGTCGACGGCATAGCCGGCCGGCTGGCCCTTGTCATCGGCAAATGAAAACGGCAGCGCGGATTCGCGATAGCCGAGTACGATGGTGCCGCTGTCGCGGATCTTGTCGAACACCGGACTTTGGGCGCGGGCGCCAAGCGGAGCCAGCGCGGCCAGGGATAGCAGCAGGGCAGCCAGAGGGCGGAAAACGGTACCGCTGGCGGCGAACGATCGGATGGAGCGCATAAGAGGAGGCAGGCAGGGCGCGGGAACGCCGGTTGCAGCAAAGTCGCAAGGGTATACCCGTGGTCTGCGCGGGGGAACAACAACTTTTTCATAAGCAAATGCCTCACTGCGAAGACAATTGCGCACAGGTTTCGGAAAGGGCACACCGCTGCGAATGTGTAACGATTACGCATTTTGTGATAAATAAGCCTCAAACGGTTGGCGCGAAGGCGGTAAAATCTCGCCCATCGCGCTATTTGTAACGTTCTTATAACAATGAGCCCCCGTCCTTCGCGCCTCGCGTGCATTGACGCCCTCAAGGCAGTCAGTTCACAGCTGATCGTGCTCCATCACCTGGCGTTCTACGGCCCCATGTCTGACGCTGCCTATTCGCTGGCACCGGACATGCTGGACTGGCTTTCGCAGTACGCCCGGATCGCGGTGCAAGTATTCCTGGTCGTCAGCGGTTTCCTTGCGGCGCGCAGCCTCGCGCCGGATGGGCGACTGGCGATCCGCCAGCATCCCGTGGCCGCGGTCTGGCGCCGCTACCAGAAGCTGGTCATGCCCTTTGCCGTGGCAATTCTCATCAGCATTGCGGGAGCGGCCATCGCGCGCACCTGGATGGTCCATGACTCGATTCCGGCACCGCCGCACCTGATGCAGTTCTTTGCCCATGTGCTGTTGCTGCACAACGTGCTCGATGTCGATGCCCTGTCGGCGGGGGTCTGGTATGTGGCGATCGACCTGCAGCTTTTCGCCTTGCTGGTGACGGCGCTGTGGCTGGCGCGCGGCGTATCGGCGGAAGGTGCGCGGGCGGCGTAGCGCTGGTATCGGCGCTGGCCGTAGCGTCGCTGTTCTGGTTCAACCGCGATGCCGCATGGGATATCTGGGCGGTGTATTTCTTCGGTGCCTATGGCATGGGCACACTCGCGTACTGGGCGTCGAATCCCGGGCGCTCCGCGATTCCGCTGCTGCTGCTCGGCGCGCTGGGTCTGGCCGCGCTGATTGTCGATTTCCGGTTGCGGATCGCCTTGGCGCTGGCGACGGCGCTGCTGCTGGCGGTCGCCAGGCGCGGCGAGTGGCTCGAGCGCTGGCCGCGTGCGGCAGTGGTGAGCTACTTTGGCCGCATCTCGTACTCCGTGTTCCTGGTGCACTTCCCGATCTGTCTCGTGGTGAACGCAGTGGTTTTCCACCTTGCACCGGGACGTCCGGTGCTCAACGCGCTCGGTATGCTGCTGGCCTGGGTGGCGAGTAATGTTGCCGGCACCTTGTTCCACCGCTATGTAGAAAGCACCAGCCGTTCGCTGCACTATGGACGCTGATGGCCGGCGGCCGCCGCAGGACGGCCCGGGAATCGACGACATAACACTCGACCCTCCGCGCCATCCAGCGCGGAAAGGGCAGGCAAGAAAGCGGCACGCGGCCAGCCCGGCGCGTGCCGCTTTTTGTGGTGCGTCTGCACCACGGGCGCTATCGGCCTGCGCACGGACTTCGTGCGGCACGCCATCGTTGCCAACGTGCGACGACCTACGCACAGGTGAAAACGGGTATTGGGTGATGGCACGGAGATTGCCTAGTATGGAATCGTAAACCTGACCATTTGGTCAGGATTCCATCACGGAATCGAGGGCGACATGTCCGATCACATCGTCCTGACTTCGCACGCGCGCCGCGACAAACCGGCCGAGCCTATCCATTGGGGGGCTCCGACACCAGCGGAACGCGGACCGGTGATCGCCAGCCTGACCGATCCGGCACTGCGCAATGTGATCGGCACGCATTCGGGCGCATACGCCATTTATCGCGCGCTGGCGGTGGCGTCGGGGCGCCTGCAGCGCGATCACCGCGCGGACCTGACCGATACCGCCCCGGCCGAGCCGATCGGCCCGCACGCGCAGTGGGCAGACCCGGACAAGATCGTTTCGCTGGACCCGTGGGGCCATCTCGTATCGAGCGCATTCGCCGACCGTATTGCCGCAGGCGTGGACATCCGTCCGACCATTGCCGTCACCCGTGCGCATATCAACATGCCGGAACTCGCTGCGGCGATTGCGGCTGGGCGGCTTACGCCCGACGGCGATATCCTGCACGCCAATGGCGATGTGCGGGTGACCAAGGCAGCTGTGGATCCGGTCTGGTACCTGCCGGGCCTTGCGCGGCGCTTCGACATCAAGGAATCCGTGCTGCGGCGCAGCCTGTTCGAGCAGACCAGCGGCATGTTCCCGGAACTGGTGACGCGCCCCGACCTCAAGGTATTCCTGCCGCCGATCGGCGGCATGACGCTCTATTTCTTCGGCGATGTCGCCAAGCTCGGCAAGCCCGATACGCACGTGGCCTGCCGCGTGCATGACGAGTGCAACGGCTCCGACGTGTTCGGCTCGGACATCTGCACCTGCCGGCCTTATCTCGCGCACGGCATCGAGGTGTGTATCGACATGGCGCAGCAGGGCGGCGTAGGCCTGGTGGTCTATAACCGAAAGGAAGGCCGCGCGCTCGGCGAGGTGACCAAGTTCCTGGTCTACAACGCCCGCAAGCGCCAGGTCGGCGGCGACCGCGCCGAGACTTACTTCGCCCGCACCGAATGCGTCGCGGGCGTGCAGGACATGCGCTTCCAGGAGCTGATGCCGGACGTCTTCCACTGGCTCGGCATCCGCCGCATCGACCGCTGGGCGTCGATGAGCAACATGAAGCACGGTGCACTGGTGGCACAAGGCATCGAAGTGGTCGAGCAGGTAGCCATACCTGAAGCACTGATACCGGCGGATGCGCGCGTGGAGATCGACGCCAAGGTGGCGGCCGGTTACTTCACGCACTACACGCCGCCTGACGCCAACGAACTCGCCCTGGCAAAGGGCAGGGGGTTGAACGAATGAGCACGTATCCCGAAGCAGACCGGCCGGGTGGGCCGGCCGACGGACTGGGTGGCGGGTGGCACAGTCCGGTACCGGCAGGGCATCCGGCCGCGGCGTTGCTTTGCGCCGAGGCAGTGCGTACACATTGCGCGGCGATCACGGAGCACGTGGCCGCCGGCGAGTCGGAACTGTTCACCTGGCATCCCGATCGCGTGCATGCCATTGCCGACTATGTGGCCAGCACCGTCCGCCAGCGCTATCCCGACCTGCAGGTGCCATACCACAGCCGCTGGCGCCATTTCGAAAGCGGCGGCACTGGCGAACGGCTTGAACGCTGGCAGATCCTGTGCGAGCGCGCCGCATTGAGCGGCCCCGAACATCGCGAGGACCGCGCGCGCATCGGCATCGACCTGGTTATCCCGAGCGTGCTGCTCGACGCCGGGGCCGGGCCGGACTGGCGCTACCGCGATCCGGCCAGCGACCTGATCCTGACGCGCTCCGAAGGGCTGGGCGTGGCCAGCTTCGACCTGTTCGCGCGCGGCGGCTTCTCGGCCGAACCCGGTGATCCGCTGCGGGCCGACGCCGAGCGCCTGATGCGTATCGATGCGTCCAGCATTGCCACGGCGTTCCAGGTCGCGCAGCACAATCCGCTGGTCGGACTGGAAGGGCGCGCCGGACTGCTGCGCCGCCTCGGCGAGGTCATGCAGGCGACGCCGGCGGTGTTCGGTTCGCCGGCACGGCTGGGCAACCTGTTTGATTTCCTGAAGGCTAACGCGGTCAACGATCGGATCGAGGCAGGGTTCATCCTGAAGACACTGCTCGTGACGCTGGGACCAGTATGGCCGGGGCGGGTCGTGCTGGAGGGCGTGTCACTCGGCGACACATGGCGTCACCCGGCCGCTCCGGGCGGACTGGTGCCGTTCCACAAGCTGACGCAGTGGCTGACGTATTCGCTGCTGGAGCCGCTCGAAGACGCCGGCCTCATCGTGACCGGGCTGGAGGCGCTGACGGGGCTGCCCGAATACCGCAACGGCGGCCTGCTGTTCGATTTCGAGCTGATGGTGCCGCGCGATGCCACATTCGCCGAGGTGGCGCACGATGTCCAGGAGCCGGTGATCGTCGAATGGCGTGCGTTGACCGTCACCGGGCTGGACCTGGTGGCAGATGGCGTGCGCCAGGCGCTGGGGCTGTCGGAGGCGGACTTTCCGCTGGCGCGGGTACTGGAAGGCGGCACTTGGGCGGCGGGGCGGCGCATTGCCGCCAAACGCCGCCCGGGTGGCCCGCCACCGTTTGCGATCAACAGCGACGGCACCGTGTTCTGAGCGCCGCGCTTGCGCAGCATTGCCTTGCCCGCCGGACGAAACCGTCCGGCGGTGCAGTCCCTGAGTGTCTTGCCCGTCCGATCGCATAGGAGCGTCACCATGAACGACATGTCTGCCGTCCCCGTGGCACTGGCCTCAGCCGCCAATGCCCCGGTTGCCGCCGCCTCCGTGATGGTGGTGGACCATCCGCTGGTCCAGCACAAGGTCACCCTGGCACGCAGCGAGGAAACCACGACCGATAACTTCCGCCGCCTGGTGCGCGAGATCAGCCAGTTGCTCACGTACGAAGCCACGCGCGACCTGCCGATGGAGACGATCGCCATCAAGACGCCGATTGCGCCCACGCATTCGCCGGTGCTGGCTGGGAAAAAGCTTTGCCTCGTGTCGATCCTGCGGGCAGGCAACGGCTTCCTGGACGGGATGCTTGAACTGCTGCCGGCCGCACGTGTCGGTCATATCGGACTGTACCGGGACCCGGACACGCTCGAGCCCGTCGAGTACTACTTCAAGATGCCCGAGGATATCCAGGAGCGGATGGTGATCGTAGTGGATCCGATGCTGGCCACGGGAAATTCGGCCATCGCCGCGCTCAACCGCCTCAAGGAAAGCGGCGTGAGCATGCTCAAGTACGTGTGCCTGATTGCTTCGCGCCAGGGCCTGAACGCGCTGCAGGCCGCGCATCCGGACGTTGCCATCGTCACGGCGGCCATCGACGAGGAGCTGAACGAGCACGGCTACATCGTGCCCGGACTCGGCGATGCCGGGGACCGCCTCTACGGCACGCGGTGATGGACGGGCCCGCAGTTGCCGCGGCGCGGCGCCTGCCACTGGCGCGCGACACAAGCGGCGGACGCATCCGGCAGGAGAACGAGGCCATGATCCTGCGTGCGGCCGAGCACGTGTTTGCACGGGCCGGCTTCGCGGGGGCCACCATGGCCGAGATCGCCGTGCGCGCAGGCGTACCCAAGTCCAACCTGCACTACTATTTCCGCACCAAGCAGGCGCTGTATCGCGCGGTGCTCGCGCATACGCTGCAGTTGTGGCTGTCGGAAACGGAAGCCATTCGCGCCGAGCTGCCGCCCCAGGTCGCGCTCGAACAATACATCCGCGCGAAGATGCGGCTGTCGGCCAGCCACCCTGATGCCTCGCGCGTATTTGCCAACGAGCTGCTGCACGGTGCGCCGGAGATCGGCGAGGTCCTGCGCCATGTGCTGCGCGAACTGGTCGCGCACAAGGCCGATGTCATCCGCCAGTGGATCGACAGCGGGCAGATGATCAGTGTCGATCCGCAACACCTGTTCTTCACGATCTGGGCCGCGACCCAGACCTATGCCGATTTCGAATCGCAGATCTGCGCCGTGCTTGGTGTGAGCCAACTGGGCCGGCGTGACTTCGAACTGGCCACCGAGCAGCTGGTGGCCCTGGTGCTGCGCGGTTGCGGGCTGCTGCCCGCGGCCGCCGGCTGATGCACGCGTTCACCAGCTTTACCTGATGCTGCCCTGTGTGCTGTCGATTCTCGCGCTGATCCTGGTGGCACGCCGTGCCATCTATCCGCAGGCGCTGATGAGGCCGTACCGCCGGAGCGAGCGCTGACCCGAACCATCCGATCCCGGAGCGCCCATGCTGGAACTGATCCTGCGCCACTGCACGCTGCCTGATGGCCGCAACGGCATCGATATCGGCATCGACAACGGACGCATCGTTGCCGTGGAGCCAGCGCTCGCCGCGCAGGCGGCCACCGAGATCGATGCCGCCGGGCAACTGGTGACGCCGCCATTCGTCGACGCGCACTTCCACATGGATTCCACGCTGTCCTACGGGCTGCCGCACGTGAACCGGTCCGGCACGCTGCTTGAAGGCATCGCGCTGTGGGGCGAACTGAAGCCGTTGCTGACGCAGGAAGCGCTGGTCGAGCGCGCGCTGGCCTACTGCGACTGGGCCGTGGCCAAGGGGCTGCTTGCAATCCGCTCGCATGTGGATGTCTGCGATCCGCGCCTGCTCGCGGTCGAGGCGCTGCTGCACGTGCGCGAGCGCGTGCGGCCCTATCTGGACCTGCAGCTAGTGGCGTTTCCACAGGACGGCGTGCTGCGCGCGCCAGGGGCGGTGGATAACCTGCGCCGCGCGCTCGACATGGGTGTCGAGGTGATTGGCGGCATCCCGCATTTCGAACGCACCATGGCGGATGGCGCGGCGTCAGTGCGCGTGCTGTGCGAGCTGGCCGCCGAACGCGGCCTGCGCGTCGACATGCATTGCGACGAGAGCGACGACCCGATGTCGCGCCACATCGAAACGCTGGCCAGCGAAACGGTGCGGCTGGGGCTGCACGGACGTGTCGCGGGGTCGCACCTCACGTCGATGCACTCGATGGACAACTACTACGTGTCCAAGCTGATGCCGCTGATGCGCGAGGCGGGCGTGGCTGCGATTGCAACCCGCTGATCAATATCACGTTGCAGGGCCGGCATGATACGTACCCGAGCGCCGCGGCATGACGCGCGTGCCGGAGTTGCTGGCCGCGGGCGTACCGGTGGCCTTCGGACATGACTGCGTGATGGACCCGTGGTACAGCCTCGGCAGCGCAGACATGCTGGAAGTGGCCCACATGGGTCTGCATGTGGCACAGATGACGGGGCAGGATGCGATGCGTAATTGCTTCGCTGCCGTGACCACCACGCCGGCGCAGATCCTCGGGCTCGATGGTTATGGCGTCGCGCCTGGTTGCCGCGCGGACCTCGTGTTGCTTCAGGCGCGCGATCCTGTCGAGGCGATTCGCTTGCGTGCGACACGGCTGCTGGTATTGCGCGCTGGCAAGACCGTGGCCAGCACGCCGGCGGCCACGGCTACGCTGCA
Organism: Cupriavidus sp. UYMMa02A; assembly: GCA_001725945.1. Taxonomy (GTDB): domain Bacteria; phylum Pseudomonadota; class Gammaproteobacteria; order Burkholderiales; family Burkholderiaceae; genus Cupriavidus. Next base: position 7,967 of record LRMT01000265.1, on the reverse strand, counting down.
ACTGCCGGGGCGTCCGGCGCAAGTGGATTTCATGGCCACGCGTGGGGGTCATCGGCAGGGCGGCTGAGCCTGGGATTTTTGGTCTTCCGCCGAAACAGCGGCGCCTGCCAGGCACGAAACCGAGCCGAGACAAATCCCCACTTCAGCGATGTTTTTTTACGGAAGAGTGTTGACAAGGTCCTATCAGCCCAGCATAATCCCATTCTTCGCATCGCAGCAGCAATGCAGCGAAACGAAGCCCAGATGGCGGAATTGGTAGACGCACTAGGTTCAGGTCCTAGCAGTGGCAACACTGTGGAGGTTCGAGTCCTCTTCTGGGCACCAAAATTCAGAAATGGCCCGCAGCAATGCGGGCCATTTTCCGTTTACGGCTTGAGTACGGTCTGAGTGGTCCGATGCCATGGCACCAGCCGCTTGCGCGGCAAGCCGGCTCAGTCGTCCACGTGCGCAGGTTCGTCCGCACGGCGCACGCAGTTGCGCCCGTCTTCCTTGGCGCGATACATCGCCGTGAAGCGGTCGATGTCCATCAGAATCAGGCTTGTCGTCGCGGGCCCTGACGGATCAGAGGGCTGCGCGGCAACGCGCTCGAGCGCGCGCCGGTTCAGCAGTCCGGTCAGGCTGTCGGTGAGCGCCTGGTACTCGAGTTGTTCCGTCAGCGATGCGCGCTCGCGCAGCTTGCGGCGCAGGATGTCGAGCGCATCGAACAGGCGCCGCATTTCGCAGCCGGCGGCCGTCATGGCAAACGCCGGGTAGCTGGCACCTTCCGCCAGCGCGATGATTGCATCGCGTGCGTGCGTGCGTGCGTGCGTGCGTGCAGCAGCGGCACGAACACCGCGCGCTGCGCGGACACCAGCAGATAGCCAAGCACCAGCAGGATCAGCGCGGTCGCGCCGCCCCGCGTACAGGCGCAGCCCCGGCCGCGCGGGCGACGGCGTCAGGAGCCGCGCGAGCGCGGCATCGCTGCGAGCGCGGAATTCGCGCAGCCTGTGACGCGCCGGACTTTCTTCCGTAGGTGCCTCACCCAGCACGCTGTTGGCAGAACAGTGCTTGCGTGGCAGCCAACATTCGCCACTTACCGTGCGTGGGCATTTGACCTATGCTCAAGCTAATCGGGCAAGCCTTGATACGCCCGAAGGTGGTTGCCATGACTGAGGTCTTGTCATCATCCAGAGAGAGGGAGGCCGGGGCATACCCCGTGTGGCACGCTTGTGCCGAGACACAGCACGGGCGCGCCACCACCACCTGCAATACTGCTGCGTGCTGGCCATGCTGATGTGTTCCGTGGCCAGGGCGGACGATGGCGTTCCGGGCACCGACGCTATCCTCGGCTGGCAACATGTGCAGGCGAGTGACCTTGCCGGGCTGAGCCGCGTGGCAGGCGCCAGCCGCAATTCCTTCTCCGCGGTCGAACACAACTCCCCGCCGCCCGGCTACGCCGCGCGCGACGCGGAACCGGCCGGCGCGGGGCCTGACGACGACGCTCCCGGTTTGGCGGCAGTCGACCGCGATACCGAGCGCATGCGCTACGGCCCGCGCAGATTCCTTGTTCACGTCGACGATGTCACCACGCCAGCGGATTCACGGACAGCCGCGTGCGCACCATGGCGGTGGCGCTCGATGCGGTGGTTCCGCACGCCGGCGGCCTGACCATCCAGCCGCGCGTGCAACTGGCCTACCAGCCCGGCAATGCCGCGACGGGAACGCAGGCGCCTGACATGCTCGGCGATTCCAGCGCCACCGGTTTCGGCGTGCGCCTGTACAGTGCGCAGCAACCCGCCTCGCCGGTGTCTATCCGTTCGTCGAAGCGGACTGGTGGCAGGACAGCCGCAAGCAGACCATCAACATCAACGGCACCAAGATCGATACGGACCTGCTGCGCGGGCTCTTCTCGTTCAATATCGGCGCGCACGGGAACACCGCATCCGGCGTGAAGCTGTGGTTCAAGGTCAAGGCGGGGCACAATGCCGGAGGCACGGTCGGCGCGCGCTATCGCTGGTAGCCGCATCGCTGCATTTTGCCGCACGCAGCCTGAAAGTTTTTCTCGGAGGGGCTTGCACAAAACCAAAGTGCGATACAATCTTTGTCTCGCGTGCGGCTGTAGCTCAGTTGGATAGAGTACTTGGCTACGAACCAAGGGGTCGTGGGTTCGAATCCTGCCAGCCGCGCCACCTATGCAGAAAGAAAAGGGCTTCCGGAAACGGAAGCCCTTTTTCATTTCCTGCGCCGGCACGCAATCCATCGCATGCGTGCACTCTGCACGGTGCGTCATTTGGCACTACAGTGAATGAGCTTCGGCGATTCAGCCGGGTTTCCGGTTCATCCAGTGACGCAGAGCTTGCTCAGATGCCCGTACCACCCTTTGCCGTTCACGCCCACTTCCCTGACGTTGCGGGATGGCCGCCATATCATGCTGCGCGAATCTGCGAGCAGGATCGCGCCGGTCTGCTCGCGGCGTTTGCCAGGTTGTCAGCCGACGCCCGCTATACGCGTTTCATGGCACCGCTGCGCGAGTTGCCGGAGGCCATGGTGACGTCCGCCACGCACCCGGAGCCGGACCATGAGTGCGCGCTGGTCGCGGTGAGCGAGAGCGGGGAGAAGGATCCCGGTGGAAGGCTCGTCGGCGGTGCGCGCTTCGTGGCGGCGCCCGGCAGCGAGGTCTGCGAGTTCGCCATCACGCTCGATGACGACTGGCATGGCGTGGGTCTGGCACGCATCCTGATGTCGGCGCTGATCGACACTGCCGCAGCGCGCGGCTACCGACGCATGGAGGGATTCGTGCTGACCATGAACACGCCCATGCGCCGGCTGGCGCGCCGACTCGGGTTTGCCGATACTGCCTGTCCCGATGATCCGACCGTGCGCGTCGTTACATTGCCGCTCGGCCAGAAGGCGCCGGTCGATGAAGCGGGATGAAACGTCAGGATGACGAGGCCTTGGCGAACGGAGGGAGGCCACCATGTCAGTACTGCTGCTTGGCAATATCGAGCCTGGCACAACCGATGACGAGATCCGTGCATTCCTGGTGAAGTACGGGTTGCCGGCCTTCGACGCGGCCGAGCATGTACCGGGCGATGGCAGCAACCCCGCGGTCATGCTGACTTTCCAGATGCTGGATCAGGCAACGCTGGACAAGCTGCGCGCGCGCATTCACGGCATGTTCTGGAAGCGCCGCCGGCTCAGTGCATTGGTCATGGCGCAGCGCTACATCTGAGCGATGCGCGGCGCGGGCCGCGCATCGTCGCATCGTCGCAACGACGCGTCAGAGCTGTCCGGCGTGATGGCGGATATGGTCCGCGATAAAGGTGCTGATGAAGTAGTAGCCGTGGTCGTACCCGGTATGCCGGCGCAGCGTCAGCGGCTGGCCCGCCGCCGCGCACGCGGCTTCGAATGCCTCGGGGTGGAGCTGCGTGGGCAGGAACTGGTCCGCGAGGCCCTGGTCCACCAGGATGCCGGCCGGGAAGGGCGGGGCCTTCTGCGCAGCCATCAAGGCACTGGCATCATGCTCTTCCCAGCGGGTGCGGTCCGCGCCAAGGTAGCCGGTGAACGCTTTCTCTCCCCACGGGCACCGCGTCGGCGCGGCAATCGGCGCGAACGCCGACACCGAGCGGAAACGCTGCGGATGCCGCTGGGCGAGCACCAGCGCGCCGTGTCCGCCCATCGAATGCCCGAAAATGCCGACGCGGTCGGGATCGACCCGCAGTTCGCGGCTCACGAGATCGAACAGTTCCTGTGTGACGTAGCTTTCCATGCGCCAATGCTGGCGCCATGGCGCTTCGGTTGCGTCGACGTAGAATCCCGCGCCAACGCCGAAGTCCCACGCATCCGCCTCACCCGCCACGTCCGCACCGCGTGGACTGGTGTCGGGCGCCACCAGGACCAGGCCGTGCTCGGCGGCAAAGCGCTGCGCACCGGCCTTGATCATGAAGGTTTCCTCGGTGCAGGTCAGGCCCGCCAGGTAGAACAGGCCGGCAGCTTGCCGCCACCGGCCTGCGCCTGTGGGGGCAGGAATACCGAGAAACGCATCGGCAGCCCGATGGCGGTCGACGCGTGCCGATAGAAGCGCTGCACGCCGCCGTGGCAACCGTGTTCGGACAGCAGTTCAAGGGTCACGGCGCGCTCCTTAGTACAGCACCACGGATCGGATCGACTCGCCGCGCTTCATCAGGTCGAAACCTTCGTTGATGCGCTCCAGCGGCAGCGTGTGCGTGATCAGGTCGTCGATATTGAGCTTGCCGTCCATGTACCAGTCGACGATCTTCGGCACGTCGTGCGCCCGCGCGCGCCGCCAAAGGCCGAGCCCTTCCATTCGCGACCAGTCACGAGCTGGAACGGGCGCGTGGAGATTTCCGCGCCGGCTTCGGCCACACCGATGATGATCGACTTGCCCCAGCCCTTGTGGCAGCACTCGAGCGCCTGGCGCATGACCTGCGTATTGCCGATGCATTCGAACGAGTAGTCCGCGCCGCCGTCGGTCAGCTGGATGATGTGGTCGACGACATTGTCCACGTCCTTCGGGTTGATGAAGTGGGTCATGCCGAACTTGCGCGCCATCGCCTCGCGCTCGGGGTTGAGATCCACGCCGATGATCTTGTCGGCGCCGACCATCTTCGCGCCCTGGATCACGTTCAGGCCGATGCCGCCCAGGCCGAACACCACCACGTTGGCGCCGGCCTCGACCTTGGCCGTGAAGATGACGGCGCCCACGCCGGTGGTCACGCCGCAGCCGATGTAGCAGACCTTGTCGAACGGCGCATCGGGGCGGATCTTCGCGAGCGCGATTTCCGGCACCACGATGTGGTTCGCAACGTCGACGTGCCCATGTAGTGGAAGATCGGCTTGCCGTCGATCGAGAAGCGCGAGGTACCGTCCGGCATCAGGCCCTTGCCTTGCGTGGCGCGGATAGCCTGGCACAGGTTGGTCTTGCGCGACAGGCAGAACTTGCACTGGCGGCATTCGGGCGTGTACAGCGGAATCACGTGGTCGCCTGGCTTGAGCGAGGTCACGCCCGGGCCCACGTCGGTGACGATGCCCGCGCCCTCGTGGCCGAGGATCGCCGGGAAGATGCCTTCCGGATCGGCGCCGGACAAGGTGTAGTAGTCGGTATGGCAGATGCCGGTGGCCTTGATTTCCACCAGCACTTCACCGGCGCGGGGGCCTTCCAGGTCCACGTCTTCGATGGTCAGCGGGGCGCCGGCTTTCCAGGCGATGGCGGCTTTGGTCTTCATGGAATCCTCCGGGGGGCAAGGAAAAAATCGGAAACGGATCGGCCACGTGGGCCGGAGGCATGACTATACGACCTTCCGGTGAGATACAGGCATCACTTCTCGCGCGCCCGTAGCCGCTGATCGGCCGCCTTGTGTCAGGCACCCCTCCGAAGTGGGGTGAGCAACCGGCCGATTACTCCGTTGCTTGCAGGCTGGAAGCATTGGCGTTCGTTCCGGGTTACGTCCCGTCCCAATGACCAGCCCTACGCCCCCACATCGCAATTGGAATGAAGACACTCACCCTGAACCAACGGCTCTGGATCCCCTTTGGCCTGATCTGGATCGCCATGCTCGGCATCTGCACGTACCAGGCGTTCGCCACGCGCACGGAGATGTTCGCCGGACGCCAGCGAGAAATCCAGAGCGTCGCCGAGGCCTCGGTCAGCCTCATCGCAGCCATCGAGAAAGAAGCCACGAGCAAGGGCTTGCCGATTGAAGAGGCGCAGAAGCTGGCCAAGGAGCGCCTGCGTCCGCTGCGCTTCGGTACCGATGGCTATGTCTCCGTCACGGATTTCTCCGGCCGCTCGCTGATGCACCCGTTCAAGCCAGAGAACGAAGGCAAGAACCTGAGCGGGATGAAGGATCCGAACGGTGTCCTCATCTACGTGGAAATCGCGAAGATCGCCAGCGGTCCCGGTGCGGGCTTCCTGAACTACATGTGGCCGAAGCCGGGTGCAAGCGATCCGCTGCCGAAGGTCAGCTACGTCAAGGCTTTCAAGACGTGGGAGTGGGCCGTCACCACGGGCGCCTATGTCGATGACATCGAGGCGGCGTTCCGCCAGTCGCTGCTGCGTTCGATCCTGATGCTGCTGGTGGTCGGCGGTGCTGCGACGCTGCTGGCCGCCTGGCTGCTGCGGGGCGTGCGCCGTGGCCTGGGCGGCGAGCCCGCCTATGCGGCATCGATTGCCAACAGCATCGCGGACGGCGATTTCACGCGCCACATCGAACTGCGTCACGGCGACACCTCCAGCCTGCTCTATGCCATGCAGCGCATGCAAGGCAAGCTGGCCGGCACCGTGAGCGGCATCCGCGCCTCGGTCGATTCGGTCGCTACCGCCACCGCGCAGATTGCGGCGGGCAATTCGGACCTGTCGTCGCGTACCGAGCAGCAGGCTGCCTCGCTGCAGGAAACCGCCGCGAGCATGGAAGAGCTGACGACCACCGTCCAGCACAACGCCGACAGCGCGCGGCAAGCGAGCGGCCTGGCCGACAGCGCCTCGGGGATCGCGAACCGCGGTGGCGAGGTGATGGAGCAGGTCATCACCACCATGACGCAGATCGCGGATAGCTCGAGCCAGATTGCGGACATCATCGGCGTGATCGAAGGCATTGCGTTCCAGACCAACATCCTGGCGCTCAATGCCGCGGTGGAAGCGGCGCGCGCGGGTGAGCAGGGCCGTGGCTTCGCCGTGGTGGCAGGCGAAGTGCGCAGCCTCGCGCAGCGTTCCGCCGGCGCAGCGAAGGAAATCCGCACGCTGATCAGCACGTCGGTCGACCGCGTGCGCAGCGGTTCGGATCTCGTGACGCGTGCCGGTTCGACCATGACCGAGATCACGCATTCGATCCGCCGCGTGACCGACATCATGGGCGAGATTGCCGCGGCATCCGTGGAGCAGCGCACCGGCATCGAACAGGTCAATCAGTCCGTAGCGCAAATGGACCAGGTGACCCAGCAGAATGCCGCGCTGGTGGAAGAAGCCTCGGCGGCAGCCCATTCACTGGAAGAACAGGCCGCGGCACTGCTCCAGGCCGTCGCGGCCTTCCGGATTGCGCAACACGACAGTGGCAGTGTCGGCGCCGTGCACAGGCCGGCTCCGGCTTCGCGGCAGCCCGCCGTGCCGAAGTCCGGGCCGGTCCTGCAGAAGGCACGCAAGGCACCGACGGCACCGAAGACACCGCCCGCACGTGCCCCACGCGCGGAACATGCCGACGCTGGCGACAATTGGGAGCAGTTCTGAGCGCCAAGTGCTAGCGCGGCTGCGTGGCCGATGAAGGCGGCGTGCCCGGCGTCTCGGCTGCCGGTGCGACACCGGCGGGCGCGAGCTGGAGTTCATGCCGGCGCCCGAGCCACCATCCAAGCCATGCCCACCCCAGCGCCAGGCCGGCACCGGCCAGCGCCACCGTGGCGGCGTGGCCGGAAATCGCGTCGATGCCGGTCTTGACCCATGCGCTCACCGCGTCTCCGGCGCGATAGACCGCGGTGTCGATCACGTTCTTGGCCTTGTACTTGGTTTCCGGGTCGACCACGGTGAACAGCATCTCCCGCCCCGGGCGCAGCAGCGCGTATTCGCCGACGCGGCGCAGGATCATCACGCCCGCGAGCACGGCGAACGTCGGGAACATCGCCAGCAGCAGGAAGCCCGCGACGACCGCGAGTGGCACGACGGTCAGCAGCGCGCAGACGCCATAGCGGCGCGCCACGCGCCCCGAGAAGAAGAGCTGGATGATGATCGTCAGTGCCTGCACGATGGCGTCGAGCGCGCTGAAGACCTGCGTCTGGCGCGCGCGTCCGGAAATGCTTCGGCCACCAGCCGTGCCTGCTCGAAGTACAGGAAGGTGCTTGCCGTCGCCAGCAGGATGACGAACAGGCCGATGCCGAGCAGGTAGCGCGACCGTATGACCAGCGACAGGCCGGCCCACAGGCTGCCACCCACGGGATGCGCCGGGTCCTGGGTTCGCGGTGGCGCTGGCGATGGCATCGCC
>LRMT01000264.1 GCA_001725945.1 Cupriavidus sp. UYMMa02A | reverse complement strand
CCGGCGCACGGGAGCGCCGCACGACGGTGCCTGCACGCCAAGCCAGTCCGAGTTTTCCGTCACACCCGGACGCGCGGCGGCAAGGCGGTCGCCGTCGTGCAGCGCGCGCCGGCAAGCCGCCGAAGCCGGCCTTGAGGTCGGTGCTGCGCGAGCCCATCACGGGCTCCACGTCGATGCCGCCCGCCACGCACAGGTACACGCGCGTACCACCCGCGTGGACGCAGCGTCAGCGTCTCGCCGCGGCGGACATCGAAGGCGTGCCAGGACCAGACCGGCACACCGTCCAGGTTGGCATTGCACTCGGCGCGGTCAGCGCACGCGCAGGTTCTCGTGAAAGCGCACGCCGCGCGGCGAGCGTGAATTCGATGGCGGCGCTGCCGGGCGCGTTGCCGAGCAGCCGGTTGCCGATGGTCAGCGCCAGCGGGTCCATGGCGCCGGAGCGCCCCACGCCGAAGCGGCGAAACCTGTGCGGCCAAGATCCTGCACGGAAGCCAGCGCGCCAGGTCGGATGATCTCGATCACGCGATGACCTCCTCGGCAACAAAACGTACGGTATCGCCGGGGGGCGAACAGGGAAGGCGGATCGCGGTCGGCCACGAACAACGCGGCATCGGTACGGCCGATCAGTTGCCAGCCGCCCGGGGCGGCGGCGGGTAGATGCGGTCTGCGCGCCGCCGATGCCGACCG
>LRMT01000263.1 GCA_001725945.1 Cupriavidus sp. UYMMa02A | reverse complement strand
AGGATCAGATCCTTGGCCGTCGTACCGGCGGGCAGTTTGCCATCCACGCGGATCCGCATGGTTTTCGCCATCCGGTACACCAGCGTCTGTGTTGCCAGGACGTGCTCGACCTCCGACGTGCCGATGCCGAAGCCCAACGCACCCAGTGCGCCGTAGGTGGTCGTATGGCTATCGCCACAGATCACAACCATGCCCGGGCGAATCATGCCGTGTTCGGGGGCAATGACATGTTCGATGCCTTGGAGCGCATCATTCGTATCGAACAGAGGGATCCTGTGCTTCTCGCAGTTGTCCCGCAGGTTTGTCGCTTGCAGCGACGAAGCCGGATCAGCGATCACGCGGATCTTTGTCGGATGCGTCGGAATGATGTGGCTGACTACGGAGACATTCTGCCCCGGGATCAATACGCCGCGTTCTTGCTCGTGCAACCCCGCAAAAGCTTGCGGACTTGTGTACTCGTTCATCAAGTGCAAGTCGCAATAAAGCAGAACGTTGTCGTCGTCGATCCTGGTGACGGTGTGAGAGTCAACCAGCTTGTTGTAAAGAGTTTTGGGAGACATAGAGACTACACCTGTTTCACAATCACTCGGCGGTAATACCGCGCTGCTTGATCAACTGCGCCCATATCGGCAATTCCTTTTCGAGACGCTGCCGGGCAGCTTCCGGCGTCGAAGGCATCGGTTCAAAGCCTTCCTTGAGCATCCGCTCTTTCGCGGCTGCGCCGTCAGCGTCGAATTCAGTGCCGCGTTCAGCTTGTCGATGACCGGCTTCGGTGTGCCGGCCGCGCAAAGACCATGAACCACGTTTCAAAGTTGTACCCGGGCAAACCTGCTTCGGCGGCAGTGGGCACGTTCGGCAGCAGCGAGGAGCGTTTCGGGCCGGTCACCGCGAGTGCGGTCAACTTTCCGGCCAACACATGCTGCTGAGCGGCCGAAATGACCGGGAAGCTCATGTCGACCTGGCCGGCGATGGTGTCAACAAGTGCGGGGCCGCCGCCGCGATAGGGCACGTGAACAATCGATACATTGGCCACGGACTTGAACAGTTCGGCGGACATATGGAACGTGCTGCCGTTACCTGCAGAGCCATAGGTCATCTTGTCCGGCTTTGCCTTGGCCAGTGCGATGAGTTCTTTCAGGTTGCTGGCTTGGATCTTGTTATTGACGACCAGGACATGTTGAGAAGCCGCGACCATCCCGATGGGAGCCAGATCTTTGAGCGTGTCGTACGGCATGCGAGCGAACAGGCCGGGATTAATGGCCAGAGAAACCGTTTGCAGCCCAATGGTGTAGCCGTCCGCCGGCGACTTGGCGACAGCATCCACCCCAATGTTGCCACCCGCACCTGCGCGGTTTTCCACGACGATGGTGCCGCCTAGCGCTTTCGACCAGGCATCGGAAACCAGACGTGCGGCGATATCGGCACTGCCTCCGGGAGCGTACGGCACGATCAGCCGAACTGGGCGCTGAGGGAATGTTTGAGCAGAAGCCGTTCCTAGAACGGCGGCGCAAGCCAGGAAAGCAGCAAGGCGATGCAATTTCACGGGGTCTCCTTCAGTGCGATTTTTATGGAACGGATCCTAGCACTTGCCCCTAGAAACATAATTTAGGCAGAATCACTTTTTTGTTGCCTACAATTCAGCAATGGACGCTTTCTCAGATGTGGCCTTCTTCATGGCGATCAACAAGCTCGGCAGCCTGGCTGCCGCGGCGCAGGAGTTGGGAGTAACGCCGTCCGCTGTGAGCAAACGGCTCATTGCCCTGGAGTCTCGGCTTGGCGTCAGGCTGCTGAACCGTACGACCCGACGCATCAGCCTCACGCCGGAGGGTGAGAGTTACCTTGTCGAGGGCGCGCGCATTCTGGCCGAGTTGGAAGCGCTGGAGCGATCTGTTGGCGGCAATAGCAGTACGCCTCAAGGACTTCTGAAAATTGGCGCTACGCTGGGCTTTGGCCGTCGACATATCGCCCCTGCCCTGGCGGCATTCTCGCGAGCGTTTCCGAAGATCGAGATTCAGCTCCATCTAAGCGAAAGACCGCTCAATCTGACCGAGCTTGGCCTGGACGCAGTCGTTCATTTTGGGGAATTGCCTGACGTACGGCTGACTGCGCGCCTGCTGGCGAACAACCGGCGCGTGCTTTGTGCCTCGCCCTCGTACCTTGCCCGCGCAGGTTTGCCAGCCAGTCCGCGTGATCTCACCCGGCATAGCTGCATCTTCATTCGCGAAGCTGACGAGACTTTTGGCACCTGGCACATGCGCAATGGCTCTCAACACGAGACGGTGAAGGTGCGCGGAACAATGAGCACCAACGACGGCGAGTCCGCCGTTACTTGGGCGCTGGAAGGTCAGGGACTCGTGGTCCGGTCCGAATGGGACGTGGCCGAGCAATTGCGAAACGGAACGCTATGCAGAGTGCTTCCCCAATGGCAATTCGCGCCGGCCGACATCTATCTTGTCTACAGCGGCAAGACTCGCCCTGACAAGGTACGAGTGCTGGTCGATTTTCTTCTCGCACACTTCGCCAATCATCGGCAGGCAAAGCCAGGAAGCAATGGCCGGTGGTAGCCGGTAGGCATGAGTTGATCGGGCACCAAACCAGACTCGTACTGTGTCCACGGTGCGCTGACCCAGTAATTGAGGCAATGAGATGAGCCGGATGGCCGCTAACGGCCTGAAAGCGGGCCACCAAGGCGAGAAGAGCGAACGACGGCAGTCGCTTGCCGCCAGCCAGCGCCGCTAAATCTCCTTCGGCACCCCTCCTTTCCGCGGTTCTATTGTGTTCTCGGGTTTCCCCTCGATTCTTGGCCCGAATCATGGTGAGACAATCCTGCCGGATCGCACGAATTGAGCGTCGTTGCGACCCAATGCCCGCAGGCCATCCGAAGGGAGACGAATATGCATCGCTTTGCCGCACTTTCCGCTGTTCCGGTCGCTTTTGCCTGTGGCTACCTTGCAGCCCATACGGGACTGCCACCGGCCAACGCGCAAACCCCACCCGCCGCAGTGGCGCCGCAGATCATTAACCTGATTGCCATGAGCAATGAAGACATCGGACCGCAGGTTCCCAATATGGGCACGCTACGGACGAAAGGTTGGTGGCGTCGCCACAAGGGACCATTGCAGTGCAATCGGGCAACGTTCCCAAGCATTACCACACCAGCGCTGACGAGATCCAATATGTCATTTCAGGAAAGGGCACATTCTGGCTGGGCAGTGAACAGCGCGAGGTCGGTCCTGGTGACCTGATTGTCATCCCAAAGGCGTCGCGCATGCGGGCTCGATCGCCACGAGCGGCGACTTCAAGGCACTGGCAATCAAGTTGCCGCCGCAGGCTGCCGGGGATACCCATTTGCTTCCCTGAAGCATCAACGCACTGAAGTCAGAAGCGCTGGCTCTTCCAAAAGAGGTCAGTCAGCTCCTGATTTTTGATGGCCGGAACCGGGCCGACTCCCGCCGGTCAAGCGAGGATCAGGTCCAAGGGCGCGGGCACTCCGGTTCGGAAGAATCCAAACCGGAGCGATGTAAAAGCGCCGGAGGGACCGGCCGAGCTATGCGATCTTCTTCAGCGAAGCCTTGTAGGTACGCCCTCGCATGACATAGTCGGCTGCATTGGCACGCAGGTTTGCGACCTCATCGTCGGAAAGCTCCCGCACTGCTTTTGCGGGTGAGCCCAGAATGAGAGACCGCGGCGGGAAGCTCTTGCCTTCCGTCACGAGCGCTCCCGCTGCGACCAGCGAGTCTTCGCCAATCACCGCCTTGTTGAGAATCACCGCCTGAATGCCGATCAAAGACCCGCTTCCCACGGTACATCCATGCAGCATGGCCTGATGACCAACACTGACGTTCGCGCCAATCGTGAGAGGAATGCCGGGATCGGTGTGCAAGACGGCGCCTTCCTGGATGTTGCTCCCCTGCCCGACCTTGATGGGCTCGTTGTCAGCTCGAATGACGGCACCGGGCCAAACGGTGACGTGTTCCGCGAGGTGTGCGCGACCGATGACCGTGGCCTCCGTAGCGACGAACGCCGAGTCGGAGGCGGAAGGCGAGTGATCGCCGAGCTGATATAGGGACATGCTATTTTCCTGGTTCTAGTAATGAGACGACAACAGTGCTACTCGATGGTCACGTTGGCTTTCTTGACGAGCGCGGCATAGCGTTCGGCTTCGGACTTGAAGTACTTGGCTGCAGCTTCCGGACTGCTTGGATTGACGCTGGTTGCCTGCTTCTCCATAGCTTCCATGACTTCGGAGCTCCTGAATGCTGATGCGAAGGCGTCATGGACACGCTTCACATCGGCCGGCTTCATTCCGGCAGGCCCGATTACAGCAATCCAGCCCTCAACGTTGAAGTTGCGAAGGCCTTGTTCCGCGAGCGTGGGAATGTCCGGCGCGGCGTTAGATCTCTTATCGCTCAGCAGCCCAATCGCGCGAAGACTGCCTGCCTTGAGGAACGGCTGCACTGCGTTGAGTGCGACAACGCCCATCTCGACCTGGCCACCCAAGATGTCGGTAACCATTGGGCCGGTGCCTTTGTAAGGAATGTGACGAGCCTTGACACCGGCCTCGAACAGGAACATTTCACCCGCGAGGTGGAGAATCGTTCCGTTTCCAGACGAACCCATGTTGAAGCCGTCGGGCTTGGCCTTCATGAGAGCTACGAGCTCTTGCATGTTCTTCGCAGGCACCTTCGGATTCACAACCAGGACAAAAGGGACGGCGCCAATGATGCTGATCGGGGTGATGTCCTTCAATGCGTCAAAGGGCATCGATTTGTAGACGCTGGGGTTAATGACGTGATTGTTCGACACCAGACCCAGCGTGCTGCCATCCGGAGAAGCCTTGGCAACCTGCGCTGTTCCTGTTACGCCGCCGGCTCCAGGCAAGTTCTCAATCACGACTGGCTGACCCATGGCTTTGCTAAGCGCGGGGCCTGCAGCTCTTGCAATGGTGTCGGCTCCCGATCCCGCGCTCAAGGGCAAGATGAGCCGCACTGGCTTGCCATTCTGCGCAATGGCAGGAAAGCTGGTAATGCCTGCCAACACGGCCGTAAGGGATGACGCGGTGATGACTGAGAGCAATTTGCGGCGGCTGAGCGACAGCCACCGCGTCGAACGAGAAAGCATCGGTTGTCTCCTGTTTATTTATGTATGGGTTCCTTACCTTGCCTAGACCGTCGAGCGTAGTCGCGACAGGATCTCGGCGTTGTGCTCACCGGCACTCGGGAGCGGCCTGAGCACCCCGGGGCGTCGACCATTCATGGTAAAGGGCAGTAAGACGACCGGTGCCGTAGACCCATCTTCCACTTGCATCGGGACAAGGCCGCCGCTCGCATTCAGGTGCGGATCCTCGATCAGTTGATCAGGGCGGACAATGGGCGCGTATGGGACACCCGCGGCTTCCAGTTTCGGCGACAACTCTGCGACGGACATCCTGCTCAGAATCTGGCCGATTTCCTGAAGCATCATCGGGCGCGCTGCCACGCGTAGCGAGTTGTCGGCGTATTCCGGCCGACCGATCAGTTCGGGATGACCCAGCACGTTGCACAGTGCGACGAACTGCTTATCGCTCACCGCGCCAATAAAGAGCTGCTCTCCTTCGGCAAGCGTGAAGATGTCGTAGATGCTCCAAGCCTGTGCCCTGGCCGGCATCGGGGGTGGCGCCTCGCCTGTCATCGCATACTGCTGCATATGCTGTGCCGACAGGAACACGCAGTTCTCAAACAGGGCACTCTGGACTTCTTGTCCGCGCCCCGTATGGTCCCGCTCGCGCAACGCAGCGAGCACGCCAATCGCACCGAACATCCCCCCCATGATGTCGTTCACAGATGTTCCCGCGCGCAGCGGCTGGCCTACCGGCCCCGTCATGTAGGACAAGCCGGCCATCATCTGTACGACTTCATCCAGCGCCAGCCGATGCTCATATGGGCCGGGCAAGAACCCCTTGTGGGTCACATAGATCAGACGCGGATTCTTCTCAGCAAGCGTCTTGTAGTCGAGGCCAAATTGCTGCATCAGACCGGGACGGAAGTTCTCGATCAGCACGTCACTCTGCTCCGCAAGCTCAGCAGCAGCAGCGCGCCCCTCTTCGGTTTGGATGTCCAGCACGACGCTCTTCTTGTTGCGATTGAAGGTGCGGAAGAAGCCGATGCCGACGCCAAGCAGGTTTCGAGTCTTGTCACCGCCTGGGGGCTCGATCTTGATGACTTCGGCACCGAGGTCGGCAAGGATCATCCCGCATGTCGGGCCCATGACCATGTGCGAAAACTCTAGGACCCGGATGCCGGCCAACGGGAGACCGTGGTCGTCCGACTGGTTTACTTGATAATCCATGTTGCCTCTCAAGCTGCTGCGGTGACTTGGGTAGTCCCAAAGGTTTTGGGTAGCCCCGCTTTCCACAGAGTTCCATGCATGATTTCGCCTGCCAGCCATGCGGAGATTTTTTCCCGCAGGGCCAGCAGTGCAGAGATGTCGACTCCGGTCTCGATGCCCATGCTTTCCAACATATAGGCCAGGTCTTCGCCGGCCACATTGCCGCTGGCACCAGGTGCATGAGGGCAGCCGCCAATACCGGTCAGGCAGGCATCAAAGCGCGTGATGCCGGTCTGAAGCGCGGCGAACACATTGGCAAGACCCAAGCCACGGGTGTCGTGAAAGTGGCCGCACCAGAGCTTGTCCCCGGCTATTGCGCGGGCCCGCTCGAACAGGTCCATGACCATCAAAGGATCGGCATAACCGACCGTGTCGGCGAGGCAGACACGATCAGCCCCGACATCCAGCAGCGCTTCCATCAGCCGAAGCACTTCTGCGGGATTGACTTCGCCCTGGATGGTGCAGCCGAAGGCGGTCCCTACCCCGCCTCGATAATGGTCTTCGAACCAGAGGCATCCCGTGCGGCGCGAATGCGTCCGACTTCTGTTACTACCTCGTCGGGTGTCTTTCTCAGGTTCGCAAGGCTGTGAGCGTGGCTTGCAGACAAAGGCACAATCATCAAGTCGGCGCCACTGGCGATGGCGTCCTCTGCGCTCGCAGGTTTGGTACGAGGACCGAAACAAAAGGCTCGGCAAAGTGCGCGCGAAATCTACGATCTCGGCGGTGTCGGCGAGTTGCGGCAGAAGGCGAGCCGGCACAAATGATCCAACTTCCAACTCCCTGAGCCCTGCGTCATAGGCCGCGCGAATCCATTCCTTCTTCCGTTCGGTGGGCAGGATGGTCCGAATGCTTTGAAGGCCATCGCGCAAGCCGACTTCGCGGATCACAGCGCGCTGTGGGATCGTGGTTGCCATGTGTAATTTCCATGAAGTTGCATCGTGGCCTGAAATTATGGCGTTAATCACAGGAGGAACAGCGATCTTTCGTGTAGGCTATCATGACGAAATGGAATGGCTGAGGCTAATAGCAAACCCAGCCAGCACCCACAGGAACGTCTAAGTGACTTCCAAGCGGTTTTTCTCGTATGGCTGATGAGAGACTTCGACTTAACATCACTGCGCCTTTTTGTTGCCGCGTGCGAGAACCAGAACATTGCTCGTGCTGCGGAACAGTCTCACTTGGTTGCGTCCGGCGTCAGTAAACGCCTCGGGCAGCTAGAGGACTCGGTCGGAGCAAAGCTGTTTGAAAGGGGCCGACGTGGCGTCATTCCGACGGCCGCGGGTGAAGTGCTATTAGCCCATGCGCGTGCCATGATTGCGGCTGCCGACCGTGCCGCTCGGGACCTGGCCGACTTCGGAAGCGGCATACGAGGCACGTACGGTTGATTGCCACGGTTTCATCCATGGCGGAGTTGCTGCCGCAGGACATTGCATCATTCCTTCGGCTGCCAGAGCATCGCGACATTGCAGTCACGATCGATGAGGGATTGAGCAATGACATTGTCGAGGCCCTGCGTGAAGGCACCGTTCCCCTGGGCATTTGCTGGAACGCGGCCGGCCTAGAGGGCTTTCAGACGCGGCCTTATCGTAGCGATCATTTGGCGGCAGTCGTCCCTGCCGCCCACCCTCTCGCGGACGTGGATCAATGCACTTTTGAACAAACGCTACCGTTCGACCATGTAGGCATGCCCGCGCAATCCGCCATTCATGCGTTGCTCGGTCGGCAGGCGGCCATACTTGGCAAACGGATGCTCTACCGCGCGGTGGTCTCTACGTTTGACGGTGCTCTTCGATGCGTCGAGGCAAACCTTGGAATCTGCATCATTCCGGCAGAAACGGTGCAGCCGATCGCTGAGGCTTTTGGAGCAAAAGTGGTACCGCTACGGGATGAGTGGGCTCGCCGAGGCTTTTCGATTTGCTTCCGGAATTTCGATGCTTTGTCTCCAGCAGCGCGCCTTCTCGTCGCACATTTGTCCGACAAGAGAAATGATTGACCTGCGATAGCGTGCGATAGCGTGGGCAGACAATGCCGGCCGTCTGCTTTACAACCTAGAACAACCGGCCATAGTCGGGTGGACGGCCGACTGGAAAGGGTTGGCAAGCGCCGGCCGAGGGCAGACCGGCGCAATTCGCCTGCCGGCGAAGCGCGGCAACCCGCCGCTCTCGCTGCCATGCCGCGGTCGCTATTTCCACTTCGATCCAAGTGTTCCCAGTCCAGCTTGACCTAGGTCTCAGGCGTCATTACCACGCGAAATTCGCAATCGGCATTGAACATCAGGAACCAGGGTTCCGCGAATGCGGGGATCTGCGATGGCTCGTCGAGATGGATGACGAGAATGGCTCCGCGTGTGCCGTTCTGCTCGGTAAAGTAAGCCGCCTCGGGTTTCGTGTCTGCCAGAATCCTCTCCATCACTTCACCGATGGTGCCATCGCGCACAAAGGCATTAAATGGCTCGTGAGGTATTCGAATGTTGAGAAGCATGCGCATCTTCATCCTCCTTGATTGAACCATGGGTCTTTCCAACAGTATCGAACGTGCCGCGCCCTCCCATGACGAGCGCGCTTACTTCAAGCCAAGCGTGAACGGCAGCAGCAGCGCATTCACAAAGAGCAAGCCATAGGCGATAACCATGCCGCCGGGATAGCGGAACGCGGCCCATCCTGTTCGCGAGTGGTACGGCGCGCCCACAGGAATCCCGCGCCCATGCCCAGGATGGCAAGCCCCGAAAGCAGGCTCTCCAGGGCAAGCGCGGCCGGATGGAGTTTGCCCGGGCTGCTGTCCATGTTCTTTGCAAAGGGGCGGGCAGCCGTTCGCACGGGAGCTGGTGTTTCAAAGGGCGGCGCGGTCGGCCGAGTGAACTCGATAAGTACTGTTCTGGCCTGCGTGGCATGCGAGTCAGTCGACGACGGCTGCTCTTCTTGCGCGCGCTCTGTCGGCGAAGTCGTCGGTGCCGGATCATGCCTGATCGAGTCTGACATAGACGGAGCAGCGGGAGACGGGGAGATTGGCCGAGCCGGCGCGTTTCGCACCACATCTCGCTCCCGCCAGAACTTGGCGAACATGCTTTCCAGGCAGCGTACCGAGTCGCAGGCATCGCGCCGGACGCGCCATGCCGCAACGTCCGCGTCGCGAATGGTGCCCTTGCGCAACATCCTCTGCTGCTCGGCATAGATGCGCTCGTAGCGCGCCGACAGCGTGGCGGACTCGCAGATCAGGTGCTGCTGGCGCGCGCGCGGGCGTGCGCCATCGGTCGACAGCGTGCATCGCATCCCGGCGCATGGGGGTCTTCGCAATGAACCGAAGATCCGCCGGCAGGCAATCTACAGGCAATGTCGGAGGCTCGCGCACCGCCGACAGCGGAAAGGCCCACGGCGAAGCCAACGGCAACAATCATGGCCAGGCGCCTATGACCCTCTTCATTCTGATTCCCCATCGAAGCGGCCCGAGGCTTTCAAGCTAGTCGAAAGTCGCCGGGTACCCAAGGACGACGCGCCGGGCGCGCGTCGGGTAGGACACACTGCCGCTGCATCGTCGGGGCAGAATGCCCGTCCTCCTGCCGGCCCGGGCTGGCATGGGTCGTGGGCCAGTCAATGTGACGTCCAATGCGCGGTCAAGAACCGTCGCCCTTTAGTGCAGGGATTCCTTGCCAGCGGTCAGCAGGCAGTCACAAAGCCCCGCGGAATTCGATGCGGAGCGCGGGCAGGGCGAGCAACGCGAGTCGTGTCTACTTCATGCCATCAAGCAGTGCTCTCGACTCGCGAAGTTCGTCAATGTCGGATCCATCGTCGGATGCCTCCATGACCGCAGTCAGCTGGTCTATGGCGGCGCGGATGTTACCTTGCCGTTGCCACATCCGCGCCAGGCTGATCGTGGCGCGCAGCTCCAGCGGACGGGAGTGCTGGCGGTGGGCGACGGCGATCGCCCTCTCGAAGCAGGCTTGCGCGCGAGCGCAACGGTGGGCATCAGGCAAGTCAAGGTGTGAATCCGAGCAGATCAGCTCGCCTTCGACCCGGGACAGTTCCGCTTCGACATGGTGCTCACCGCAGGTCATCGCCATGGCCGTGGCGTCGGCAATGGCACGCAGTCCCGCGTCAGCCTGCCCAATCTGGCCGCAGGATTCGGCCAGCATTGTCAGGAAGTGCGACTGTCCAAGTCGCGCGCCCGTGGCGAGATACGCCGCCATGCCAGACTGTATGTCGGCCATGCCTTCGTCGTGGCGCCCCATCCGGACCAGCGCCCGGCCCCGCAGCGCGGTCGCCCACGCCGACCAGTGCGGAAAGCCTTGTTCCGTCGACAGTGCGATCGCGG
Source organism: Cupriavidus sp. UYMMa02A (assembly GCA_001725945.1). Classification (GTDB taxonomy): domain Bacteria; phylum Pseudomonadota; class Gammaproteobacteria; order Burkholderiales; family Burkholderiaceae; genus Cupriavidus. The sequence goes on along the minus strand of LRMT01000263.1, from coordinate 18,135 downwards.
CCTCTGCGTGGTCGAGCGTGGCCCGCGCATCGCGGAGGAACTCGTGCAGATTGGCCACGATGCACAGCGTATGCGCGAGGCTGAAGGGATGGGACAATTCGCGCGCGAGCGTGATCGCCCGCTGGCCTCTGGCGCGCGCTGTGCCGTATCGCCAAGGTTCCAGCGCACCAGCGCCGACAAGGACAGCGCCCGTACCTCAGGGTCCACGCCGTGGAAGTTCGGATGGAGCTGGCGCGGGCCGGACTGGTAGTGTGCCAGCGCTTGATCGAAATGCATGTTGGCGATCCGGAAGCGCCCCGCGTAGTACAGCGTCGTGGCCAGCGAGACATGCGCCTCGCCGAGCCATTCTGCGTTGCCGGCTCGCTCGGCGAGTCTGACCAGACCCTTGCCAAGCCTGTACGCCTTGGCGTGTTCGGCGCTGATCGAGAAATACGTGCGCAGCCCCACCTGTGCCGGAAAACTCTGCAGCATGTCGTCAAGTTGCTCGTACAACGCCAGGGCGCGCATGTAGGTAGCCTCGACCTCCGGCGAGGCGAAGCCGCGCGCCGCGATGAGCGCCGGGCCGATGGCAAGCCGCACCGCAAGTTCCTGCCGCGCGCGGGCCGGCGTATCGGGTTGGCGTGCAAGCAACGCCAGCGCTTCGGCAAACTGGCGGACCGCCTCTCGGTAGGCCGAGCGCTGTAGCAACTGTTGTCCCGTGCAGAGCAGGTACTCGACCGCCTTTGGATCATTGCCGCTGAGGCTGTAATGCCGCGCCAGCTCGCTGCAGTAATCCGGCAACCGGTCGCGGAAGAGGGTCTCGATGGCCTGCGCCGTGCGTTCATGCAATGCGCTGCGCTGTTCGGTGAGCAGCGTGCTGCCGGCCACTTCCTGCGTCAGCCCGTGCTTGAATGTGTATTCGACGTCCGGAAAGGCAGGCCGCTCGTAAATGAATTCGCCGGCCTGCAGGCGCGCCAGCAACGGCCGCAGGACATCCTCCGGCTGCCCGATCACCTGCTCGATCAGACTCAGCGAAAACTCCTTGCCGATGACGGCGAGGCTCTGCAGCAGGTTCTTCTCCGCGGCAGGAAGGCGGTCGATGCGCGCCGCCAGCACGCCACGCACGGTGGTAGGAATGTGCAGGGCCGCCGGCGTCTCTTCAATATGGTAATGACCACTCTCGCCGAGGAGCGTCTTTTCCTCGGACAGCGTCTGCACAACCTCCTCGATGAAGAACGGGTTGCCTTCTGTTTTTTCCAGGATCAGCGCCCTGAGGGTCTCCAGCGAGGGATGATCGCCAAGCAAGGCAGTCAACAGTTCCCCGGCCTCGGCCTGGCCGAGCGGGTCCAGGCGAAGCTGGGTGTAGCAGCCACGCTCGTGCCAGTCATGCCGGTACTCCGGCCGGTAGTTCAGCAACAGAAGAATCCTGGCACTCGGAAGGCGGTCGATCAGGACGTCGAGGAAGGCCTCGGTGTCGCTGTCCAGCCATTGCAGGTCTTCAAATATGAGTTGGAGCGGCTGGTTGGCACTTTCGAGGACCAACAGCCGCACGATGGCATCGAACGTCCGCTGGCGCCGGATCTGCGGATCCATGTTCGGCAATGCCGAATCCGGTTCGCTGATTCCCAGCAGATCGAGCATGCAGGGCAGCACGTCTTCGAGCGTACGGTCCAGCATCAGCATCCTGCCTGCGACCTTTTCGCGGCGCTGCCGTTCGTCGTCCTGGTCCTGGATCCGAAAGTAGTTCTTCACCAGTTCGATCAGTGGCAGGTAGGCGAACGACTTGCCGTGCGAGACCGAGAATGTCTCCAGCACCATGCCGCCCCGCTGCGAGACTGCCTTGAACTCGTAGAACAGGCGCGACTTGCCCACCCCAGCCTCGCCCACCACGGCCACAATCTGACCGTGCCCGGCACCGGCGAGCGCCAGCGCACGGTGCAGTTGCTCCAGTTCCGCGTGCCGGCCGACGAACCGCGCCAGCCCGCGGCGCTGCGCCACCTGGAGGCGCGTGCGCAAGGCCCCGAGGCGCAGCACTTCATACACAGCCAACGGATCGGGGATTCCCTTGACCTGCGTAGCCCCGAGCGCCTTGTACTCGAAATAACCCTCCGTCAGCCGGCAGGTCGGCTCGCTGACCAGAATGGAAGACGGCGTGGCAATGCTCTCCATGCGGGAGGCAATGTGGATTGTGTGCCCGACCGGGTCGTAGTCCGTGCGCAAGTCATCCTTGCGGATCGCACGACCACCTCGCCGGTGTGGATGCCAACGCGGATCTGCAGCGGGATCCCCCGCTCCAGGCGGACCCGGTCGCTGTGGCGACGCATGGCCGCCTGCATCCGCAGCGCCGCATAAATCGCGCGGTGGGCGTGGTCCTCATGGGCGATCGGCGCGCCGAACAGGGCCAGGATGCCGTCGCCCAGCGACTTCGCCACGTAGCCCTCGTAGTAGTGTACGGCCTCCATCATCAGATCGATCACGGGGTCGATCAGCCGGCGGGCTTCCTCGGGGTCGAGGTCGTGGATCAGTGCTGTCGAGCCCGCCATGTCGGCGAACAAAGCCGTGATGGTCTTACGCTCGCCCGCGCTGGTGCCGCGGGCCTCCATCGCCGCCTGTTCCGCCAGGATGCGGTCCACCAGGTGGCTGGGGGTGTAGTGGATGGGAGCGAGGACGGCGGCGGGCTGTATGTCGGGCGCAGGTTCCATGGCGGGAGCCAGCGATGTACCGCACTCCCCACAAAACCTGTCCTCGGGGTCGGCCGCATGACCACAGTTCGGGCAATGCGGAGCCAGCCTCGCGCCGCAACTCTTGCAGAACTTGGCTGCGGCGGGGCACGCCGTTCCGCAGTTTGTGCAGCGCATATAGCCCTCCCGATGCCTTTGCCCCATTCATCAGGTTAGGCGATCCGGTCGGTCTACGTTATCGGCTGGCCGGACATGGCGACGAGCAGCGGATGCGACGCTATCGCGCGGAGGAACGCTACGCGAAACACGCCTGCCAGGCACAATCCTGCCACTCGACAATACCGCCATTGGGGTGCTGCATCCGTGAAGCCCTGGCGCCGTGCCGGATCAATCCGCGACACGCTGCTCTGCAAACGCGAGCAATGCCAGCAGACTAGCCGTGCCGCAGCCAAGCACGTACCACGCGGGAGACAGCGGGTTGCCTGTCACGCTCAGCATCCACGTCACGATAAACTGGGCGAAGCTCCGAACAGCGTCACGCCGCAGGCATAGATGATCGCCAGCCCGGTGGCACGCACGCGGCGCGGGAAGGCTTCCATGATGAATAGAAGCCGGCCGCGCGCCAAGGGTAGCGAGCATCATCACACCGCACACCAGCACAAGCGCCGACCCAAGCGACGGCGCATTCTGCACCAGCAGGAATCCCGGCAGCATCGCTAGCAGCGACACCACGCGCAGCGTCAGCAGCAGCGGCTTTCGGCGGCCTAGGCGGTCGGCGAGCATGCCCGCCAGCGGCGATACCAGCAGCATGATCGCCCCGGCTGCACAGCCCGTCAGCAGCGACGTGGCCACCGGCATGTGGAAGGTCTTCACCAGCCAGGCAGGCGTGAAGAACACCACTACGTACATTTCGGCAGTGCCGCCGAGGATCAGCAGCGTGCCGAGCAGCAGCTTGCGGCCGTGCTCTTGCACTGCCTCGGACAGCGCGCTGCGCTCGCGCGCCACGTCCTGGTGGGTCTCGTCGAGGTGGCGGCGAATATAGAGGCCGACCGGGCCAATCAGCAGGCCGAGCAGGAAGGGCACGCGCCAGCCCCAGCTTTCCAGCGCGGCCTGAGGCAGGCCGTGGATCAGCAGGCGCCACATAGCGCGCCGGCCAGCGCCGACGCGCCCTGCCCGGCCATCTGCCAGCTCACCATGAAGCCGCGGTTGCTGCGCGTGCCGGACTCCATCAGAAAGCTGGTAGCGGCACCAATCTCGCCGCCGGCCGAGAAGCCCTGCAGCAGCCGGCCCGTGACAACCAGCAGCGGCGCGGCGATGCCGATCTGCGCATAGGTGGGCGCCAGACCGATGATGGCCGTGCCGAGCGACATCAGCCCGATCGTCAGCGTCAAGGCCGGCTTGCGGCCGGCACGATCGGCGTAGTTGCCGATCACCACGCTGCCCACGGGCCGCATGACAAAGCCGATGCCGAACGTCGCCAGGGCCAGCAGCAAGGGGCCATATTCGCCTTCTACCGGGAAGAACAGCTTGCCGATCAGCCCGGCGAAGAAGCTGAACACGGTAAAGTCGAACAACTCCAGCGCGTTGCCGAGCGAGGCGGCGACCACTGCGCGGCGCTGCCTGGCGCGCGTGGCGGCGGCCGGCGCAGCAGGCGAGCCCGGCAGGGCAGTCTCGGCCAGGGCCGCATCGAGTCTATGCTCCATATGGCATCCTCCCTTTTCAGGCGGCGACGAGGTAGCGCTCAACCAGCCGCGCCCACATGCTCGCGCCCAGCGGCAGCGCCTCGTCGTTGAAGTCGTAGCCGGGGTTGTGGACCATGCAGCCGCCCTGCGAGCCGCTACCATTGCCGAGCAGAACGTAGCAGCCCGGCACCTCGTCGAGCATCCACGAGAAATCCTCGCTGCCCATGGCTCCCTTTTCCATGTCCTGCACGCAGTCCGGGCCGACGAGGTCCTGGATGACACCGCGGATGAAGCGCGTTTCGTCGGGCGTGTTGACCACCACGCTGGTGACTTTGTGATAGTGAACTTCCGCGCTCACCCCGAGGCTGCGGGCCTGCAGGTCGACCACTTCGCGCAGGCGGGCCTCGAGCGTGTCGCGCACGGTGCGATCGAGCGCGCGCACGGTCAGGAGGATTTTCGCCGTCTCGGGAATGACGTTGTGCGTCGTGCCGGCCTGCAGTGAACCCACTGTAATCACGCCGGCATCAGTGGCCGACAGGTTGCGCGCGACGATGGTCTGCAGCGCCATGACAATGGCCGCGGCCGCCACCACGGGATCGCGTCCGTACTGCGGCATGGCGCCGTGCGCGCCCTTGCCGGTCAGCGTGATCGTGACGGTATCGGCCGACGCCAGCGTCGGCCCCTCATGCACCACGAAGTGTCCGAGCGGCACGCCGGGCGCGTTGTGCAGCGCGTAAACCGCGTCGCACGGAAAACGCTTGAACAGGCCGTCGGCCACCATGCGCTGCGCGCCGCCCTGCCCCTCCTCGGCCGGCTGGAAAATCAGGTTGAGCGTGCCGTCGAACCGGCGCGTGGTGGCGAAGTAATGCGCGGCGGCAAGCAGGATGGCAGTGTGTCCGTCATGGCCGCAGGCGTGCATCTTGCCGTGGTGTGTGCTGGCGTACGGCAGGCCGGTAGCCTCGACGATGGGGAGTGCGTCCATGTCGGCGCGGATGCCGATGCGGCGCGTGCCGTTGCCGAGCTTCAGCTGCCCGACCACGCCGGTTCCGCCCACGCCGGCCGTCACGTCGTAGCCCCACTGCGCCAGCTTGTCGGCCACAAGGCGGCTGGTGCGGACTTCCTCGAAGCCGAGTTCCGGATGCGCGTGGATGTCGCGCCGCAGCGCGACGAACTCGGCCTGATGCGCGTGGATTTCGGGAATAATGGCGGCGCCTTGCGACATTTGGGGGTTCCTGTGGGACTGGATGCAGAAGGCCCATGGTAGGGAATCCCCCGCCGCGGCAACAAAGCACGAAAGTTGATAACCATAACCGGGGGTTATTCAGGTAAACCCCTGACCGGGTAGACCCGCATGAAACACCACCACCTGCGCGCCCTCGTCGCCATTGCCGATCACGGCAGCATCAACGCCGCCGCGCGTGCCCTGTGTCTGACCCAGCCGGCCATCACCAAGGCCATGCGCGAGCTGGAGACCGAGGCCGGCGTGCCACTGCTGGCACGCAACTCCTGGGGCGTGACGCTGACCAACGATGGCCAGGCGCTGCTGGCGCGAGCTCGGCTGATCGTCTGCGAGCTCGAACGGGCCGAGGCGGAGCTGGCGCAGCGGCGTGGCATCAAGGAGAGCCGACTGCGGATCGGAGTGTCGCCGCTGCCCGGCCTCTCGCTGCTGCCGCCGGCATTCTCGCGCTTTCGACGCGTCATGCCAGACGTGAGCGTCGACTTCCTGGAGTTCGATCCGCCGCGACTGCAGGAACACCTGCGCAACGGCCAGGTCGACTTCGGCCTCACCGCCACGCAGGTTCTGGCCGCCGATCCGTTCCTGCAGTACGCCGAACTGTCGGTCTATCCGACATCATTCGTCGTGCGCGCCGGCAGTCCGCTGGCCGGTGTCACCTCGCTGGCGGACCTGCAGGACGCGGAATGGCTGCACCAGGATGCGAGCGACAGCTACCCCGTCTATCTCGCTGGCCTGTTCGCCCGGCACGGACTGCCGCCCCCGCGCCGCATCACACGCAGCACGTCGAACGTCCTGTTCAGCACCCTCATGCTGGAAACGGACGCGGTGGTGCCACTGTCGCTGGCGTCGGTACGCTCACCCTATATCGCCAGCCTGTTGACGCCTCTCGCGCTGCCGGAGAATCCTCCGGATATCCAGGTGGCCCTGGTGCTGCGCGAAGGCGCGATCCTCACGCGCACGGCGGACTACTTCATCCACTGCATCCGCGAATCCACCGGTCTTGGGATCGGGTCGGAGCCCACGTCATCCTAGTGGTATGGCCACTCTCGCTCGGCTGTCGAACGAACGCTCGCCAGCGTTACACAGCACTCAGGCGACTGCGAGTTCGCTTCGAGAGGCTCGCCATCATTCACGAAGCCTTCCTGAAAATCGCTTGCGGCATCCTCCGCCGGTGCCTCATAAAGTCACGAAAGTCATTTTGTTAGCGCTTCTAAGGGCGTATGCTGGGACTGCCGCCCTGGCAAGCAACACACTAGGAGCAACATCATGGCCAAGAGTCAACTACGCAGCACTCGCGAGGCGAAGAAGCCCAAGCAGCCCCCGAAGCCCTCAGTGCCGGCAAGCCCATTCAGCACGGTGCATTCGCGGGTTGGGAACGAAGGTGTCGCCAAGAAGAAGACATAAATCGATGAATCCCGGACACGGGCACACTGATCGCATGCAACTTGTCACGTTCACCGCAGGAAAATGATCTCACTGCATTGAAAGCGCAGACCGCTTCGGGAGGCGCATCATGATCCATCACAACACGGACCCCACTTTCGCGGGCTTCCTCTCACGGCCGAGCAAGACTCGGAAATTCGTCACTACCTGAACAGAAAGGCCAGGCTGGGCAAGCCATGGAATACCCCCGAGCTGCGCGGGATGATTGAGGACATGTTGCTGCCGCCAAGTACCGAGGACGACAGCCAAAACGACATCCCGCCCGACGCGTTGGCCGCCGCAGAGCGCGCAGCCTCGTTCGTCGATCAGGATATGGAGCCGATCGAGGCGTATGAGGAATTGCATGCCGCAACGGAAGCCGAGAGCATGAAAGGCGATACGCGCTAGCGGGAGCGCTCCGCGCCGCCTTGATAGTGAGCGTGCAATCCGGTCCATCCAAGGCGTAGAACGCAGGACGACACATGGCACTCAGTTTTTCCAACCCCAGCCGCAGCTATGACGGGACCAAGCATGGCGTGTGGTTCTGGGGTTACGACAACGCACGCGAGATTACCTTCTTTGTGGAAGACCGCGTACTGATGAATTTCGACTCCGCTCTCGGCGCTGACGAAGCCGGAGTGCTGGCATCCTTCGACCGGCATCGCGATGAGATATTGAAAATCGCAATGGCCCTCTATACCGACGATCGGCGGCAGACTCTCTACACGCTGCACTGAGACGCCCTTGTGCGCGGCGCCATTCCCGGTGCATGACACACATGGCGGAACGCGCTCGACAGAGCGTTTGCTCCGCCGTTGCGGTCGCTGCATCGAACTGGCCCGAAGCGCAAACGCACCCCGGGGTTGCCAGTTCAATGTTCAGAGGGCCGCGACGCCACTCAACGTTCACGCGCAGGGCTTGTCCCGTATTACTGAAAGCCAGGTCGCGGTACAGGCTACGCAATTCACGGCGCAACGACAAACACATCTGTCGGGTTCGCCGTATTCCCGGAGTTCGTCTGCACAAAGAAGGGCACAAAGGCGGTCCCCCTCGCCGGCAGGCCTTCATAGTCCCCGACAAAGAAGCCCTCTGCGTTCGGGGCCGTCTTCATATCGAAGGAACCGGACAGGTGCACCTCGCCGCCAAAGGATGTGCCGCCGTTGCTCGACGTGGTCAGCCAGTAGTCGGTGGGCAGCGTGGTCGTATTGCCGGCCGCCAGGTTTCGGAAATCGTAATAGGTGACGGCAACCGTTCCCGCCGAATTGACGCGCACGGACGGATTGAAAGCAGGACGACCGGAGGGGCTATTGACCCGTATCGGAGCGCTCCACGTCTGGCCGCCATCGCTTGAAGTCGACATGGCGATCTCGTCATAGTGTCCGCCATTGAAGCGTGAGTCCTGCCAGACCACGTAGAGGTGTCCGGTCGCGGGGTCGATGGCGGGCTCAGGAATGATGTCCCCGGTTCGTACTGCCTCACCCGTATTGGGATCCGTGACGCCTACCGTGCGCAAGTCGGCAATGACCTTGGGCTCGGTCCAGGTGGCGCCGTCATCGGTCGACATGATGAAGGCGACCTTGGACGCGGTGACTTTGAATGGCGGACTGATCAGATTGAAGAAGTTGTACAGCGTGCCGGTCTGTGCATTAACGACAATCTGGTTGCCTATGGTTTGCTGTCGCGAAGGCGTCTTCACGATAACCTTCGGCGGGCTCCAGGTCCGGCCGCCGTCTGTGGTTTTCGAGAACATTGCCGGTCCGCGGAAGGCAGCCGTATGCAGATTGGCGTACGGGTTGCCGTTCGGCAGTTCGAGGCGGTCCCATACCGCGTAGGCGACACCAGGGGTGACAGGGTTGGCCGTCACCGATTCCTTGTCGTTGAAAAACTGCGAAGTGGGATCATTGTCGGCAATGATGACGCTCAGGTTCTGCCAGCTTTTTCCGCCATCGCGGGATACCGCAGCACCGACCGCATTGCTGTTATTTGAGCGGTTGAATGAGATCGACACCGCGTAGGCAGTCCCGTCAGGACCGATCGACACCCAGGGGTCGGAGGCTCTCTCGTACCCCAAGCCGCTGGCGCATGCGCTGAAGGGCAATGGCGTCTGCTGCCAGGTCTTGCCGCTGTCGAACGAATACCCGGCAACAAGGCCCCGTGCACCGCCATCCGACCAGCGGTCCTGTTGCCAGGCTCCTATGAAGTTGGTCGGATCGTTCGGGTTGACGGCCAGTTGGGGTTCCACCTCGGCATTCAAAAATTCGATCCGGTAACAGGGCCGATGTTGCTGCAGGTAGCAAATGGGCTGGGGCCGGAAACGAGGGTCGCGGCCTGGCCTGGGAACGCCGTGCAGAGTGCCGCTGCAGCCAGGATCCAGATAACCTTGTTGGTGCGGTGCATGATGGTCTTCTCCCTAGGCGGACGGCTGGGATCAGAATAGGAGACCTGCCTCGCTGGAGAATTGACGAATTGTTAACTCTGATTGAGAACCTGCTTTGCTGACGATGCGGGAGCGCTCGCCTCTGCCGAGGCATCCAACGGCTGCCGCGGCTCACACCTCGAGAGGAAAGCGCCACCCCAGCGCAGAGGTCACCTTATTGGTGACCCCGAAGGCACCAAGAATGCGCCGTCCGCCCTGCCTACTATACGAAATCAAGCAAGCGACCGCAGCCCAGGCCCGCGAGATCCTCAATCTGAGCTGAACAGCATTCCTGCATCGCTCGCCACAACACCAACCAACTCCAAGCCGTTCATCCGGACCGAGAGCGCTCGCGACATTCTTCAAGCTCGCCCCTGCGCACCAGGGCTGTAGAGCTTGTTTGCTAGGGGTGTCACCCTGTAGCGGGAGAAGGCCAGGGACATGATGGGCAACGTCAGTTCAAGGTCAGAGCCCGGTGCTGGCGGCCCCATCTTGGCCGCCAGGCCCACGTCTGGCCAGACCTTAGCGCGTGCCGGCGCTGCAGCAATACGCCAGCAGGAACGTATGGGTTCCGGGACTGTTCGTCACAATGGCACGCATGTCCGAATTCAGCTTCGCCATCGCAGCGGTCACATAATCAGGCGCGGACAGCTTGCCATTGTTGAAATCGTGCACGACGACAGCGACCGCCTTGTTATCGCCGGTCTTCGGAGACGCGAGGCTACGGTCTTCCTGCGCGAAGCGCTGGTCGCGCGTGGCAACGGCGCCGACCTGCCCGCCGCAGTATCCGTGGGTTCCAGACATGATGTGGATCGTGTTGCCATCGCCACTCAGTTCGGCGGCGATGTTGTTGAGTGCGCTTGCCACATCCCTGACGGTGCAGGGATCATGGAAGCCCCAGATCTGTACGGCGTTGGGGGTTTTGGGGCTGAGGTTGACAAGGGTGGCCATGGCTTGATCTCCTTGAGAGCTTTAACAACGGCAGGACACTGGGGCCGGAGGCGCGAGAAGGCGCATCCGTGAGCGAGGACGTTTGCGCGGCAGTGTGATCGACATCCGGCGACAGCGGTAGCGCTATAGTTCGCGAGCGTGGGTCTGGCCTGGCCAGACTCCGGTCATCTCGATCACACGACGCCCCGTCAGCCATTGCCCAAGCGGGTTGGGCCAGCTGAAGCCATAGTGGTCACTGTTGATCATTCCCTGGAACTTCACGTCCACCCGGATGTTGGTAGCGTCGAGCGGAATGTTGCCCACCGTCTTTGAAATGCCCCCGGTCAGGAAAACTCATCCTTTTGCGAACCTTTCGGGGTGTCGTAGCCGATCTGGATGTGCGTGATATAGGTGCATCCCGGCTTGTTGTCGAAGAAGATCTCGAATGCGCCAAGCCGGGTGATCCAGTTCGGAATCAACAGCGACCCGTCAAACGAGGCGAATGTATAAGCGATCGGGATGGGAGAAGTGGCAAGTTGCTCCGCCTGGTACGGCCAGAGATGCTGATCCACGCTTTTGTTCTGGCTTGTGGAAACAAACGAACCCTTGCCATTGGCGCCTCCGAGCATGTCGTGGACTGCACCGGCCGAACCGGCAAGGGAAAAGGACGAGCTGTTGTCCTGCGATCCTACGTTCAGCCCGCTATGCGCATAGACCGCGCTGGTCACCACCCCGAATCCTTGCGCCATCTGTCCATTCGAACCCATGCTGACGGACTGCGCCTGGTCGGAAAGCCATTTGAGCGTATCGGGCTTGGTGAGCAATGTCAGGTCGCTGATGAATGTTTCCGACGCGATGCTGAACTCGGATGCCAGGGATCCCACCGATGCGAAATCCCACTTCACTTCCACGCCCGCCGTGATCTTGGTGCCTGTCTCTGGATCGGTTCCGGAGCCATCGAGGTTCACGTTGGATTCGGTGCGCTGGACATTGCTCGACGACAGCTTCCATTGATTGGGGATGCCACGCGTGCTCATCGCGAGCCCGGGCGTCTCTTCCCGGACCAGCGTGAAGTCGCCGCTGTCCGGAGAGACGAAGCCGACGGCGCCTGGCTTGATATTCGGGGCCAGCGTCCAGTTTCCCCAGTAAGCGGGGCGTCCGTTTCGTATCAAGTCAGTGAAGGAACGATTCCAGTTCATGGTTCTACTCCCTTGCATGCGGTTAGGATCGTATGGCGTGTGCGGAGTTGGTGCATACCGCAGAGTCCAGTGTTGGCGTTGCATGATTGGCAAACAATTACTCCGAATGCGTATTCGTGACACCTGCGCTTGCCGGGACGTATCTCTTCATCGGAGGCGACGTGCCGAAGTGGGTGGTTGGCGCGTCAATTACGCTGAGTGGTGTGTATTCTGGATGTCAGGGCTTTGCAACTGCCTGGACACCAGCATGAGATCCGCCAGAGCCTTGAGTCCCGTCTTGGAGCGGATATGCTCGATATGCTTGCTGACGGTCCGTGGGCTGATTTGAAGATTCTTGGCTATTTCTTTGGCGGTCAGGCCGAGCTCCAGCTTTCGCAGAATCTCTTTTTCACGGTCGCTCAGGATATCCTGCCATGAAGTCTCTAATGGATTATTGTTGTCGGTGATATTGCCACGGTGTATCGCGAAAGAAACGAGCTTGGACGTGGTGTGGATATCCAATTTCGCGGAGACGTTGTTTCTATGCTTCCTGACGGTAAACAAGGTCACGCCGAGATGTATTGCAATTTCATTGGTGCTCATCCCTTTGGCGATCAATGAGAGGATTTGGGACTCTCTGGCGGTCAGCTTTGTGGGAGACAACGCACCCTGCTGCCGTCGAGAACGAGCTTATGGGCACGAAGCGCAAGGCTGGCGGGAATTCCTGAGCTGCCCTTCCCTCTGCCGAAGGCGGGGCATGCGATGTGGCCAGGAAGGGGAGCCGTCACGGAAGGCATATGCCGCCTCCTAATCTAGAGACGAGCCTGACCACCCCCGTGGTGAAGTCGTATGACTGGAAAGATGTTGATGGATTTATATCGGCGCGGAAGATTGCCGATATCGTTTTCGCATAGCATTTGTTATTCTTATACAAATGTTTTCGACATTGAACGCATTCCTATATTGTGTTGCTACCATCTTAGCAGCACGAATTGTCCCGATGATTTATATTGTCTAAATCCAGATATTAGGCGAGTTAATATCTCAGCTGCACTGAAGGTTGCGGGCGGCACGGCAGGCGCAAAGAATGGATTGGCGGATTTGGCGAGTGCCGCGGGCGGTGGGGGGCTACTGCAAGTAGAAGCTGGCCCAACCCAGGCCAGAAGAAAACGTGCAGATCAGAATTAAACGACGCAGTTGCACGGCATTGAGAGCCCTCACTCCGCCGCGCTAGCGCCGGTCAGCGCCCGGACCCGGCTCTCATCGGCAGCAAGCTCGCGTGCGCTTCCCGAATAAACGATGGCGCCATCGTCCAGCACGTAAGCATGATCGGCAATCTCAAGACTCATGCGCGCGTTCTGCTCTACCAGCAGTACCGAAATCCCCTCATTGCGCATCTGCGACACGACGCGGAACACCTCCCGCACGATCAGAGGGGCCAGCCCCTGCGATGGCTCATCGAGAACGAGCAGCCGGGGATTGAGCAGGAGCGCTCGGCCGATGGACAGCATCTCCTGCTCGCCGCCGGAGAGCTGCGCCCGCGGCTGAGCTTGCGCTCGGCCAGACGCGGAAACAACTCGTAGATCCGGGCAATCGTCCAGGGGCCGCTGCGCTCCAGCGGCACCTTCAGGTTTTCTTCCACACTGAGGTTGGCAAAGATCCTTCGCCCTTCTGGAACATAACCGACGCCGAGCGCGGCGATCCGGAATGTCGGCAAACGCGTAGCATCTGTCCCCAAGATCGTCACGCGCCCTTGGCGCGCAGGGGTCAGGCCCATCAGGGTACGCAGCGTCGTGGTCTTGCCGGCCCCGTTGCGGCCAAGCAATGTCGTCATGCGGCCTTCCGCCACCTCCAGCTGACGCCATGCAGAATATGACTCTTGCCGTAGTAGGTATGGAGCCTTCGGCGGTCAGCGCTGCACTCACGCTGTGCTCCCCAGGTAGGCCGCCTGGACGGCTTCATTGCCGGCGATCTCCACGGGCGTGCCCTCGGCGAGGAGGCAGCCCTGGTCGAGCACCATGACCCGATCGGCAAGATGGAAGACCACGCGCATGTCATGCTCGATCAACACAATGGTGAAATGGTTGTCGTGATGCAAGCGTCGGATGAGCTGCATGATCTCGCTGGTCTCCTGATCGCCCATCCCAGCAGTCGGCTCGTCGAGCAACAACAAACGCGGTCGCAGTGCCAGCGCCATGGCAATCTCGGCCGCGCGCTGGTCGCCATGTGAAAGCTCTCCCACTAGCCGGTCGGCTTTGGCACGAAGGCCGGTGAGCTCCAGCATTTCCTCGGCGTGGCGGCGGACCCTCGCCTTTTCGGTCCGGCTGATCCACGGGCGCAGGCGGAAACCCTCCGTTACTTCCGTGCTGATCCGCACATTCTCGAACAGGGTAAGCTCGGGAAAAATCTCAGTGATCTGGAACGTGCGGGCAATGCCAGCGGCGACGCGCTGATGCGCGGCGAGCGCCGTGATATCGCGTCCGCCGAACAGGATTGTTCCGTTGGTCGGTGCGAAGAAGCCACTGATCAGATTGAAAAAGGTGGTCTTGCCCGCGCCGTTCGGCCCGATGATGGCGCGCAACTCGCCCTGCTCCACCGTCAGCGACACATCGCGCACCGCGGCCAGGCTGCCGAAGCGCTTGCTGACGCGCTTGACCTGTAGCACGCTCATGAGTCGCCCTTTTGCCGAATGAAGCCGAGCAGGCCGCGCGGAAAGAAGAGCACGATTGCAACGAACAGCATGCCGACGAATGACATCCAGTTGATGGTGACGCTCGACAGGTAGTCCTGCAGCACGACGAACACGGCGGCGCCAAGCAGCGGCCCCCAGAAGCTGCGCATGCCGCCCATGACCGCCATCATCACGAAGTCGCCCGACTGGCTGTAATGCAACCCGCGCGGATCGGCGAAGTTGTTCAGCAGAGCATAGAGTGCACCGGCAAATCCCATAAAGAAGCAGGACAGCGTGAAGGCGATCCAGATATGGCGATCCACGGGAACGCCGAGAAAGCGGGCACGGCGCTCATTCTCGCGGATGGCAATCATGGTGTGGCCGAAGGGGGAGCGCAGGATGAAGCCCATCAAGCCGGTCGCCAGCGCCAGGCAGAACAGCACAAAGTAGTAGAACGCGTCAGCGTTCGACAGGATATCGATCGTGGCAAAGCCGAGACTGAGCGGCAGGCGCGAAAAACCGCGCAATCCGTCGTCGCCGCCGGTCACCGAGCTCCATTGGAAGGCGATGTAGTAGAAGACCTGGCCGAAGGCGATGGTGACCATCGCGAAATAGACGCCGCGCCGCCGCACGCTGAGCGCGCCCAGCAGCGCGCCGGCGATCCCGCCCAACAGCGTGCCGCACAGCAGCGCCAGCGGCGTGCTTGGCGCCAGGAACTTCAGCGCGAAGCCGGCGCCATAGGCGCCGAGCCCGAAATACGCTGCGTGGCCAAAGGAAAGTACCCCGGTGAAGCCGAGCAGGAAGTTCACAGACATGGCGGCCAACCCGAGCACGAGAACGCGCGTGCCGAGCGCGGTATAACCGCCGAGCGGTAGCATCCAGTAGGGCGCGAGCAGTAGCGCCGCCCAGATCGCCAGCGGCGCCCACAGCCGGCGCGACTGCGCCTGTGCGCTCATGTCAGCATGCCTTCCTCGCCGAGTAGGCCG
The DNA here is from genome assembly GCA_001725945.1 of Cupriavidus sp. UYMMa02A. Lineage (GTDB taxonomy): Bacteria > Pseudomonadota > Gammaproteobacteria > Burkholderiales > Burkholderiaceae > Cupriavidus. The sequence continues at coordinate 2,953 of LRMT01000263.1, read as the reverse complement.
CGCGGGCGCATCAGCAGCACCACGGCCATCAGCACGTACATGATCGCCTCGCTTGCCGCGGGGAGGAACACCGCGGTGATGCCCGAGCGACCCCGATCAGGAGGCCGCCAAGCAACGTGCCAGGGAGGCTGCCGACGCCGCCGACGATGATAGCGATGAAGCTGGGCATCAGCAGCCCGGTTCCCATGGTGGGCTCCAGCCCGAGTTGCCCTGCAGCCAGTACGCCACTCAGGCCAGCCAAAAAGATGCCGACGCGAAGTTTAGCGTCCGCAGTCTGCCTACGTTGATGCCAAGCGCGCGACGGTTTCAAGATCGAGGGTGCCGGCGCGGATACGGATGCCAAGGCGGGTGTAACGCAACAGAAGGAAGAGCAATGCCACCGTCACGGCCACGGTGCCGACCATGAACAGGCGGTAGCCGGTGATGAAGAAGAACGCGTTGCTCAATGGCTGCGCCAGGGCAGCGGGAATAGTCACCGGCTTGCCCTGCGCACCCCAGATAAAGCGGGTGCCGTCCTCGAAGATGAAGGCCAGACCAAATGTCAGCAACAGGCTGTAGAGCGGATCGCGACCATAAACTCGCCGGATGAACACCCGCTCCAGGACCAGGCCGATGATGGCGGTGAGCGGCGGCGCGATCAGCAGCGCGCCCCAGAAGCCAACATAAGGCGTGATCGTGTAGGCGATGTAGCCGCCGATGACAAGAAAGCCGCCATGGGCGAAGTTGATCACATTGCTCAGATTGAGGATGAGTGACAACCCAAGGGCCATCAGCACATAGAACGCACCGATGATCAGCCCGTTGGTGATGTTGAAGATGAGAAGTTGCGTCATCGCGGCGGCTCACGTCTTGACGTCTTGGCACACGAACTGCCTGGGCCCTGGTGGCCTGCCCGCGCGGCGGGGCTTACAGGCATGGCCGCCGCGATCATGGGAACCAAGCCCCGAAGTTACCGTCCGGCCGGCTCAGGCCGGCCACCTTATCGTGCAACCGGTCGCGCTCTCGGGGGGCGCGGTCTTGTCGCCCGAGACGACGCTATCGACGCGGAACAGGTCTTCGGGGTCGCGGCCGGTCTGGACTGCGCCTCGCCTACGAAGGACGAAGTCATGAGCTGGTGATCCCCTTTGCGGTAGTAGCATTTGTTGGGCTGCAGCTTGATATCGTCCGCCAGTTCGAACCCTCCGAGCGCTTCGGCGAGTTTCCTCGCATCCAGGCTCTTTTCCCGGTTGGCCACGGCCGCGAGTGTATGGACCGAGGTATAGCCGAACCAGTGACGCGCGGTAGGAACCTTGCCCCCGTTCACCTTGCGGATTTCGGCGACGAACTTCTCGACGCCTGGGACACCCGGCTGCTTCCAGTACCACTCGAACATCCAGAAGCCGACGCGCGCCTCCGGCGGCATTGCCTCGAGCGATTCGAGTTCCTGCTGCAACCCGGCAATATGAATCTGCTTGCCGATGCCGAACTGCGCGATCTGCTTCAGGCAATTGACCATGTCGGAGCCCTGCGGCAGCACCAGCAGACGTCCGGATTGGCGGCACGCGCCTTGATCAGGTAAGCGGAGAAGTCGGTGGTGCCGAGCGGCGTGAGTTCATTGCCAGTGATGATGCCGCCGAGTTTCTGCAAGTCTGCGGCCGCGGCCTTCTGCAGGGTATGGCCAAAGGCGTAGTCCGGCGTAATGAAATGCCACTTCTTCCCGTACTTCGTGAACAGCAGGTTGGCCACCGCGTTGGCCTCCATGCTCGTGGTGTTGCAGACGCGATAGACATTCCACTTGCAGTCGCTGCCCGTGATCGTATCGGTGTGGCCGCCTGAAACGATGTGCAATACCTTCTTCTCGTTGGTGACCTGGGCGATGGCCTGGGCGATGCCGGAATTCACGTCGCCGATGAGAAAGGCGACCTGATCGCGCTCGATCAGCTTGCGCGCCTTCTGCACGCCGGTGCCGACATCGTTGGCCGAGTCCTCCACCAAAAGCTCGATGGGTCGCCCGAGAATGCCCCCCTTGCTATTGATCTGCTGGACAGCAAGTCTTGCACCCATCACTTCGTTCTGTGCAACCGCGGCATAAACGCCGGTCAGGGGATCGACGATACCGATTCGAAGGGGGGTCTCGCCGCGCGCCTTGATGAGGCAGGGTGGTGCCAGTTGCAAGGCGGCGGCCGCTGCGGCCCCCTTCAGGACAGTGCGACGATTAAAGTGGATGCGACTCGGAACTGTCATGACGTCCTCCCGACTGTCATGTCGAATCGATCAAATAGCCTTGATCCTGAGTCGTGGCGCAGAAAAAGCCTCGGACAACACAATGTTAGGTGTGTTGGATCGGAATCACAAGCCGCGTCCTTTCAGAGAAGCCATTCCATGGAGGGATGTGGGGACAAGCGAGCAACACGGATGGGATGCTTGGCAATACTGGCAGGTGTGAGCATGGCAGCTCTCCTTTATATGCCATGCGTCAGGCGCGGCTTGGCTTTGCCGCCGAAGCGGTCGCCTTGCTCCCGCACTGGCTTTACTTCATCCCCGGTCAATGATGAACCTCGTCTTTACGCGCAAAAAGTGTTCCGTCGGCCCGTTGGAAATCGCAGTCGATCGATTCCGCCGCAGCTGGCCGCACAGTATGAAGTCGTCGCGCTGCCGTGGCCTCCCCTTTCCTCTCTTCGACCAGCCCTCATGACGGAGGATGCAGCGAGATTCGTGCCAGTCTCAGCGACCCATTCCGCTCCCGAGGCGCCACGTTGCCGGTCAGGTCGATGCAGGAACTCATTGCCGCCGCCCCGTCCCAAGGCCCTGCCTCCACCATGGCCGTCATGAGCGGGGAGGTCGAAGCGAAGGGCCGTTGGCCCGCGCAATAGCTATAGTGCGATAGCTCACGCGGCGCTCTTCCTTAGGCACACGGCTGTAGTTGGGCAGACTCGCATGGTCGCCGTGTTCGAGAGATGAAGCCATTGTTGCG
>LRMT01000262.1 GCA_001725945.1 Cupriavidus sp. UYMMa02A | reverse complement strand
TTCTTCATCCGACGGGCCCGATCGCAGCCGCAGCCGCAGCCGCAGCCGCAGCCGCAGGCACCGGTGGCCACCAGCCCCGAAAGCCGCAACGGCGAGCAGCCGCCGCCGGTGGCAGTCGCGCGCCCCGCTGAAAAGCCCGCCGAGAAACCGGCTGAGAAGCCGGCCGACAAGCCCGTGGCCAACAACAAGCCGGCCGAGAAGCCGGTGCGCGACCCGATTGCCGAGATCGCCCAGGCCGACGCCAACAAGGTGGGCTACCTGCTGCAGGTGGGCGCGTTCCGCTCGTCGGATGACGCCGATCGCCAGAAGGCCAACCTCGCCATGCAGGGCTTCGAGGCCAGGATTACCGACCGCGACGTCAACGGCGTAAAGATGTACCGTGTCCGCATCGGGCCCTATGCCCGCATCGAGGAAATGAACAAGGCACGCGACCGGCTGCAGTCGGCCGGCTTCGACGCCTCCGTCATCCGCTTTACCAAGCAGTAACGCGCTGTAACCCCGAGGCCGGCGGCCCGCTGAACCGGATGCCGCCGCCGCTGTCATACGCTCATCGCCCATACCGGAAGGCCGTTCCAAGATGAAGAAACTCGCCGCACTGATCGCCACGTTCGCCGCTGTCGGCAGCCTGCTGATGACTGCTCCCGCCCACGCGGCGCCCGCGGAAGGCAAGGAATACCAGGTGCTGAAGGCGCCGCAACCGGTGCGGCCGGCAAGATCGAGGTCACGGAGTTCTTCTGGTACGGCTGCCCGCACTGCTTCGACTTCGAGCCCGAACTCGAGGCCTGGGTCAAGAAGCAGGGCAAGGACGTGATCTTCAAGCGCGTGCCCGTGGCCTTCCGCGACGACCTGCTGCCGCACACGAAGATCTTCTATGCGCTGGAGTCCATCGGCAAGCTCGACGCCATGCACACCAAGGTCTTCAACGCGATCCACGTCGACCGCAAGCGCATGCTGGACCCGAACGAGATCGCCGATTTCATGGCCAAGAACGGCATCGACCGCAAGGCATTCCTGGATGCCTACAACTCGTTCTCGGTGACCACCAATGCGCAGCGCGCTAACAAGATCGCCGATGCCTACAAGATCGACGGCGTGCCGACCGTGGTGGTCCAGGGCAAGTACGTGACCTCGCCTTCCGTCGCCGGCACCAAGGCCAGCGCGATCCAGACCATGGATTACCTGGTGACCCAGGTCCGCGACAAGAAGCTCTGAGTCGTATTCCCGAAGCCGGTACGCTGTCGTACCGGCCTTTTTTCATTTGAGCCTCTGGTAGACCGATGCGCCCCCTGAAAGTCTTCCTCACCGGTGCCTCCAGCGGCCTGGGCCAGGCGCTGGCGCGCGAGTATGCGCAACAAGGCGCCATCCTCGGCCTGGTCGCGCGGCGCGAAGACGCCTTGCGCGACTTTGCCCGCAGCCTTCCCAATCCCGGCGCCGCACACGTCTACGCCGCCGACGTGCGCGATGCGACGCTATGGCACAGGCCGCGCAGGACTTCCTGGACCGCTACGGCGTGCCCGATGTGGTCATCGCCAATGCCGGCGTGTCGGTCGGCACGGTGGCCAGCGAGCGCAAAGACCTGGAAGCGTTCCGCATGGTGATGGACACCAACTGGTTCGGCGTGCTCACGACCTTCCAGCCTTTCCTGCAGCCCATGCGAGACCGGAATCCAGCGCCGGCGGCTGGCGCGGCACGCTGGTCGGCGTTGCCAGCGTGGCGGGTGTGCGCGGGCTGCCGGGCGGCGGCGCGTACAGCGCGTCCAAGTCGGCGGTGATCAAGCTGCTGGAGAGCCTGCGGCTGGAAGAGCGACGCATGGCATTCGCGTGGTAACGATTGCTCCCGGCTATATCCGTACACCGATGACAGCGCACAACCCGTATCGCATGCCGTTCCTGACCGATGCCGACGTGTTCGCGCGCAAGGCAGTCAGGGCGATTGCCGCCGGGAGCCGGTTCAAGGTGATCCCGTGGCAGATGGGCGTCGTCGCCACGCTGATGCACTTGATGCCGCGCTGGCTCTATGACGCGCTGGCGGCAAGCGCGCCGCGCAAGCCGCGCGGCGGCGAAGGGGACTGACCATGTGGCGCGACGCCATCGGCCAGCAGCACGCCGCGGCCAGCGGCGATGTGCGCATTGCCTCACTGGTGCCGTCGGTGACCGAACTGCTGTTCGCGCTGGAACTGGGCGCGCAGATGGTGGCGCGCACCGGCTTCTGCATCCACCCGGAGCCGGCGGTGCGTGCGGTGGCGAAGGTGGGCGGCACCAAGGACGTGAAGCTGGACCGCCTGCGCGAACTCGCGCCGACGCACGTGGTGGTCAATATCGACGAAACCGGCGCGAGACCGTGGACGAGATCCGCAGCTTCGTGCCCAACGTGATCGTCACGCATCCATGCGCGCCGGAAGACAATTTCGAGCTGTACCGGCTGCTGGGCGGCATTTTCGGACGCCAGCCACAGGCCGAAGGCCTGTGCACCGCGCTGCAGGCGGAACTGGACGCCATCCGCTCGCGCGCCTGGCCGGCACGCAAGGTACTCTACGCGATCTGGCAGGACCCGTGGATGACGGTGTCGCGCGACACTTATATCAGCCGCATGCTGGCGCTGGTGAACTGGCAGACCTGGCCGGAAGATGTGCCGCAAGCCTGCGCGGACGGCGACTGCAGCCGCCCCAACAAGGCGGGCGAGCGCTATCCGAGCTTTCGCTGGAACGATGCGCTGGTGCGCGGGCTCGACGAGGTGCTGCTGTCCACCGAGCCCTATCGCTTCACCGAAGAGCACGCTGACGCGCTAGAGCGCCAGCTAGGCAAGCCGGTGCAGCTTGTCGATGGCGAGATGCTGTCGTGGTACGGCAGCAGGGCGATCGAAGGCGTGCGCTATCTTGCCGCGCTGGCTGCGCGCGGCTGAGAGAGTTCAAACCGCCCGGAAGCGAATCACCCCGTCATCACCTGTTTCCCGCACCAGCTCGCCGCGATGCCACAGCGCATGCAGGTGGGCGAGCGACTCGCCCATCGCGAACGTCATCTGGTGGATATCGAACTGGCGCTTGAAGATCACGCTGACGATGTCGTGCGCGCAGCACGCCTTTTCGCGGCACGCTTCCAGGGTTTCGGCCAGGCGGTCGACATGGTGTTCGCGCAGTTGCGCGATACGCGTGTGCAGGTTGCGGAAGGGCCGGCCATGCGACGGAAGGATCAGCACGTCTTCAGGCAGGTCCTGGTACTTGCCGAGCGAATCCAGGTAGAGCTGCAGCGAATTGGCCTCGGGCTCCATGTCGAACACGCTGACATTGGTCGAGATGCGCGGCAGCACCATGTCGCCCGAGATCAGCACATTGGTGGCGGCGTTGTAAAGCGCCACGTGCTCGGGCGAATGGCCGAAGCCGGTGATCACGCGCCAGCCGGAAGTTGCCGGATCGGTGCCGATGGCGACGGTGTCATCATCCATCAGGCGGCGGTACTGCGTCGGGACGTCAGGCACCAGCGACGGATAGTAGGTCTTGCGCGCGCGCAGCTTTTCCTGGCTGTCAGGATCGGTAAGGCCATGGCGCGCGAAATGCTCGGCCGCCAGTTCGCCGCCGGCGCTGGAGCCCGCGCCAGTGCCGCTGCCCATGACGCGTGCGCTCATGTAGTCGCCCAGGCTCATCCACAGCCGCACGTCGAAACGCTTGCACAGCCAGTGCGCCAGGCCGACGTGGTCCGGGTGGCTGTGCGTGACCAGCACGCGCAGCACGGGCAGCCCGTCCAGCTCGTTGGCGAAGATGGTTTCCCAATGCGCCTTGATGGTGTCGTTGGTGATGCCGCAATCGATGATGGTCCAGCCGTCCCGACCGTCCTGGCGGTCGCGCAGCAGCCACAGGTTGATGTGGTCCAGCGCGAAGGGCAGGGGCATGCGCAGCCAGTAGACGCCGGGCGCGACTTCCTGCTTGGCGCCGGGCTCGGGCATGGTGTCCGCGAACGGGTATTGGAGCTGGTGTTCGAGTGCGTTCATAAGGAGTCTCGTCATCGAAGCCCTGCGCCGTGTCATGCTGAGGCAGGCGGGGCTTTCTCGTCTTTGCCGTCATGCCAGGCCGTATCGACCAGCCATGAGGCGCCGGTTGCCAGCCGCGCGGGTTGACGCTAACGTAAACGTCAACGCTTGCGACTTGTCTCCATCTTAAGCCAAAAGTTGACTTCGCAACGAACGACCGTTCACTTACTTTGGACGCATCATGCAGTCACGCACGCTTCCGCATCATCCCCGGGCCCGGCCACTTATACGATCACCGATCTTGCCCGCGAGTTCGATGTCACGCCGCGCGCCATCCGGTTCTATGAGGACCAGGGCCTGCTCGCACCGGAGCGCGTCGGGCCCGGGGGACGTACCCGCGTCACAACGGGCGCGAACGTACCCGCCTGAAGCTCACACTGCGCGGCAAGAGGTTGGGGCTTACTCTCAATGAGATCCGCGAGATTCTTGATTTGTACGAATCGCCGCGTGATACGGCACCGCAACTCGAACGCTTCCTTGACGCCTTGGCCGGGCATCGCTCCGCACTCGAGAGCCAGATGGAAGACCTGCAGGCCCAACTGGCAGAGATCGAACAGCACGAGAAGCAATGCAAGGCGCTGCTGGATGCACAGCGCGTCCGCGCCCATGCCGCCATCAAACGCGAAACCGCCTGACGGGGCACTTGCGGCGCAAACTCGCGCCACTTCTGATTGACGTTTACGTAAACGTAAATAGAATATCCGGACCACCTCGAAAGGACGCCGCCATGACGCAGGACCTTGATGCTGTAGCCACCGAAGCCCAGCCCGAACTGTCCGCGGCCCGCGCCGAAACCATCGCCGCCAGCTTTGCCCGCCAGGGGCTGATGACGACTTTTAGCGCAAGCCTCGCGCGCGTCGAGCGTTGCGAGGTGGAAATGGCCATGCCGTGGTCCGAAGGCGTGACCCAGCAGCACGGCTTCTTCCATGGCGGCGTGGTGGGCGCGCTGGCCGACAGCGCGTGCGGGTATGCGGCGCTGACCCTGGTTGGCGACGGCGAGGCGGGCCTGACCGCCGAGTACAAGATCAACCTGCTGTCCCCCGCGCAGGGCGAACGCCTGATTGCCGTGGGGCGCGTGCTCAAGCCCGGCCGCACGCTGATCGTGGCCCAGGGCGATGTCTTCGTCGAGCAACAAGGCCGCCGCAAACTCGTGGCCACCATGCTGATGACCCTTTGCGTAGTGCGTACGCTCGAACACGTCTGACCCGTCTGACACGCACTGCATCGGCCAACAAGATTCCAAGGAGACCACCATGACCGAACTGCCTGGCCTGAGATTCGACCTGGGCGAAGACATCGAGATGCTGCGCGGCGCCGTGCGCGACTGGGCCCAGGCCGAACTGGCCCCGCGCGCCGGCGAGATCGACCGCACCGACCAGTTCCCGATGGACGCCTGGAAGAAGATGGGCGACCTCGGCGTGCTCGGCATCACCGTGGCCGAGGAATACGGCGGCGCCAACATGGGCTATCTGGCCCACATGGTGGCGATGGAGGAGATCAGCCGCGCCTCGGCGTCGGTGGGCCTCTCGTACGGCGCGCACTCGAACCTGTGCGTGAACCAGATCCACCGCAACGGCAGCGCCGCGCAGAAGGCCAGGTACCTGCCCAAGCTGGTGTCGGGCGAATGGATCGGCGCGCTCGCCATGAGCGAGCCGAACGCCGGCTCGGACGTCGTCAGCATGAAGCTGCGCGCCGACTTCAAGGGCGACCGCTACGTGCTCAACGGCACCAAGATGTGGATCACCAACGGTCCGGACTGCGACGTGCTGGTGGTCTATGCCAAGACCGAGCCGGACCTCGGCGCACGCGGCATGACCGCGTTTATCGTCGAGAAAGGCATGAAGGGCTTCTCGGTCGCACAGAAGCTGGACAAGCTCGGCATGCGCGGCTCGCACACGGGCGAGCTGGTGTTCGAGGACGTGGAAGTGCCGGTCGAGAACATCCTCAGCGCCGAGAATGGCGGCGCCAAGGTGCTGATGAGCGGCCTGGATTACGAACGCGCCGTGCTGTCGGGCGGCCCGGTCGGCATCATGCAGGCGTGCATGGACGTGGTCACGCCGTACATCCACGACCGCAAGCAGTTCGGCCAGAGCATCGGCGAATTCCAGCTCATTCAAGGCAAGGTGGCCGACATGTACACCACGCTGCAGGCAGCGCGCAGCTACCTGTACACGGTCGGCAAGAACCTCGATTCGCTTGGCAGCGATCACGTGCGCCAGGTGCGCAAGGACTGCGCGGCGGTGATCCTGTACACGGCCGAGAAGGCGACGTGGATGGCGGGCGAGACCGTGCAGATTCTCGGCGGCAACGGCTATATCAACGAATACCCGGCCGGGCGGCTGTGGCGCGATGCCAAGCTGTATGAGATCGGCGCCGGCACTTCGGAGATTCGGCGGATGCTGATTGGAAGGGAGTTGTTTGCTGAGACTATGTGATTTACGGGGCGCATGCAACTCCGCCGCCGCCGATTTGCTCCCCTCTCCCGCGGAGTGGGAGAGGGCCGGGGGAGAGGGCCGGAGCATCCACAGCGTGAGGGCCGTCGCTCTGGCCAACGCCTGCCCTCCTCCCCCAACCCCTCTCCCGCAAGCGGGAGAGGGGAGCAAACCACCGGCTATTCGGAAGGTATTCGCCACCCCCGCCCCCAAATCGCGCCCCGAAACCCATTTACAATCCCACTAGCCCCTGGCCCGACCTTCCACCCGTCCCATGTCCCACTTCCCCAAACTGCTCTCTTCGCAGATTGCCTTCGACGTGGCGCGGACCATGCTGGACGGGTTCGACAAGCATTACCGGCTGTTCCGCGAGGTCAGCCACCAGGCCAAGGTAAAGTTCGAGGCCGGCGACTGGCACAGCCTGCAGCAGATGCAGCGCGACCGCATCGCGTTCTACAACGAGCGCGTGCGCGAGACCAGCGTCATTCTTGAAGATGAGTACGACGCCGAGAACATCGAGGACGAGATCTGGCAGCAGATCAAGCTGCACTACATCGGCCTGCTGACCAACCACCACCAGCCCGAACTGGCCGAGACCTTCTTCAATTCGGTCTGCACGCGCCTGCTGCACCGTTCGTACTTCAACAACGACTTCATTTTCGTACGCCCGGCCATCTCGACCGAGTACATCGAGAACGAGGAGTCTCCAACCAGGCCGACGTTCCGTGCCTACTATCCGGGCAGCCGCCATGGCATGGCCGAGTGCTTCGAGCGCATCGTGCACAACTACCAGCTCGAGCGGCCGTTTGAAGATCTGCGCCGCGACGTCGGCTACGTGGTGCGCACGGTGGAAGAGCATTTCGGCGATGTCCGCATCGCGCCGAATTTCCAGATCCACGTGCTGTCGTCGCTGTTCTTCCGCAACAAGTCGGCGTTCATCATCGGCCGCATCCTGAACGGCGACCGCACATACCCGCTGGCCATCCCGATCGTGCATGGGCGCTCGGGCAAGCTCGTGCTGGACGCGGTGCTGCTCAAGAAGGTGCAGGTGCTGATCCTGTTCTCGTTCACGCACTCGTACTTCATGGTCGACATGGAGATCCCGTCGGCCTATGTGACCTTCCTGCGCGACATCATGCCGCGCAAGCCGCGCGCGGAGATCTACACCTCGCTGGGTTTGCAGAAGCAGGGCAAGAACCTGTTCTATCGCGACTTCCTGCATCACCTGCAGCATTCGTCCGACAAGTTCATCAGCGCGCCGGGCATCAAGGGGCTGGTGATGCTGGTGTTCACGCTGCCGTCGTACCCGTATGTGTTCAAGGTGATCAAGGACTTCTACCCGGCGCGAAGGAAACCACGCGCGAGCTGATCAAGTCCAAGTACCAGCTCGTCAAGCAGCACGACCGCGTCGGCCGCATGGCCGATACGCTGGAGTACTCCAACGTGGCCTTCCCGCTGTCGCGCTTCGATGATGAACTCGTGCGCGAGCTCGAGCACCATGCGCCGTCGATGATCGAATACCAGCGGGGCAAGCACGGCGCCGAGGAAATCGTCGTGCGGCACGTGTATATCGAGCGCCGCATGACGCCGCTGAACATCTGGCTGCAGGAGGGCACCGACGAGCAGGTGGAGCACGGCATCCTCGAGTACGGCAATGCAATCAAGGAGCTGATCGCCGCGAACATCTTCCCGGGCGACATGCTGTACAAGAACTTCGGGGTGACGCGCCACGGCCGCGTGGTGTTCTACGACTACGACGAGATCGAATACTTCACCGACTGCAATGTGCGCCGCGTGCCCGAGCCGCGCAACGAAGAGGAAGAAATGTCGGGCGAAATCTGGTACACCGTACGGCCGCACGATATTTTTCCGGAGACGTTCCGGACCTTCCTGCTCGGCGACACACGCGTGCGCGCGGCATTCCTGCGCCACCATGAAGATCTATTCGACCCTGCCATGTGGCAGAGCCATAAAGACCGGCTGCTGGCCGGACATGTTCATGACTTCTTTGCCTATCCCATCTCAGAACGCTTCATCAACCGCTATGGCACGACAGGACACGGCACACCCGTTGCCGGCCTTGCAAGGAGAGTCGCATGAGTGACGCCATCGCCCAGCTGTTCCGCAACAACCGCGACTGGGTCGACCGCGTCAACGCGGAAGACCCGACCTTCTTCATGCGCCTGGCGAACCAGCAGGCGCCCGAATACCTGTGGATCGGCTGCTCCGATTCGCGCGTGCCCGCGAACCAGATCCTGGGACTGGCGCCGGGCGAGGTGTTCGTCCACCGCAATATCGCCAACGTGATCGCGCACAGTGACCTGAACGCGCTGGCGGTGATCCAGTTCGCCGTGGAAGTGCTCAAGGTGCGCCACATTACCGTGGTCGGCCACTATGGCTGCGGCGGCGTGAAGGTCGCGCTCAAGCGCGAGCGCATCGGCCTGGCCGATAACTGGCTGCGCCACGTGCGTGACGTCGCCGACAAGCATGAGGCCTACCTCGGCACCATCCTGCGCGAGGAAGACGCCCATACGCGCCTGTGCGAGCTGAACGTGATCGAGCAGGTCAACAACGTGTGCCAGACCACCGTGCTGCAGGACGCGTGGACACGCGGGCAGGCCGTGACCGTGCATGGCTGGGTCTATGGCGTTTCCGACGGCCTGCTGCGCGACCTGGGCATGGCCGCGAGCAGCAACGACGAGTTGCACGAACAGCTCGCAGCGGCCTACCGGCAATTCGGCGATCCGCCGCAGGCTTCGATCCGCTGACCTATTTCTTGACGTATTCCGCCGTTCGCATCGTACGCATACCGATACCAGGAGAACAGACATGCAAGACCCGATCGTCATCGTTTCCGCCGCCCGCACCCCCATGGCGGCCTTCCAGGGTGAATTCGCGTCGGTGACCGCGCCGCAACTCGGCGCCGTTGCCATCCGCGCCGCGGTGGAGCGCGCCGGCATCAAGCCCGAGCAGGTCGAAGAGGTGATGTTCGGTTGCGTGCTGCCCGCGGGCCAGGGCCAGGCGCCGCGCGCCAG
>LRMT01000261.1 GCA_001725945.1 Cupriavidus sp. UYMMa02A | reverse complement strand
CGCCAGCCGGCCGCGCGGCCCGCGCCGGCGGCAAGCCGCAGGAATTACTGGAAGACGACCGTCTTGTGGCCGTTCAGCAGGATGCGGTGTTCCGCATGCCACTTGACCGCGCGGGCGAGCGCCACGCATTCGACATCGCGGCCCACGGACGTAAGCTGCTCCGGGTCCATGCTGTGGTCCACGCGCGCGATTTCCTGCTCGATGATCGGACCTTCGTCGAGGTCGGCCGTCACATAGTGCGCGGTCGCGCCGATCAGCTTCACGCCGCGGTCATGGGCCTGGTAATACGGCTTGGCGCCCTTGAAACTCGGCAGGAACGAGTGGTGGATATTGATTGCGCGGCCCGCGAGCTTGCGGCACAGGTCGTCGGACAGCACTTGCATGTAGCGCGCAAGCACCACGAGATCAATGTTCTGGTCGCGCACGACTTCGAAGACGCGCGCTTCCTGCGTGGCCTTCTGCTCGGCCGATGCGTTCATCAGCGGCAGGTGGATGAACGGCACGTCGTAGGACGCCGCGAGCTGGTAGAAGTCGCGATGGTTCGAGACGATGGCGGCGATCTCGACCGGCAGCCCGCCCACCTTGGCGCGGAACAACAGGTCATTCAGGCAGTGGCCGATCTTGGACACCATGATCATCACGCGCGGCCTGGCGGCGGCGTCGAACAGCTCCCACTGCATGCTGAACTGGTCGCCCACCGGCGCGAACGCCGTCTTCAGCGCATCGAGGTCCGGGCCGCCGGCTGGCGGGGTGAAGTGCACCCGCATGAAGAAGCGGCCGGTGAATTCATCGCCGTACTGGGCGGAATCGACAATGTTGCAGCCGTGCTGGAACAGCAGGCCCGAAACGGAATGGACAATGCCCGGCTGGTCCGGGCACGAAAGAGTAAGAATGAATCCGGTGTTGCTCATCGTGTGTTGTTCTGTCGGGTGCGTGCGGCCCGGGGCCCGGCATCAGGCGGAATCGCCCGCGGCAGCCAGCCAGCCGCGCCGGCGGAGGGCATCCAGCGTCACCAGTGTCGCATCGACCGTCATGGCGCCGGCCGACATGATAGCAAGCAATGCCGGCGGATCGATGCGTCGGTGCTCCGCCACTTCGCCGTCCTGGTTGCGCGGAATGAAGTCGGCGGGCAGTTCCAGGTCGTAGGCGTACACGTGCTCCCACTGCACGCCTTCGGGGATCTCCCGCAGCACCTCGATGCGGCCGTGGGCCTGCACGCCATGCGCCAGCGCAGCCGGGATGCCCGACTCTTCCTCGCACTCGCGCACCAGCGTGGCCAAAGGGTCGCTGCCATGCGGCATGCCGCCGGCCGCGAGGTTGTCCCACATTCCCGGGTCCACCGTCTTGGTGGAACTGCGGCGGGAAATCCAGAAGGCCGGTTCGCCCCGGACCACGCCATTCATGTGCGAAGCGAACGTGAGCAGGCCGAGGAAGCGGGCTGCAGCGCGCTCCACCACCGCCAGCGCAGGCGCATCCAGCGCGGGCGTCACGGCAAACAGCTCGTCGCGCCAGCCGCGCACGTGGCCGGCCTCGGCCAGTTGCCGTGCCAGTGCTTCGAGCGCGGCACTGCGTACGGCGAAGTCGCCCCGCCCCGGCAACAGTTCCACGCTGGTGCCGGACGGCGTGCTCTCTTCCGGCCCCAGCACGCAGCCCATGCCACGCAGGATGTCGGCATGCGCGTGGCAGCCAGCCCACCTGCTGCGCCGACACCATCAGGCGCAGCTTGGTGGCACGATTGAACGGGCTGCGTGCGGCGATAGACGCTTCGATGGCGGCAAGGGTGTCGGTGGGCATCGGCAAACGCAAGTTGAGGTTTTTCAGGGACGAAAGGCATGAACCAGCAGACCAAGCAAGCGGGCCAGCAGGAATTCGTACTGGCGCTCGACCAGGGCACCAGCAGTTCGCGCGCCATTCTGTTCGATCACGCCGGCAATGTGGTACGGCTTGCCCAGCGCGAGTTTCGCCAATATTACCCACATCCCGGCCACGTCGAGCACGACCCGTACGAAATCTGGCAGTCGCAGCTGGCCGTGGCGCACGAGGTCCTGAATGACGCCGGGATCTCGGCCTCGCAGTTGCGCGCGATCGGCATCACCAACCAGCGCGAGACCACGGTGCTTTGGGACCGCAAGACCGGTGAGCCCGTAGGCCGCGCCATGGTCTGGCAGGACCGCCGCACCGCCCCCATGTGCGAAGCGCTGCAGGCCGCCGGCCATAGCGACATGATCCGCGAGAAGACCGGGCTCGTCGTCGATGCCTACTTCTCCGGCACCAAGCTGCGCTGGATGCTCGACAACATCAAGGGTGCGCGCCAGCGCGCGCAGCGCGGCGAACTCGCCTTCGGCACGGTGGACAGCTGGTTGATCTGGCAGCTCACCGACGGCAAGCGCCACGTGACCGACGTGTCCAACGCTTCCCGCACCATGCTGTTCAACATCCACACCTTCGAATGGGACGATGAGCTGCTGGCGCTGCTCGACATCCCGCACAAGGTACTGCCCGAAGTGGTGCCGTCCAGCGGCGAAGTCGCACGCACGGTGCCGCACCTGTTCGGGCTGGAAGTGCCCATTGCGGGCATCGCCGGCGACCAGCAGGCGGCGACCTTCGGCCAGGCCTGCCTGTCGCCGGGCATGGCGAAGAACACCTATGGCACCGGCTGCTTCCTGCTGATGAATACCGGCCCGCAGCCGGTGGTGTCGCGCAACCGGCTGCTCACCACGATCGGCTGGCAGATCGGCGGGCAGACGCAATACTGCCTCGAGGGCGGCGTCTTCATGGGCGGCGCGACGATCCAGTGGCTGCGCGACGGGCTGAAGATCATCGAAAGCGCCCCGGAGGTCGAGCCGCTGGCGCGCAGTGCGACGACACTGGCGGCGTGGTGCTGGTGCCCGCCTTTGCCGGGCTGGGCGCCCCGCACTGGGATGCATTCGCGCGCGGCACGCTGGTCGGCATGACACGCGGCACCGGCCGCCCGCAAATAGCGCGCGCCGCGCTGGAATCGATCGCGCTGCAGAGCGTCGACGTGCTCGATGCCATGCAGAAGGACGCCGGCATCTCGCTGGCCGAGTTGCGCGTCGATGGCGGCGCCTCGCGCAGCGACCTGCTGATGCAGATGCAGGCCGACCTGCTCGGCACCACCGTGGTACGCCCGCGCGTTACGGAAACCACGGCCCTGGCGCCGCCTACCTTGCCGGGCTGGCCACCGGATACTGGAACGATCCGGCACAGATCTCCAGGCAATGGCAGGTGCAGCAACGCTTCGAACCCAAGCTGTCCGCCGATGAGCGCGCCCGCCGGCTGTCACGCTGGCACCGCGCCGTGGAACGGGCCCGCGACTGGGCCCGCGAGGATGAAGAGGCCGCGGGCAGCAAGACGCCCTGACACGCCTTCGCGGCCGCATCGTACCGAACCCATTGCCAGAGAACGTCATGCCGAAAGCCCCGCCCCCGATCCAGCCACCGTCCCGTGCCGCCCTGCTCGCGAGCCTGGAACGCGAGCCCCGCTGGGACGTGATCGTCATCGGCGGCGGCGCTACCGGACTGGGCACGGCCGTCGATGCCGCCTCGCGCGGGTACCGCACGCTGCTGGTGGAGGCGGCCGACTTCGCCAAAGGCACGTCGAGCAAGGCCACCAAGCTCGTGCATGGTGGCGTGCGCTACCTGGCCCAGGGCAATATCAGCCTCGTGCGGGAAGCGCTGCATGAACGCGGGCTGCTGGCACGCAACGCGCCGCACCTGGTGTGGCCGCTGGGCTTCGTCGTGCCGGCCTACCAGCTCTTCGACCAGCCGTTCTATGGCATCGGCCTGAAGCTGTACGACATGCTGGCCGGCAGCCTGAACCTGGACGGCAGCCGCTGGCTCAACCACCGCGAGGTGCTGGCAGCCGCGCCGACGCTCGCCGAGCACGTGGGCGGGCGCCCGCTGCGCGGCGGCAACCTGTACTTCGACGGCCAGTTCGACGACGCGCGCCTGGGCATCGCGCTGATGCGCACGCTGTTCGACGTGGGCGGCACCGCCATCAACTACCTGCCGGTGACAGGGCTCTCGCAGCAGGGCGGCGTGGTCAACGGCGTGACCGTGCGCGATGCACTCGGCGATGCCACCTTCCGGCTGCGCGCCGACTGCGTGGTCAATGCCACTGGTGTCTGGGTGGACGCCATCCGTCAGATGGAAGACGGCCACGCGCGCACCATGGTCGCGCCAAGCCAGGGCGTGCACCTGACGCTGCCGCGCAGCTTCCTGCCCGGCGACCGGGCCGTCCTGATCCCGAAGACCGATGACGGCCGCGTGCTGTTCGTGGTGCCGTGGAACGGGCATGTCATCGTCGGCACCACCGATACGCCGCGCAAGGACCTGCCGCTTGAGCCTGACGCGAGCACCGATGATGTCGATTTCATCCTCGATACCGCCTCGCGCTACCTGGCCAGGGACCCCGGCCGCGCCGATGTCACCAGCGTCTGGGCAGGGCTGCGGCCGCTGGTCAGGGCGACCGGCGAAGCGTCGACGGCTTCGCTGTCGCGCGAGCACACCATTGTGGTCTCACGGGCGGGCTTGATCACCGTCACAGGCGGGAAATGGACCACCTACCGCAAGATGGCCGAGGATGTCATCGAGACCGCCATCCAGCGCCAGATGCTGCGCGCCGCGCCATGCGTGACGGCCGACCTCGCCTTGCACGGGGCCAGCGGGCTGCCCGCGGACTTGCCGGCGCCAAACTCCGTATCGC
Organism: Cupriavidus sp. UYMMa02A; assembly: GCA_001725945.1. Taxonomy (GTDB): domain Bacteria; phylum Pseudomonadota; class Gammaproteobacteria; order Burkholderiales; family Burkholderiaceae; genus Cupriavidus. Next base: position 24,012 of record LRMT01000261.1, on the reverse strand, counting down.
CCGACCGGTACTATGGCAATGATTTGCCCGCCTTGCGCGCCTTGCCGGGCAACGACAGTTTTCTCGCGCCGACGTCCGGGTTGACCGAAGCCCACGTTCGCTTTGCCGCGCGCATGAACTCGCGCGCCGTGTCGAGGATGTACTGGCGCGGCGCAACCGCGCGCTGTTCCTGGACGCCCGCGCGGCCTTGGAAGCCGCGCCGCGCGTGGCGGCAGCCTGGCGGAAGAACTGGGCCATGACGAAGCCTGGCAGGCCCGCGAAGTGGAAAGCTTCCACAAGCTCGCCGCCGGATACATGCTTGCCTGAACCTGCCGCTGCCGCCACCAACGTTCCTGACCGGAAATCCGACATGACCAACCGCTTGCATCCGTTCACCCTTCCCGCCCTGCTACTGGCCGTTTGCGTGAGCGCGAGCGCCGCCGGCGCCCCTGGCATCGACAACGTGCGCTTTCCTGAAGTCCGCACCGTGCGATACCAGTGCGACAGCGACAAGGAGCTGACCGTGCGCTACTTCAACAGCCCTGACAACCAGGCGGCCATCCTGCGGCTCGAAGGCAAGCCAGTGCTCGCGGTGAGCGTGGTCAGCGGTTCCGGCGCGCGCTACGTGGGCGGCCGCTATGAATGGTGGACCAAGGGCGACCAAGGCACGCTGCGCGACCTGATGCAGACCGACAGCAATCCGCCCATGCTGGGCGGGTGCCGGGCCGTGCGCTAGCGCGGTCCGCGATCACTTGGCATTTCAGGCAACGGCATTCCGGGAGATAATGCGGGCAATTGCAATACGGAGAACACCATGGACGAGATTGAAGACCTGTCCGACCTGCCGATGCCGCGCTTCATCTGGGGCTTCGCGGTTGCCGCGGGCAGGAGCGGCGAGGTCCTGCACGACGAATTCGAGTACCTGACCCACACACGCAGTCCGCGCTTCACGTGCCGCGTGGTCGAGCTTGAAGACGTGCCGACGGACAACGACGAAGGCGGCATCGACGGACGCATCGTCCACCCGGACGACCCGCGCCGGATGTTCTACATCACCGATGCCGGCATGGCGCTGGTCAATTTCGCGATGTTCGACAAGATGCCGGAGCGCCAGAAGCTCAAGCAGATCTGCGACGACGCCATCGCCAACTGGATGCTGCGCCGCGAGTTCCTCGAAGAGGGGGAAGGCGAGGACGACGAAGAGTAAGGGCCGTCCCTAGCGCGGGCAGGCAAGCTGCCCGCGCCGTCCCGGCTAGGACTGCTCGTCCTTCACCTGGATCAGGTCCGCCGCTACGCGCTGGATCTCCGCATACACGGGAATGGCTTCGAGCGGGCCCGTACATCCCACGGCCGTTGCCTGGCTTGCATCGCGCCCGGCGGCAGGAACACGAAAGCCATGCCCGGCCGCCAGCCAGGATGGTTGCGCAGGCTGTCATTGAGGATGTCGAGATACTGAGCACGCGTGAAAACATGCTTTGCCATTGTCCGTCTCTCCGTGTCGGCCGCCGGCGGACCGGCTGGCCTGCGGGGCGATCGTAGCATGGCATGCCGCGCGCTTGTCACCCCGCTGGCGGCGGTGCCGGCCAGCCGCCGAGGATGGCTTCAGCACTCCCCTTTCTTCGCGTGCCCCGGCGGGCAATGATAGCCCTTGGGACCTTTGCCCTTGTCCTTGCCGCGGTGATCATCCCAGCGGCCGGGCACCAGGACCCAGCCATCGCGTGACTGGATCCAGCGCGGAGATTCATAGACGTAGCCGGGGCGCTCATGCTCCCAGCGCCCTTGCTTCCACGCGTGCTTGTGGTGGTGATCGTCCCAGTCCCAGTAGCCCGGCATCCAGACATAGCCCGGGCGTGGGGCGGGCACGGCCTCATAGACCGGCGCTGGCGGCGGCACGCCAATGCCAATATTGACCGAGACCTGGGCCTGGGCCGAGTGGCCGACGGCGAGGCCGCCGCAAACGAAGGCCGCAAGCAGGATCGCGCGCGGCAGAACGCGGGAACGATTCGTCATGGAAACCCTTTCTTGTCGATGTGCCCTGAGTTTAACGCCCGAAGAAGCACATTCGTTGTAAGAAAGGGTATCCGGGCCGAGTTCGTCGGCCGACTAATGGTCCGCCGCCATGGCCTTCAGTTCGGCATCACCCGCGACACGCGCGGCGTCCGATGTGGTGAATGTATCGTCGGAGACAATGGTGCGCCGGATCTGCTGGGCATTGAAATCGACCAGCGAAATGATCCAGACATAGCGGCCCGCCTGGGGCGCGGTCTGCACGAAAGCCTTCAGGCCGGAACGGGACTCACTCGTCATGATCCACCTCCTCGCAATGCGTGTCTGGAAAGACTAGCACAGCAATGCGACAGTTCCCCGGCCGCCGGCCCTGCCTTCAAACTGCCATGCGCCCGAGCGTTGCCACCGCGACGTTGAGCAGCCCCAGCCCCAGGTTGATGCCGACTGCCTGGCGGATCCGGTTCAGCGCTGCGGCGGCTGCCGGCCACTCCTGCGCGTCCACCGCTCGCCGCAAAACGGGATAAGGCCCGACGAAAACGAACAGGAATATTGCGCCCATCACCACGCCGATACCCGCCATCAGGTGCCAGTTCGGCGGTGCCGAAGCCATGCCGACGTTGGCCATCATGACACCGCCGCTGAGCAGGATCAGCACCAGCGCCGCCCAGACCCAGCGGAAGAACCGGTCGAAGACGCCGCGCCAGAGCCGCAGGCGCGACGGCGGATCCAGCACCTGCCCCGCGACCGGGCGCAGGCACAGATAGGCGAAGAACATGCCGCCTACCCAGACGACGGCAGCGGTCACATGCAGGAACAGGAGGATCGGAAGGAAATTCATCGTGGTCGCGCGGCGGGCCGCTATGTCGGTGGATCCCGCATTCTATGCCTCGCGCGCCTTGACGCTCGCTAACGTGCACTAACGCGCACAATGCATGGAACGGGTCAGTCGCCGAATGGATTGGGCGCGCGGTTCTCGATCGAGTCCGAAAGATCGAATTCGTCGCGCACCTTGTCGACCACGGCGCGGATGCTGGCCTCATAGCCCGTGGCCTGCCGAAGCCCTTCATGTCCCAGTTTCGTCCGCGTGCATCGCGCGGATGAGGTTCAGGCATCGGGGCGCGGATCTTGGCGCCGTCCTCGCCGATTTCATCAATCTGCTGCACTCGCCGGCTCACCTCGTCCTGCAAGGCGCGCCGGCCACGCTCGCGCTTGGCCATGGCTGTCTCCCGGAAGCGGTTCGGCAGTCATGCTAGCACGCGGATATCCATGCGCTCAAAGTGCCGCCTTCGCAGCCTGGTAGGCGTCGTAGAGCTTGCGGAACACCGGACCGGGCGCCGTGCCGATAGCCTGCCCGTCGACGGACACCACAGGCAGCAGCTCCTTGCTTGCCGACGACAGCAAAACCTCATCGGCGCCGAAGACCTCCTCACGCGAGATGCGGCGGGCTTCCATCGAAATATCGAGCGCGGCGCAAAGCTCCTCCATCAGCCCGTAGCGAATGCCTTCCAGGATCAGGTTGTCCTTGGGCGGCGCCGACACACGGCCCTTGCGCACCACCCATACATTGGACGACGACGCTTCCGTGAGCCAGCCATCGCGGAACTGGATGGCCTCAGTCACGCCATGCTCGGCTGCATGTTGCGCGGCCAGCACATTGCCCAGCAACGACGTCGATTTGACCTGGCAATTGAGCCAGCGTCGATCCTCCATCGTCACACAGGCCACGCCCTTCCCCACGGCTTCTGCCGAGGGCAGCACCATCGGGTTCGTCATGATCAGAACTGTTGGCGTCACCTCCTTCGGAAATGCATGCGCGCGCCGGGCGACGCCCCGGGTGACCTGGATGTACACCATCTGGTCAGACAGCCCGTTGGCCTCCACCACGCGCGAGATCAGCGCCAGCCATTCGGCCTCGCTGTGCGGGTCAGGAATGCCGACGGCCGCCAGGCTGCGCGCAAGGCGTGCGAGGTGCTGGGCGCCGCGGAACGGATTGCCGTTGTAGATCGGGATGACTTCATAGATGCCGTCGCCGAAGATGAAGCCGCGGTCCAGTACGGGGACGCGCGCTTCGGACAAGGGGATCAGTTCGCCGTTGAGGTAGACGGTGGGGTCGGACATGGTGTGGATGCGTTGGAGGGATATCCGATTCTTCCACAGGCGCGGGGCGTACCTTATGCTATATGTGCATAAAGCCTCGGGGCACGCCGCCTTCTTGTCGGACAGCGTCTGATACCAGCGCGGCGGTTCCGAGCCGACACTGTTTCCATCCACCCCCAAGGGAGACAGCGATGCCCGGCAAGAACATCCACGTCGTACCCACCTACAACGGTTGGGCGGTTCAACTGGACGGCGGCTCCGGCAACCAGCATCGATTTACCTGCCAGCAGCATGCGATTGCGACCGGAACCGAAAGAGCCAGACAGGCCAAGGTCGAGTTGCTGATCCATGGCCGGGACGGGCAGATTCTGGAGCGCAGTTCGTTTGGGGGAGCGGCGGTTGACGTGGAGGGGTGACGTCAGGAGCGAAAAACGAAAAAGCCGCCCAAATGGACGGCTTTCGATATGTTCTGGCGGAGAGAGGGGGATTCGAACCCCCGATGGGCTATTAACCCATACACGCTTTCCAGGCGTGCGACTTAAACCACTCATCCATCTCTCCGGGAAGTCTGCGATTATAGCAGAGCCCGATGACGCGTCCAGTGTTTCGTGGGCTGGTCCCCTACCCCTTCCGCAAGTAACTCACCAGCCGGTCGATCACAGGCGCGTTCCTCGGCGTGACCAGACTGACAAGAATGGCGGCCGCAAATCCTGCCGGGACACCGAAGGCGCCTGACGCGATCGGATCCACCCCAAACCAACGGTCGCCGAAGATCCCCGTCATCCGCGTAAAGAACGGATAGTTGACGAATATGTAGTAGACCGAGATCCCCAGCCCTGCCGCCATGCCTGCCACCGCGCCGGCAGCCGTGGTACGGCGCCAGAAGATGCCCAGCACCAGCACCGGGAAGAAGCTCGATGCCGCCAGCGAGAACGCGGCACCGACCAGGAACAGGATGTTGCCCGGGCGCAGCGATGTGACATACGACGCGAACAGCGCCACGCCAAGCAGCACGATTTTGGCCGTGGTGACGCGCCGCTGGTGGCTCGCCTGGCGGTCAACCATGTGATAGAAGACGTCGTGCGACAGCGCGTTGGCGATGGTCAGCAACAAGCCGTCCGCCGTGGAGAGGGCCGCCGCCAGAGCGCCTGCAGCGATCAGCCCCGATATCACGTAGGGCAACCCTGCAATCTCGGGCGCGGCCAATACGATCATGTCTGGCTGAAGCAGGATTTCAGCCCATTGCACGATGCCGTCGCCGTTGACGTCGCGCAGCGCAAACACGGGCGGATCGACCTTGCGCCACTGCACGACCCACTGCGGCAGTTCCGCGTAAGGCGTGCCGACCACGTGCTGGAAGAATTCGTACTTGACCAGGGCGGCAAGCGTCGGTGCCGACACGTACAGCAAGGCAATGCAGAACAGGGCCCACGCTACGGAGTTGCGCGTTTCCTTCACCGAAGGCGTGGTGTACAGGCGCGTAAGGATATGCGGCAGGCTGGCGGTCCCAAGCATCAGGCAGAACACCAGCAGCACGAAATTCAGCCGCTTGTTCCCGCGCTCCTGCTCCGACGCCGACGGATAAGGTTCGGTGGACGGCGTCGAAGGCTTGCTGCGCGCGAGCGCGTCTTCACGCATCTGGTTCCATTGCTGCTGCGCGGCGCCCGCGTCGGCGGGGAACTCGATCCGTTCGCGCTCGACTGCCTTGATCTCGCGCAGCGGCGCATTGCGCGCACGCAGGTCGCGCAGGCGCGCGTCGAGCGCGTCGCGTTCTTCGGCAAATGACTGAGGCAGGCGTGCGATGCGTTCCTGCATCTGGATGGCCTGCTGCCGGAAGAACTCGCGCACGGCCAGCTCGGCCGGTTCGCGTTCGAGCTGCCGCTCGCGCTGGTCCAGTTGCGAAAGCATCGGCCCATAGCTCAGTTGCGGCACCACTTCATGATGATGCTTCCACGCGATCATCGAGACCGTGACCAGGAACGCGACGATCATCATGATGTACTGCGCAACCTGCGTCCAGGTCACCGCACGCATGCCGCCCAGGAACGAGCAGACCAGGATGCCGGCCAGCCCGAAGAAGATGCCGACCGCGAACTCCACGCCGATGAAGCGCGTGACCACCAGCCCTACCCCCTGGATCTGCGCGACGAGGTAGACGAACGAACACAGCGACGCCGCGAGAACGGCAATGGCGCGCACCGGCAGGTTGCCGCCCGGCTTGCCATTGCCGTAGCGCGCCGCCAGGAAATCGGGAATGGTGTAGCCGCCGTACTTGCGCAGATATGGCGCCAGCAGGAACGCTACCAGGCAATAACCGCCGGTCCATCCCATCACATACGCCAGCCCTTCGTAGCCCGACGCGAACAGGATGCCCGCCAGGCCGATGAACGATGCCGCGCTCATCCAGTCGGCCGCGATCGCCATGCCGTTGAACATGGCCGGCACGCGCCGCGCGGCGACATAGTATTCGTTGAGATCCGACGTACGGCAGATCAGCCCGATGCAAGCGTAGATCGCGATAGTGACGAAGAGGAAGACATAGCCGAGCCACAGCGCATCGGCATTGGACTTCTCCAACAGCCCCATCATGCCGACGAAGCCGAACAAACCCAGCGTGAACAGGCCGTAGTACAGGATCAGCCGGCGGCGGAAACGCGACTGGGCGTCGGGCATAGGCGGCGTTAGGACAGTTGAGCGGTGATGACAGTAAAGAACCCGCCGGCGCGATTGACGCGGCGGCGGGTCTTGTCGGGCAAGCCGTTGCCGGAGAGTCCGGTTACTGCGCTTGCTTCAGTTGATCAAGGATCGCGGGGTTTTCCAGCGTGGAGGTGTCCTGCGTGATTTCCTCACCCTTGGCCAGCGAACGCAGCAAGCGGCGCATGATCTTGCCCGAGCGCGTCTTCGGCAGGTTGTCGCCGAAGCGGATGTCCTTCGGCTTGGCGATCGGACCAATTTCCTTGGCCACCCAGTTGCGCAGTTCCGTGGCGATCTGCTGCGCCTCGGCGTCGGTCGGACGCGAGCGCTTGAGCACCACAAACGCGCAGATGGCCTCGCCGGTGGTGTCGTCCGGACGACCCACCACTGCGGCCTCGGCGACGATCGGGTTGGCGACCAGCGCCGATTCGATTTCCATCGTGCCCATGCGGTGGCCCGACACGTTCAGCACGTCATCGATGCGGCCCATGATGGTGAAGTAGCCGGTCTCCTTGTCGCGGATCGAGCCATCGCCAGCCAGGTACAGATTGCCGCCGAGTTCCTCGGGGAAGTAGCTCTTCTTGAAGCGTTCCGGATCGCCCCAGATCGTGCGGATCATTGCCGGCCACGGACGCTTGACCACCAGGATGCCGCCACTGCCGTTGGGCACGTCATGGCCGGTCTCGTCGACGATGGCGGCCATGATGCCCGGCAGCGGCAATGTGCAGGAGCCCGGCACCAGCGGCGTGCGCCCGGCAGCGGCGTGATCATGTGGCCGCCGGTCTCGGTCTGCCAGAAGGTGTCGACGATCGGGCAGCGCTCGTTGCCGATGTTCTTGTAGTACCACATCCACGCTTCGGGGTTGATCGGCTCGCCCACCGTGCCGAGCAGGCGCAGGCTGGACAGGTCGTACTGCTTCGGGTGGATCTTCTCGTCGGCCTCGGCGGCCTTGATCAGCGAGCGGATCGCGGTCGGCGCGGTGTAGAAGATGCTGACCTTGTGGCGCGCGATCATGTCCCAGAAGCGGCCGGCGTCGGGTAGGTCGCACGCCTCGAAGATGATCTGCGTCGCGCCCGCGGCCAGCGGGCCATAGGCGATGTACGTGTGGCCAGTGACCCAGCCGATGTCGGCGGTACACCAGAACAGATCGTCGGGCTTGACGTCGAAAGTCCACTGCATCGTCATCAGCGCCCACAGCAGGTAGCCGCCGGTGCTGTGCTGCACGCCCTTGGGCTTGCCGGTGGAGCCGGAGGTGTAGAGCACGAACAGCGGATGCTCGGCGCTCACGGGCACGGCCTCGCAAGTGTCGGGCTGGCCCGCCGAAACGTCTTCCATCGAGCGGTCGCGGCCTTCGACCCAGTTGACCTTGCCGCCGGTGCGGCGATACACGATGACGTTCTTCACCGCCTCGCAACCGCCCATCGCGAGCGCATCATCGGCAATGGCCTTGAGCGGCAGCGCCTTGCCGCCGCGCATTTGTTCGTCGGCGGTGATCAGCGCCACGGCGCCGACGTCCACCAGCCGTTCCTGCAGAGACTTCGCCGAGAAACCGCCGAACACGACCGAATGCGTGGCGCCGAGGCGCGCGCAGGCCTGCATGGCCACCACGCCTTCGACCGACATCGGCATGTAGATCACCACGCGGTCGCCCTTCTTGATGCCAAGCCCTTCAGGCCATTGGCGAAGCGGCAGACCTGCGCGTGCAGATCGCGGTAGGACACGCGCGCGACGGAGCCGTCGTCGGCTTCGAACACGATCGCCGTCTTGTCGGCATTGCCGTTCTGCAGATTGCGGTCGAGGCAGTTGTACGAGGCATTGAGCTCGCCATCCTCGAACCACTTGTAGAACGGCGCATTGCTCTCGTCCAGCACCTTGGTGAACGGCTTGTTCCAGTGCAGCAGGTCGCGCGCACGGCTGGCCCAGAAGCCTTCGCCACGCGCCTGGCCGCGCACCGGCGCAGCGAGAACCATCCGCTCGCGCAAGGCTGGTGATGGAATCCGTATTCCTTGAATACCGGCAACTGTTCCAGTGACAGTGCCAACGCAGCACGCAGGGCCCGGCAAAAGCCGGGATGCAGGTCAAGAACACCTATAAAACAAAGCGGTAGCAGGTCAGAAAGGGGTCAGTCATGAGTGCAGATGTCGCAACCATACCGCCGCGTGCGGCGGAAACCACGGGCGGCGCGCCGGCGCGGCCGAACGTGCTGTCCTTGTCGATCAAGGACCAGGCGGGGCTCTACGGGGCGTACATGCCGTTCCTGGCGCGCGGGGGGATTTTCGTGCCCTCGAACCGGCCGTTCCGGCTTGGGGAGCAGGTGTTCCTGGTCCTGTCGCTGCTCGACCGGCCGCAGAAGTACCAGGTCGCCGGCCACGTGGCATGGATCACGCCACCGGGCACCCCGATGAAGACGCCGGGGGTGGGCGTGCATCTTCCCGATGACGATAATGGCCGCAACCTGCGGCGCGCCATCGAGGAGATCCTGGGCAAGCAACTGGAGTCCGGAAAGCCCACGCAGACTTTATGATTCGGGCGAAGTTTTCCTCGCAACTGATTGTTATTACTGATTTTTTTGGATTTTTTCCACGAACCAACGATGCCGGCGATCTGTCCGGTATCGTCGCGATTCCCCACAGCACGTTTTCGTCGCAAATGATGACGGCCGATACGACGCCGGTCTCGGCAACGTCCCGCCAGGCCTGTTGATTCCCGCGCCCCGAGCCGCCGTCCCGAGGTTTCTCCATGTTTGTAGATTCACACTGTCATATCGATTTTCCCGATCTCGCGGCCCGCTTGCCCGAGCTGCTGGACAATATGCGTGCCAACCAGGTGTCGCATGCGCTCTGCATCTCGGTGACGCTGGAAGACTTTCCGCGCGTGCTGGCGCTGGCCGAGCAGCATCCGAACCTGTATGCCTCGGTGGGCGTGCATCCGGACTACGAGGAAGGCGAGGAGCCGTCGCTGGAGCGCCTGCTGGAATTGTCCGCGCATCCGCGCGTGGTGGGCACCGGCGAAACGGGCCTGGACTACTACCGCCTGAACGGCCGCAGCATCGCCGACATGGAATGGCAGCGCGAGCGTTTTCGCACGCATATCCGTGCCGCGCGCCAGACCGGCAAGCCGCTGATCATCCATACCCGTTCTCCGCGGACGACACGCTGCGCGTGATGCGCGAAGAAAACGCGCGCGAGGCTGGCGGCGTGATGCATTGCTTCACGGAAACCTGGGATGTCGCGAAGCAGGCGCTGGACGAGGGCTTCCACATCTCGTTTTCCGGCATCGTCACGTTCAAGAGCGCGGCGGACCTGCAGGAGACTGCGCGCAAGGTGCCGCTGGACCGCATGCTGATCGAGACCGATTCGCCGTACCTTGCCCCGGTGCCGTACCGCGGCAAGACCAACGAGCCAGCCTGGGTGCGTCACGTAGGCGAGTTCATTGCCAACCTGCGCGGCATTCCGGTGGAACAGCTTGCGGCACAGACAAGCGACAATTTCTTCAGGCTTTTCAAGCACATCGACAGGGAAGCTCATGTTTGACCTGAAATCTATCCGCAGTCTGTCCGGCGCCATGTTGCTCGGATGCGCGGCGCTGGCCTGGGCCGCGCCGGCCGACGATATGCGCAAGGCCGTCGAATTCGACGACGCGCGCACCGTGCAGAAGCTGCTGGGACGCGGCGTGGACCCCAATATCACGGATAGCCGCGGTAACCCGGTGCTGGTGCTGGCCCTGCGCGAAAAGTCGCTGAAAGCGGCCACGGAGCTGATCAAGGCCAAGGACATCGACTTCGACAAGGCCAACCCCGCGGGCGAGACGCCGCTGATGATGGCCGCGCTGCAGGGCGAGCTCGACATGCTCAAGCTGATGGTCGACGACATGGAGGCCGAGGTGAACAAGACCGGCTGGACGCCGCTGCACTACGCGTGCACGACCGGCCGCAACGACGTCGTCAAATACCTGATCGACCACGCTGCCTATATCGACGCCGAAAGCCCGACGGGCACAGACGCCGCTGATGATGGCCGCGCGTGGCGGCCATATCGAGACCGTGAAGCTGCTACTCGATGAAGGCGCCGACATGCGCCTGAAGAACCAGCAGGGCATGACGGTGATCGACTTTGCCGAGCGCTACAACCAGCCGGAGATCGCCAATGGCCTGAAATCGCGCTGGCAGAAGCTGTATCCGCAGGTGCCCATCGTGGCGGCGCCGCCGCTGAAGGCGCCGGTCGCGCAACCGGGCGGCCAGCCGATCAAGGCTGCGCCCGCTGGCGGCAAATAACTGTCGGCCCCGACGCGCCGGTTGTGGCAGTGCCCCTGAACCAGCGCTTGCGCCAGTGGCGCGCCGCCTGAAATCCAGCCTGGTGATGCTGTGGTTCTGCAGCCGCCATCCGGACACGCCGCTGACCGCGCGGATGCTGGCGGCGCTGGTGGTGGCCTATGCATTCAGCCCGATCGACCTGATTCCGGACTTCATCCCGGTGCTGGGCTATGTCGATGACATTCTGCTGGTGCCGCTCGGCATCTGGCTGGCCCTGCGGCTGGTGCCGGCGGCCGTGAAGGCGGATTGCCGCTCGCGGGCCGACGCCTGGCAGGCGGCGCAGGGCGAGCGCCGCGCAACCTGTGGGCCGCGGCGGCCATCGTACTGGCCTGGGCGCTGCTGGCGTGGCTGGGCTGGTGCTGGTGGTCAGGCCGCTGAGCCGGTTCGTGGCTCAGACATCGTCCGCCAGCCGCACGCCGGTGAACTGCCAGCGCTGCTGCGGGTAGAAAAAGTTGCGATAGCTGGCCCGGATATGCGATTCAGGCGTGACGCAGGATCCGCCGCGCAGCACCATCTGGTTGCTCATGAACTTGCCGTTGTACTCGCCGACCGCGCCCGCGCTGGGGCGGAAACCCGGGTATGGCTGGAACGCGCTGGCGGTCCATTCCCACACATCGCCGAACATCTGGCGCAGCACGCCCGAGGTGTTCTGCCGGTCGGGCAGCGGCATCAGCACGCGGCCTTCGATGAAATTTCCCGTGGCGGGCAGGTTGCGCGCGGCATGTTCCCATTCGGCCTCGGTCGGCAGCCGCCGCTCGGCCCAGCGGGCAAAGGCGTCGGCCTCATAGAAGCTGATGTGCGTGACGGGGCTTTCCGGATCGACCGGATGCATGCCGCGCAGCGTCATCTGCCACCACGTGCCGTCGCGTTCTTCCCAGTAGAGCGGGGCCTGGATGCCTTGTTCGCATACCCAGCGCCAGCCGTCCGACAGCCATAGTCCGGCCGCCTGGTAGCCGCCGTCTTCGATGAACTCGAACCACTGGCGATTGCTGACCGGGTGCGAGCACAGCGTGTAGGGCTGCAGGTAAACCTTGTGACGCGGCCCCTCGCAGTCAAAGGCAAAGTCTTCGCCGCGATGGCCGATCTCGACCACGCCGCCGTCAAAGCCGACCCAGTCCGCGCCGGGCGCGGGTCGGCGATGACCGGCTCGAGCAGTTCCGGCGCGAATGCGGGCCGCAGCGGGTTCTGCGCGAACAGGTGGAGGATATCGGTCAGCAACAGTTCCTGGTGCTGCTGCTCATGATGCAGGCCGAGCGTGATCAGCGCCGCTTCGGCGTCTGTCTGGGCCGTGCCGAGCAGGGTCAGCATGGATTCGTCCACGGCCTCGCGATAGGCCAGGATCTCGTCGAGCGACGGCCGCGTGAGCAGGCCGCGGCGCGGGCGCGGATGGCGCGGGCCGACGGATTCGTAGTACGAATTGAACAGGAAACGATAGGCGGGATCGACCGGCTCGTAGTCCGGCACCCGCGCGGCCAGCACGAATTCCTCGAAGAACCACGTGGTGTGGGCCAGGTGCCATTTGGCGGGGCTGGCGTCCTCCATCGACTGCACTGTCGCGTCGGCGTCCGACAGATCCGCCACCATCGCCTCGGTGGCGGACCGGATGTGCCGGTACTGCGAAAGCAAGGCGGGTTCGTGCGGCGGGTGGACGGCGGCGGCTGGCAACAGGGCTGACGTCATGCGGGCTCCCGGGAACGGTCGATGACTGGGCGAAGGACGCGGCTGGCCGGTGCAGGCTGGCCAGTCACGCCGCCAATGGCACGCGGGCGCCGTAGCGCCCCGCATCCATCATAGACCCGTTCCGCCCCACGGGCGAGCCGGTGTGCCGCTACCCGCTCAGGCGGCCAGGCGGGCGCGTCGTTCAGCGCCGCGATCTCGGTGCGGGCGCTGTCCAGGCCGGCTTCGCGAGCCTGAGGACCCATGGCCAGGCCGTGGGCGCGCACGTAGGTGATGTCGGTCATGCCCAGGAAGCGGAGCACCACATCCACGGTCTTCTCGTGCAGGTCCAGTTCATTGCGTCCTGGCGCACGCCGCCGCGGGACGACACGATGATCACGCGCTTGCCGCCGGCCAGGCCCACCGGGCCCGTCTCGGTGTACTTGAAAGAACGGCCGGCCTGGGCGATGCGGTCGATCCAGGCCTTGAGCTGGCTCGGGATGCTGAAGTTGTATTGCGGCACGCCAACCACCAGCACGTCGGCAGCCAGGAACTCGGCCAGCCACGTTTCGGTGCGCTGCAGCTCGGCTTCCTGCACGGCGTTCAAGCCTTCCTTCGGGCCGCCGAGCACGGGCAGCAGGTTGCCGGACAGGTGGGCCGGGGCATCCTGGTCCAGATCGCGCACGGTTACCTTGGCGCCGGGATTGGCGGCGACCAGGTCGGCCACCACGCTGGCGGTCAGGCTACGCGAAACGGAATTGTCACCAAGAACGCTCGAATCGATCTGCAGGATGTTCATGTCTTTCTCCACGAGGGGCGGTTGCGATGGAAGAAAGATAGCGGCTGGGCATTGGTATCGGTAGTGAGGCAAAATGCAAATAATTGTTCTATTCATGCAACGAGATGTATTGCCCAGACGGGCGCGGCACCGTTGCGCTGGCGGAGACCTTCATGCAGGACCTGAACGATTTGTCGCTGTTCGCCCAAGTGGTCGAGCATGGCAGCTTTTCGGCGGCCAGCCGTGCCACCGGCATCCCCAAGTCGCGCCTGAGCCGGCGCATCGCACAGCTTGAGCGCGACCTCGGCGTGCAACTGCTGCGCCGGACCACGCGTCAGGTGCGCGTGACGCCGCTTGGCGAGTCCTTCTACGAGCGTTGCCGCGCCATGCTGAACGAGGCGGAGGCCGCGCGTGAAGTGATCGATCAGGCGCGCGACCAGCCCGGCGGCACACTGCGCGCGAGTTGTCCGGTGGCGATCGCGCAGATCCTGCTGGCGCCGGCCATCGGACATTTCATGCGTGCCAACCCGGGCGTGCGCATCGAACTAGAGGCGACCAACCGGCGTGTCGACGTGATCGGCGAAGGTTATGACCTGGCGCTGCGCGTGCGCGAGGTCATGGAAGATTCGAGTCTCGCGGTGCGTACCTTCGGCGAAAGCCAGCTCATGCTGGTGGCAAGTCCAGGCCTGCTCGACAGCATCGGCCGTCCGCGCACGCCGCAGGCGCTCGACGGCATGCCGGGCGTCGGCCAGAAGCCGCACGACGGCAAGCATGGCTGGACCCTCGGGTGCAAGACCGGTGAAACCATCCAGATCGCATACGACCCCCGGCTGGTGACGGACGAGTTCGCATTGCTGCGCGAGGCGGCGATTGCCGGCATCGGCGTGGCCATGCTGCCGCGCATGTACTGTCGCGACGCCATCGACAGCGGCGAGCTGGAGCTGTTGCTGCCTCAGTGGGAAATGCCTGTGGGCACGTTGCACGCGGTGTTCCCGTCGCGCAAGGGCGTGACGCCCGCGGTGCGCCGCTTCCTGGATTTCCTCAGCGAGATCCTGCCCGAGAACGCGCGCAAGGTCGGCATGCACGAGCCCCGGCAACCGGCCATGCACCGCGTGGTCTGACAGCGCCGCGGGTGAATCGGATGGCCAACGCTTGCGCCTTTACCTTCACGCCGCGGGGCACTAAGGTACATGTGCGAGTCCTGTGCGTGCGTGGGAAGTCGCTTGGCGGTGCCAGGCGTCCCCGCGGTGTTCCGGGGGCTCCGACTGTTCTCAACCGGCAAGGAGGATGGCCATGAGCGGCTCTCAGGGTTCGCAGGATCTGGGCAAGGCAGTATTGCGCATCGTGTTGGGGATATTGATCCTGATGCATGGCATCGCCAAGCTGAGGGGCGGCGTGGGCTTCGTCGAGCAGACCGCGACGCAGGCTGGTTTGCCCGCGTGGGTTGCCTACGGCGCGTATATCGGCGAGGTCATCGCTCCCGTGCTGCTGATCATCGGCTTGTGGACGCGCGCGGCGGCGCTGCTCGTGGTCGTCAACATGCTGTTCGCGGTCGCGCTGGTTCACACCAAGCAGATCGGCATGCTCAATGAAACCGGTGGCTGGCAGCTCGAACTGCAAGGCATGTATCTGGCGGCCGCGCTGACGCTGGTGCTCATCGGCGGGGGCCGCCTGGGCGTGGGTGGTGCCGGCGGCAAGTGGAACTAGCCCTGCCGCCGGTTCCCGGAGACGTATGGTGGATACTCCAAGAAGCATGACGGCGGCGGCGGCCGCCCTGGCGTCGGTGCTGATGACGGCGTGCGCGAGCGCGCCCGATATCAAGACCGACTACAACCGCAGCGCGGATTTCAATGCGTACCGCAGCTTCGGCTTTGTGAAGAGCCCGGGCACGGACCGCCGGGGCTATGAAAGCCTGACCACGCAGTACCTCAAGAGCGCCGTGCAGCGCGAGATGACATCGCGCGGCTACCAGTACAACGCCCAGGCGCCCGACCTGCTGGTCAATTTCAACGCCCGCACGCAGGAGAAGGTTCAGGTCACGCCAGCGCCGCCGCCGATGATGGGCTACTACGGCTACCGCGGCGGCCTTTACGCGCCGTGGCCCGGCTATGGCTTCTATAACGACGTGTACACGTATACCGAAGGTACGTTGAATATCGACCTGGTCGATCGCAAGGCGATGAAGCTGGTGTGGGAAGGCGTTGCCGTCGGCAGCGTGGACACGAGCGACCAGTCCAATGTCCAGCAGCGCATCGACAAGGTGGTGGGGCAGATCTTCGCCAAGTACCCGTTCCGCGCCGGCCAGTAGGGCGCCAGCAGGGCAGGGGGATGTTGCCACGGCGCAGCGCTTACGAAAACTTGCGTTTTATTGCGCTGCCCGGGGCCATGAGCGGCCGCCTTAAACGCTACAATCGCTGCCCGTAGTTTTGAACGTGGCATGGCGATCATGGGTTTTGGCTGGTTCGGTTTTTCGACTCTGTGGCTGGTGCCGCTGATGTGGCGGTTTTTCGGTGGCTTGCTCGCGCGCGAACGCCGCCTGTCCGGCCCTGGCTCGTTGCGGGTCTGGCTCGGGACGGTGATCGTGCTCTGCGCGAGCGCTTCGCTCGAGGCGCTGACCGGCGGTGAAGGCGGAACGGCCGGCGGCGCGGCCGGACACGCGCTCGGCGGCATGGTCGCCAACCTGCTCGGGTGGACCGGCGCCTTGCTTGTCATGCTGGCAGTACTTGCACTGGCTGCGCCGATGGTATTCGGCGAGACGTGGCGCACGCTGTTCCTGTTGCGCAAGCCGCGCAGCGTGCCGCGAGCCGAAGATGAGCCTGCGGAATTCGTACCGACCCAGCCGATGCGGGAGCCCGAGCGCCGCGACGCCGCTGTTCAGGGCAGCACCGCAACCGGCGGCTGGACCGCACCTTCGGGCCGCCATCGCAGTTTCGAGGCCATCTCCGCGCGGCGCCAGCCGGCCTGGCAGCCGCCGCCGCGCACGCGTGAATCGCCGTGATCAGTGAACTCAAGCGCCTGAACTCGCTGTTCTGCGCGACGGCTTACCCGGTGCTGGAGCAAGCGGGTGTGCTGAATCGCAGCCGGATGAAGGAAGACGATGCTTCCGGCGCACCGCCGGTGCAGCAACTGAGTGCTGCGGCGCGGCATTGAGAATCCATCAGGCGAGCGGCTTGCCTCGTCGGCATCCTGCCATTGGCAATTCGGAAAGCCAAGGACAGGTCACGATATCGGTATCGGCGGCGAGAAGGCTTCCGGCTCGTTCGTCCAGCCAACGATACCGTTGTCACATCTCACACGGGAGGAATAGAAATCCTTCGCATACTGCGCTACGAGCCTGCACGTCGAGCCGGGCAGTAACACCGCTGATGGCTCCTCATGCCTGGTGTACTCGGGTGGCACATCCACAATATCCGGGTATATCTTCACGGACCGGATTGCCGTGTACGTTCGCCAATCCAATAGCCGATAGCCGCCAAAAGTCATCGCCACCGTGCATATGATCACGGCGAATGCCAGCACGGCAATGATCCACCTACCAGTTGCCAGACGCGCCACCTTCCCATCCTTTTCTGTAGTCTCGTCTCTCTACAAGGCGGCTTGATCGGCCTAGCATCATGAACATTTCCTTTGGCGATACCGGCGTATCGAAGTAGCGTGGGTCCTTCGAAACAATGGCGGCGATAGACAGCGCCTGGGCAACGTTGGTGCTGCAGGAATTCGTGAAGAGATTGTATTCTGCGCTTCGTTTCACGCGTCGCTCAAGCTCGGCGAGCATGGCAGCTTTTTCGCCGGGTGTCACCCACAAGAGAAATCCGGTACCGTCACGATGCATGCCGCGCTACCTGTCGCCGTTCTTTAGCGCATATCTAATATCTGCCATGTTTCCGAAGTCTCCGCACCAGCAAATGTGAGACTTCATTGTTCGTGCGTTGATACTCCGCTCAATAGGGAAAATCCCAAAAGTCTACGAAGTCTGCATCCGTTGAACCTACATCAAATTGCAGAATGGGGCTCTGTCGTGGTTCGATCCGTAGAACGACGATAAGCGGCGTGCGCTCGTCAACAGACGAGCCTTCTCTCGCCTATCAGAGCTATCAGAGAAGAACCTTCCTGTCTCAGTTCGTGCGGCTATCGATTCGTGTTCTTACAGCTTGTAGCCGAACTTCCTTAGCAACTCCCGTCGCTCGCGGATATCCGCATCCGTCTCGATGCCCAGCGGCGATGCGCCATCGACGACGCCCAACACGGCCCGCCCGCCATCCGTCTGCGCAATGATGACTTCGGTGGGGTTTGCTGTCGCGCAGTAGATCCGGCAGACCTCCGGCACCGCACGCACGGCGCCGAGCACATTGACGGGGAAGAACCCGTCGCCCAGGAAGATGAAGAATGAGTGCCCCGCACCGACCGTGCGGGCATTCTCGCAGGCCAGGTCGATCAGCGACTCATCGGTGCCTGACCAGCGAACCAGCCGCTTGCCCGATGCCTCGCAGAACGCCAGCCCGAAGCGGATGCCGGGCACGGTGCCCACCAGTGCCTCGTGCAGGTCTTCCACCGTCTTGATGAAGTGCGACTGGCCGAAGATGAAGTTGGTCGCTTCCGGCTTGGTGACCGGTACCGACAGGAGTTCCATGGCGGGCCTCCGGATGTTGGCCGTGGCGGCCATCGCGGCCGTCCTTGCCGTTCATGGTAGGACTTGCCGTATTGAATGCAAGGTGGTGTCGATAGCAGGAACCAGCGAGCTTTCCGGCTCAAGCGACTTTCTTGGGAATTTAGGAGTGTTGGAAGGAGCCTTCTCCATCTCGGCGTCGGGAGCGATGATGCGCTGGCTCTGATCCTTTGGTATGTACGCGCCAGAGAAGCCCGGCGTGGAAGGATCGAGAGATCGGCAGACGATCCCGTCGAATGTCTTTGGGCCGAGCGTCACATCGCCTTCGTTTGTAATGTCTACCGCACCGTGCATCTGGCACCACCGCGCGTGGCGCTTATTGGCCTCAGGCAGTTGTTGTGATCGCAAGATGGTTCGTGAGCCATCTGTATTGTGAATCGCATTGTCGGGCGCATTCTGTGCATGGATGGCGCTCGCGCCGACAGCAGCCGCAAGGACCGCGACCCTGACCACATTCCGTATTCGAAGTCGCATCGGTGTCTCCTCGTTGTTGTGGAAACGACCGACGTGATCGTCACGCCGGTCGTCTCACCTTAGGAGATAGCGTCGACCGCGAGGACCGCAATGTCATCTCATCTTGATACGCCTCAAAGACTGCAATGGCTGACGGAGCCGTCTGCCGACCGTCGCAGAAAACTCCCAACGCCTACCGCTCCAGCAACGGCCTCAGATACTTCCCCGTAAAGCTAGCCTTGCTCTTCGCCACATCCTCAGGCGTACCGCGCGCAATCACCTGCCCGCCGCCGGCCCCGCCCTCGGGACCCATATCGATCAGCCAGTCCGCGGTCTTGATCACGTCGAGGTTGTGCTCGATGATCACCACGGTATTGCCCTGGTCGCGCAGCTTGTGGATGACCTTGAGCAGCAGTTCGATATCGTGGAAGTGCAGGCCCGTGGTGGGCTCGTCCAGGATATATAGCGTGCGGCCGGTATCGCGCTTGGACAGCTCCAGCGACAGCTTGACGCGCTGCGCCTCGCCGCCCGACAGCGTGGTGGCCGACTGGCCCAGCCGGATATAACCGAGTCCCACGTCCAGCAGCGTCTGCAGCTTGCGGCGCACGACCGGCACCGCGCTGAAGAACTCATGCGCTTGCTCAACGGTCAGGTCCAGCACCTGGGAAATGTTCTTGCCCTTGTACAGGACTTCGAGCGTCTCGCGGTTGTAGCGCTTGCCGTGGCAGACGTCGCAAGGCACGTAGACGTCGGGCAGGAAGTGCATCTCGACCTTGAGCACGCCGTCGCCTGGCACGATTCGCAGCGCCCGCCCTTGACGTTGAACGAGAAGCGGCCCGGATCGTAGCCGCGTTCCTTGGCCGACGGCACGCCCGCGACAGTTCGCGGATCGGCGTGAACAGGCCCGTGTAGGTGGCCGGGTTCGAGCGCGGCGTGCGCCGATCGGGCTCTGATCGACGTTGATGACCTTGTCGAAATGCTCGAGCCCCTCGATGCGGTCGTGCGCCGCCGGCTCCGGCGTGGAGCCGTACAGGTGGCGCGCCACCGCATGGTAGAGCGTGTCGTTGATCAGCGTGGACTTGCCCGAGCCCGACACGCCGGTGATGCAGGTCAGCAGGCCGACCGGGACCTCCGCCGTGACGTTGCGCAAGTTGTTTCCGGTGGCGTTGACGATGCGCAGCAGGCGTTCGTCATCGGGTGCGGCGCGCGAGGCCGGTACCTCGATGCGCCGCTGTCCGGAAAGATACTGCCCGGTCAGCGACGCGGGCGAGTCCTCGATCTGCTGCGGCGTGCCTTCGGCCACGATCATGCCGCCATGCACGCCGGCGCCGGGGCCGATGTCGACCACGTAGTCGCTCGCGCGGATCATGTCCTCATCGTGCTCCACGACCAGCACCGAGTTGCCGATGTCGCGCAGGTGCTTGAGCGTGCCGATCAGCCGGTCGTTGTCGCGCTGGTGCAGGCCGATCGACGGCTCGTCGAGCACGTACATCACGCCCGTCAGGCCCGAGCCGATCTGCGAGGCGAGCCGGATGCGCTGTGCCTCGCCGCCGGACAGCGTATCGGCGCTGCGTTCGAGCGAGAGGTAGTCGAGCCCCACGTTGTTCAGGAAGTTCAGCCGCGCGGTGATTTCCTTGATGATCTTGTCGCCGATCTCGCGCTTGGCGCCGTGCATGTCCAGCGTCAGGAAATAGGTCAACGTATCGCGCAGCGGCAAGCCGTTGATCTCGAAGATCGCGCGCGCCTGGTCGTCTTCGCCGATCTTGACGTGCCGAGCCTCCGTGCGCAGGCGCGTGCCGTGGCAGACCGGGCAGGGCTGGTTGTTCTGGTACTTGGCCAGTTCCTCGCGCACGGCAACCGAGTCGGTCTCACGGTAGCGGCGTTCGAGGTTCGGGATGATCCCTTCGAACACATGCTCGCGCACCGTGGTGCGGCCGCGTTCGTTCATGTAGGTGAAAGGGATCTCTTCTTCGCCGGAGCCGTGCAGGACCACCTGCTGCACGTTGGCGGGCAAGTCTTCGAACGCGGTGTCGGTGTCGAAGTCATAGAAGGCCGCCAGGCTTTGCAGCATCTGGAAGTAGAACTGGTTACGCCGGTCCCAGCCCTTGATCGCGCCGGACGCGAGCGAGAGGTTCGGGAAGGCCACCACGCGCTTCGGGTCGAAGAACGTGATCTGGCCCAGGCCGTCGCAGCTCGGGCAGGCGCCCATCGGATTGTTGAACGAGAACAGGCGCGGCTCGAGTTCCTGCAGCGAGTACGAGCAGATCGGGCACGCGAAGCGCGAGCTGAACATGTGCTCCTTGCCGCTGTCGAGCTCCAGCGCAAGGGCGCGGCCGTCGGCCAGGCGCAGTGCGGTCTCGAACGACTCGGCCAGGCGCTGCTTGATGTCGGCGCGAACCTTGACACGGTCCACCACGACTTCGATGGTGTGCTTCTCCGTTTTTTCAGCTTGGGCAGCGCATCGACTTCATAGACCTTGGCCTCGGCTTCATGCGTGGTGCCGCCGCCCGAGCGGATGCGAAAGCGCACGAAGCCCTGCGCCTGCATGGTGTCGAACAGGTCGGAATGCTCGCCCTTGCGGTCGGCCACCACCGGCGCAGGATCATCAGCTTGGTGTCTTCGGGCAGCGCCAGCGCGGCGTCCACCATCTGCGAGACGCTCTGGGCCTGCAGCGGCAGGTTGTGGTCGGGGCAGTAGGGGGTACCAGCGCGCGCGTACAGCAGGCGCAGGTAGTCGTGGATCTCGGTCACCGTGCCGACGGTCGAGCGCGGGTTGTGGCTGGTGGCTTTCTGCTCGATCGAGATGGCTGGCGACAGGCCCTCGATCAGGTCCACGTCCGGCTTCTCCATGAGCTGCAGGAACTGGCGCGCGTAGGCCGACAGCGACTCCACGTACCGGCGCTGGCCTTCGGCGTAAAGCGTATCGAACGCCAGCGACGACTTGCCCGAGCCCGACAGGCCGGTGATCACGATCAGCCGGTTGCGCGGCAGGTCGAGATTGATGTTCTTGAGGTTGTGGGTGCGGGCCCCACGGATCTTGATTTCTTCCATATGCCGAAAAGTCGTCGCCGGGCAGGCCGCCGGTCGGCGCGAGGCGCGTGGACAGGTCGGTCTAACGGAAATCCAAACTGAAATGCAGGTGATTCATGCGCCATCGCGGGGCTGTGCTGCAGGCCACCCCTGCGCCGCCAATCGCCGCCGGAGACATACGCCGCGCCCGCGCGGCGGGACCAGGTGACCCCGAAAGCGCGAGGAAGCAAACCTGTTAATATACCGAACTTCGGTTTCCAGGGTTGCCTGCGCAAGGCGCGCACCGATGCGAACCGGGCCGAAGGGCCGATTGCCGCGCTTGCCTGGTCGCCCGGGATGGCAACTTCCGCCCCGGATGCCGATCGAAACAGCCATTGCCGTCTGCGCCGGCAGCCCGCCTGACTCATTCCACGATCGCCATGTCGCCGATCCCGTCTTCTTCCCCAGATGCCGCCGTTGCCGGCGAAGCCAAGGCCGCGCCCCAGCGCGAACGCATGACACGCGTCGAGCTGCGCGCCAGCCTGTCGCTCGCCAGCATCTTCGCGCTGCGCATGCTGGGCCTGTTCCTGATCCTGCCGGTCTTCGCGGAATACGCGCGGGGCCTGCCCGACGGCCATGACGCCCAGCGCGTCGGCCTGGCCATGGGCATCTACGGCCTGATGCAGGCTTTCCTGCACATACCGCTCGGCTGGCTGTCGGACCGTATCGGCCGCAAGCCTGTCATGGTGGCGGGCCTGCTGCTGTTCGTCGCGGGCGGCCTCGTGGCCGCGTTCTCGGACACGCTGGTGGGCATCACCGCGGGCCGCGCGTTGCAGGGCACTGGCGCCATTTCGGCCGCCATCACTGCCTGCATCGCCGACCTGACGCGCGAGCGCCACCGTACCAAGGCCATGGCCTTGGTTGGCGGCAGCATTGGCCTGACTTTCGCGCTGTCGCTCGTGATCGCCTCGCCGCTGCTGCACGCGATCGGCATGCCGGGCATCTTCGCGCTGATGTCGGTGCTGGGCGTGGTGGCGATCGGCGTGACGCTGTTCGTGGTGCCCACCCCGCCTGCGCCGCATCCGGTGCGGTTGCCATTCCGCCAGGTGCTGCTCAATCCCGACCTGATCCGCATGAACGTGGGCGTGCTGGCGCTTCACGCGTCGCAGGTTGCGATGTTCATGGTGGTGCCTGCCATGCTTTCCGATGCCGGCATGCCGCTGGACCAGCACTGGAAGGTCTACCTGCCGGTGGTCCTGGTGTCCTTCGTTCTGATGCTCGGACCGATGATGGCCGCGGAGCGCTATGGGCGCGTGCGTCCGGTGTTGCTCGGTGCGGTGGGGCTGATGACGGCGGTGCAGTTGCTGTTCGCGGCGGTGCACGGACTCTGGGCCATCGTCGGCGTACTGCTGCTCTTCTTTGTGGCTTTCAACGTGCTGGAGGCCATGCAGCCTTCGCTGGTCTCGCGCTACGCTGCCGCTTCGCGCGGCGCTGCGCTCGGCGTGTACAACACCACGCAGGCGCTCGGGCTGTTCCTTGGCGGCGTGGTGGGCGGCTGGCTGCTCAAGCATGAGGGCCGCAGCGCCGTGTTTGTTGGATGTGCGGTGGTACTTCTGCTCTGGCTTATAATCGCCTGGAGCATGAAACCGCCGCCGGCCAGGGGGCAGGCGAGTGCACAGGCAGCGGCCTGAAACGGCGCCCGCCGCATCACTTTGCAACACATCCTGGCCGAATATGGCCTAGCATGACCGCGCTTCCCGACTAGTTGGCCGGGGGCGCGTTATTCGTTTACGTTGTCGCTTTTGCAGTCTCGCTTTGCAGTCGTCGCCCGCGCGGTAGCCAGCAGCAGCAAACCGGTTCAATCTACCTACTTACTGAGCAATGCCACGCTTTTCAGCACAGCGCGTGGCTTTTGGAGAACATTCACATGGCATCGGTCAATAAAGTCATCCTCGTCGGCAATCTGGGCGCGGACCCGGAAACCCGCTACCTGCCCAGCGGCGACGCCGTGACCAACCTGCGCCTGGCGACCACTGACCGCTACAAGGACAAGCAGTCCGGCGAAATGAAGGAAGCCACCGAGTGGCACCGCGTCTCGATGTTCGGCAAGCTGGCCGAAATCGCCGCGCAGTACCTGCGCAAGGGCTCGTCGGTCTACATCGAAGGGAAGATCCGCACCCGCAAGTGGCAGGATCAGAGCGGCCAGGACAAGTACAGCACCGACATCGTCGCGGACCAGATGCAGATGCTGGGTGGGCGCCAGGCGCCGGCGCTGGCGGTGATGAAGGCGGCTACGGCGGTGGTGGCGGTGGCGGTGGCGGCTACGGCCGCGAATCGTCGGGCGGCGGCTACAGCGGCGGCC
>LRMT01000260.1 GCA_001725945.1 Cupriavidus sp. UYMMa02A | reverse complement strand
GCGCGTTACTCGCTTCTTCCCGTGGCTCTCCGCTTCCGCAAAGCTAATCTGTCGCTTCATCACTGGACCTGAATCATGGACACGCCTATGACAACGCACTTCCTCAATGCCGCGATGACCTGCGCACTGATTTAATCAGTGATTCCTTAGGGTGAATACAAGGATAATACGGGTTTCGGTAAGCCGGAGTCTGCGGTTTCTTGCGCAAATTTTCCGGAGGGCCGTGTCGCATTGGCCCGTTCAGGCTTGACCCTCTGGCACAGCTCCCTGATGACGGAAGTTGCTCGGCGAGGCCCGGCAGAACTTGCGGAACGCGACGAAGAACTGTGTATAGGAATCGAATCCGCTGGCGGCCGCCACGTCGGCAAGCGGCATGTCAGAGTGGCGCCGTATCAGTTTCCGCGCATATTCGATGCGACACTTCAGCACGTATTGCCACAGGCTGATGTGGCGCGTCTTGCGGAACATCCGGCAGAGGTGGAAGGGACTGATGTGAACGGCCGCGGCGATCGCGTCGATGGTGAGCGACTGCGACAAGTGGGCGAGGATAAAATCATCAAGGCGGGCCAGCGTGTGCCTGGACAAAACGCCGCACCGCAACCGGCCCGCCGGTGTTGTCGCGTCTTTACCCCCTATGTCGCCGTAGAGGACGGCCACGCGCAGACTGATGGCCAGTAACAAGGATTGCTCGAACAGGCTGCCACCAACGCCGCCCCCCTTTACGTGCGCGTCCAGCGCCAGCACCATTTGCACCAGGCCAACGTCGGCGCCACCGGCGAAGTCCGAGCGCAGATCCGGAATGCTGCGTTGATGCTCCTGTTCAATGGCCAGTCCAACGGCATCGGGGCGGACCGAAAAGTAAATGGCATCCAGCGGGGATGACCAGGTGCTCGAAAGCGCGTCGCCGGCAGCACGAAAATAGACTTGGTTCGGGGCCATCGCTCCCACCAGGCGGCGGCCGTTCAGATGCCAGTTGATCGGTACAGGATGGCGACCGAGCGGGATGGCCAGGCAATGCACAGGCATGATCGTGGTGTCGAGCATGCCGGAAGGCAACAGGTGGCGCTCCAGCACGAAGCCGTCCCACTGCGACGCGCGCTGCCGTAGCGCGGCGTGGTAGGGATCGCTGGTACTGTGCCGCCCCCCTTCGTTGCCAGCAGTTGCGTTTGTGCCGGTGCTTGAGTCATGGTTAATTCGAGTATCAATCGCCCTGACGTCCGAATAAGGGGGCATTGTATGCGCTACTCCGTTGCGATGGCTCCGCAAAGTGTCGATAGCCAGTAGGTTCGGTTGCGGAATCGGACTCGATCGCGGAACTGAGTCCGCCGGCCCCGATGGATTTCGCCGCAGAGGTCCTCATCTACACTACGGACTAGGAAGTCCTAGTAATCGCTCAGGTTTGGCTCTGCGCGGTCCGACCTGTCTTGCCATCGTTCAATATCAACCTATGCAACCGTGAAAGGTGGTGTGTCGCACGCCAGTCGACGTCCCCTCCAACGCCACCGACGTGAACCTCAGCGCCGTCGATGCAGGTGCCGACACGCAGCGCGGCATTTGAGAGGACAATTTTGCCTAAAGGGCAAGTAATTCTGGCGTCGCACGCTCCAGAATGTAGGCCGACATAGGGTTGTATTCTATTTCCAGATAGTACGGAGGCTCGCAGGGGCAGGACAAGATTCGCGCACTACGAAAGGCGACCTTTCCGAAGACCGTGTCAACTTTGCGTATCCGATAGTCCTTGAGAGGAAGCCAGCGGCCGCATCGAGAACAGACCCGTCGCAACTCACAAATCTCTTCGGATTGCTCGGCGACCACGATTTGTTGCAGCTTATGCAGGGCCTCTTTCCCGTCTGCCAGTGACAATCCAACTGTCGCCGGCGTCAAATCACCGATTGGCCGCTCGAACTGCCAGAGCTCGTGTGTGCTTGAGTCGCCCCAATCGGTAACGGTTTCCACGCGAAGGGATGACTTTCATCTCGCACCTCGGCAGCCGGTGAATGGCTCAATGTCGGGGCCACCGCCGCTTGGCTTCGCCCGGCCCGTCACCTAGAGGCCGTGGGCATTCCGCCCATCCAGACACCGGGCCCGGTGCCCAGCGGGCGCCTACCGGCGGAGGGCCGCGCGGGCGGTGCAAGGCCGCCGACGGCCCGTCGACGTGCGTTGCCCCACGAGTCTTGACCGTAGCGGGCCACCCCTGGGACCGCGCGCGGGCAGGGTGGTCGGATCGCCACCGCTGCTGAGTCAGGGATGTATCGTCGGATCCACCGTCGCCGGTCCCAACGACCGCCCGGTGGTCGATTCACGGTGCGTACGATTTCCTACCGCCCGAGTACAGGCGGCAGGACATGGCAAGGCTCCTAGAGCCTTCTGCCAAAAAGTTTGGGCGGGCCAGACCCGTAGCGGTCTTGCCAAGCGCGGGGTTTGTGCCTTGAATGAGTGCGTGGCGGCCATGGCGTCAGGGGATGAGATGCGCTGCACCAATTGCCAGTTCGAGAACCCCGCGGGCGCCAGGGTCTGCGAGGAGTGTGGGCAAAGACTTGCGCTGATCTGCCCGCAATGCCGCCATGAGTGCAGCCCCACGGCGAAATTCTGCGAGGCCTGCGGTGTGGTGTTGACGGACACGGTTGCAGCGACGCCCCGACCTGGCCCACCTCCGGCGCTGCCCGTTCCGGCCCCGATTCTTTACACGCCTCCTCATCTGGCCGAGCGGATCCGCGCGGAGCAAGCCGCCATGGAGGCAAAGGGCGCGGACGCCGGCGGCGAGCGCAAGACTATCACCGCATTGTTTGCTGACATGGCCGGCTCGACCGCGTTGATCCAGGACCTGGATCCGGAGGAAGCCCGCAGCCTGATCGACCCGGTCGTGACGCTGATGATGGACGCCGTGCATCACTACGAGGGGTACGTGGCCAAGTCGCTGGGCGATGGCATCCTCGCCCTGTTCGGCGCGCCGATCGCGCACGAGGACCACGCACTGCGGGCACTGTTCGCCGCACTTCGCATGCAGCAGTCCATGCACCGCCATAGTGACCGGGTTCGACTGGAGCAGGGCATCCCGCTCCAGATCCGGGTCGGCGTGCATACCGGGGAAGTGGTGGTCCGCTCGATCCGCAAGGACGACCTGCGCACCGACTACGATCCGGTGGGGCACACGATTCACATCGCCGCACGGATGGAAGGCGTCGCGACGCCATCCTCCATCCTCGTCAGTGAATCGACCCACAGGCTGACCGAAGGATACTTCGAGTTCAAGGCGCTGGGGCGCACCCAGATCAAGGGGCTGCGCGAGCCGCTGGCGGTGTATGAGGTGCTCGGCCTGGGTGCGTTGCGCACGCGGCTGCAGGTGGGCGCGCACCGTGGCCTGGCCCGGTTTGTCGGTCGCGAGGCTGAACTGGAGCGGCTGGGTGAGGCGCTGGAACGGGCCAGGGGAGGGCAGGGCCAGATCGTCGGGGTGGTCGGCGAGGCGGGGGTCGGCAAATCGCGTCTATTCCACGAATTCAAGGCCCGCTTGGCGCAAGGCTGCATGGTGCTCGAGACCTTTTCGGTGTCGCATGGCAAGGCATTTCCCTACCTGCCGCTGATTGACCTGCTGCGCAACTACTTCCAGATCACCGCGCAGGATGACGAACGCCGCTATCGTGAGAAGGCCACCGGCAGGCTGCTGATCCTCGATCGCGCGCTGGAGGAGCATCTGCCCTACCTGCTCTATCTGCTGGGTGTCGTCGAACCGGATTCGGCGCTGCCGACGATGGATCCCGCCATCCGGCGCCAGCGCACCTTCGAGGCGATCGTAAGGCTGCTGGTGCGCGAGAGCCAGAACCAGATGCTGATGGTGCTGTTCGAAGACCTGCAATGGCTCGATAGTGAGACCGAAGCGTTCCTCGATGTCCTGATCGCGGAGGTGCCAGGCGCCAGAATCCTTCTACTGGTCAACTATCGGCCCGAGTACCGGCATGACTGGGGCAGCCAGCCCTGCTACACCCAGTTGAGCCTGGAACCGCTAGGCCAGGCGGAGGCGCAGGGGCTGCTGACGGCGCTGCTCGGCGATGATCCGTCGCTGGTGCCGCTCAAGCAACTGATCCTGTCCAGGACGGAGGGCAACCCGTTCTTCATGGAGGAAGTGGTCCAGACCCTGGCCGAGGAGAACATCCTGCTGGGCCAGCCCGGCGACTACCGGATCGAAAAAGCTCCTCTGGCGGCCCCGTTGGCGCTGCATATTCCGACCACCGTGCAGGGGGTGCTGGCGGCTCGTATCGACCGGCTGCCGGTCCCGCAGAAGGAATTGCTGCAGACACTGGCGGTGATCGGCGCCGAATTCCTTCCAGCCTGGTCCGGCATGTCACGGGGCAGCCGGAAGAGTTGCTGCACCCGCTGCTGGTAGACCTCCAGGCTGGTGACTTCATCTATGAGCGGCCCGCCTACCCGGAAGTCGAGTACGCGTTCAAGCACGCCCTGACCCAAGAGGTTGCGGGGAACTCGCTGCTTTCTGGGCAGCGCAGCATCCTGCATGAGCGCACTGCCAAGGCAATCGAGGCCCTGTTTCCAGAGAAGCTGAAAGAATACTGCAGTGATCTGGCGCACCACTACAGCCGGAGTGGAAATGTGCCGAAAGCCGTTCAATACTTGGAATTAGCTGGCAAGCAAGCTTTGCAGCGTTCCGCCCAGTTAGAGGCGATCGAGCATCTCAGTAAGGCGCTCGATCTGCTGAAGGCCCTGCCTGAAACGCCGGAGCGCCTGCGCGAGGAGTTGACGTTGCTGTTGACTCTCGGTCCGGCGTGGATGGCCGCGCGTGGCGCTGGCGCCCCGGAGGTCGAGAAAACCTACACGCGCGCCCTCGCCCTCAGCGAACAAGGCGGCGAAACCCCGCAGCTCTTCTCCGCACAGCTCGGGCTGTGGTCCTTCTATTTACTGCGCTGCGAACTCAACACGGCGCAAACGCTGGGCGAGCGGCTGCTCAACCTCGCGCAGGCTACGCAGGATTCGGAACAGCTTGCCGATGCACACCGCGTGCTCGGCTCGACCTTATTCCGGCTGGGCCAGATCAGCTTGGCCCGTACCCACATGGAGCAGGCGCTGGCGCTGCACCGCCCCGACCGACGATCATTCAGTCATCTGTTGCGTTATGCGCGTAATCCGTCTGTTCACATACGCTGTACCCTGAGCTGGATCCTTTGGTATCTGGGCTTGCCGGATCAGTCCGAGGCTCTCTCAGAAGAGGCACTGGTGCTGGCCAGGCAGGCCTCTGACCCGCTTGGTCTCGCGCTAAGCCTCATCTACGCTGCGGAACTGCATCAGCGCAGGGGCGATGTGAACAAGACGTGGAGTATGCAAGCGCCGCGGTTGCCCTAACAAGAGACCATGGTTTTCCGAGCTACGCTGCCTGGGCATTAATCTTGCGCGGCTGGGCTCTCGTAAGCATGGGGAGAAATGAGGAAGGTATTGGTCTGATCCATCAAGGCCTTCGTGATCACGAGGCTACCGGTGCCGCACTGGGACGGCCATCTCTTCTCGGACTGCTAGCGGACGCCTATGGAAAGACAGGGCAGCCTGAAGCAGGTCAGCGTGTGCTGGCAGACGCGCTGTCGCTGGTAGCAAACACTGGCGAACGCTTCGATGAAGCCACGCTAAATCGGCTTCAGGGAGAATTGATGATCCTTGCGCTTCCGGAGGAGCGCGTTATGGCGTCCGCCGAAATTGCAGCGGCCCAGGCATGCTTCCTGAGGGCAATTGGGATTGCTCAGCAGCAAGAGGCGAAGTCAATTGAATTGCAGGCCGTTCTGAGCCTCGCCCGGCTTTGGCACAGTCAAGGCGACAGCCGAACCGCGCGGCAAATGCTCGCCAGAATTCATGGTTCCTTCACTGAGGGCATCGACACTGTCGATTCATGTCAGGCAAAAGAACTCCTTCAGAATCTGCCAAAAGCGACAAGGCGATAGCGATCGGTTCACGCTTGCGCACACGTCAGCGACGGTTTCTCAAAGCGCGAGATCGACCAGCAGTGGTCTGGCGATGAACCGGAGGGCCCCGTTTTCTTGGGGATATAGCCGGTAGGTAGAGGCTGCTGGATCTCACTCTAGTAGGGCTTTCGGAGTATCGAGTATCTATAACCGCACTTGAGACTGGCGGCAAATTCAAGTTGACATGCTTGCTCCAAGGAAGCATACGCAAGATGTGAATGCGTACCCCCGTCCTGCCCGCGTGCCTGGAGGACGAGACGATTGCCATCCGGGACATGGCGTCTCGTTACGCACAAGCGCGGCGTCCGGGCGCCATTGCTTGCGCACCCACCTTCGGGCGCCGTCTGGACTTCTCGGCAGGCGGCACGCATCGATCCACGTCTTTCCGTTCGGAAAATGGCAGGCTTAGTGGCCACCTAGGGAATCGCTGATCAATGAGGTTTGCGCTTTATGTTGCAGAAGCCAAGGACTTCAGTTTTCACAATGCGGGAGAGATGGGCCGATTCAAGCCGTCTTTCTCGCGTTTCGCACCTTTCCTGGCCGCGCTTTGCGCGCTCAGGACGGATTGCTCCCCTCTGAGGCCAACAACAGCTTCCTGGCGAACACCAGATTCGCCAGACCAAACAGGCTGAACAACTGCGCCGTGTTCTTGACCAGGCCCTTGTAGCGAACCTTGCGATGACCAAACAGATTCTTGATGACGTGGAACGGATGCTCTACCCGCGCCCGAATCTGGGCCTTGGCCCGCTCGACGGCGATCACCAAGTCCTTGACGGCTCCGTCACGCATCGCTTTGATCTTTCCGCGCTTGACGGCCACCTGCCATTTCACTGTCTTGCCTTGCATCTCCTCGCGCTTGTCCACGCCCGTGTAGCCCGCGTCACCAAACGCATGCTCCTCGTGGCCATGCAGCAAGGCATGCGCCTGCGACACGTCCGACTCGTTGGCCGCTGTGCCCACCACGCTGTGTACCAGCCCAGAGGCAGTATCCACGCCGACATGGGCTTTCATCCCAAAGTGCCAAGCATTACCTTTCTTGGCCTGGTGCATCTCCGGATCGCGGCTCTTCTTTTTGTTTTTGGTCGACGGTGGCGCCTCGATGATGGTGGCATCCACAATCGTGCCTTCCTTCATCATCAGTCCCCGCTCGCACAGCATGATGCCGATCTCGTCGAACAGCTTTCGCGTCAGTTCATGCTCGACGAGCAGGCGGCGAAACTTCAGCAGCGTGGTCGCGTCTGGCACCGCTTCGACTGCCAGATCGATTCCGGCAAACGCCCGCATCGCCATGCTGTCGTACAGCGCGTCTTCCAGTGCCTCGTCCGACAGCCCGTACCACTGCTGAAGGAAGTAGATGCGCAGCATCCGTTCCAGGCCGATCGGTGGCCGTCCACGTTTGCCCTTTGGGTAGTACGGCTCGACCGCCGCAATCAAACGCGACCACGGCACCACGCTTTCCATCTGCGTCAGGAAGCGCTGGCGGCGGGTCAAACGCTTCTTGCCGTGGCTTTCCGCTTCCGCAAAACTGATCTGTCGCTTCATCGCAGGAGCTGAATCATGGACACGCTTATGACAACGCGCTCACCCAATGCCTCGATGACTCGCGCACTGATTTAATCAGCGATTCCCTAGCCTGCAGCTCGAATTCTTCGGGATCGCGAGGGCATGGACGAGCCTCGCCGGCCTGGATACATGTTACCAAGGTGATCGTTCGGCAAAGGAGCGCTGCCAATTTCCAGGCTCAGTCGCGCTCGTGTGGCGCGGAGCAGGTCCGTTGAGGCGATTAACCACGACCTCTGGTTAATCGCATGCGTAGAGCGCAGCGATTGTGCCACCGGCCCGCCCCTTGATATCTCCGGTCAGTTGGCAATGGCGGTGGCATTTTTGCTTTCACTCCGAGCGAAGGCAAAAGTGCCATTTCGCACAGGGAGCGTTAAAAACCTTGGGAATTCGAAGGCAGGGCGCCTAGGATTCCGGCAGATCACGTCCGCCAGCACGGAAACGGAAAAAGCTGCTCGACGTGTGTTGATTTCCCGCATTGACAGACTTCGCTGGTGCTTCTGGCATGCCCAGCGCGAGAAAGCCAAAAATAGGATGCAGGGCATCCTGACACTCTGTCGGGTGATCGTGCCCGAAACGCCGGGCGTTGCCGACAGCCTTGCACAGTTGGACTACCGGGCTCGAGAACTCGTTGCATATGTCGACGCAAATGGCGGGGCGACGATCAATTACGGAGCACGACACCGTCAAAACAAGCCCATCTCAACCGCGCCGGCCGAATCTGCGGTCAATCAGGTATTGAACCAACGCATGTGCAAGCGTCAACAAATGCGCTGGTCGCCGAACGGTGTCCATTTGCTTGCCCAGGTCCGTTGTGCCGTGATCAACGGTGACCTCATCGAGAGACTCGCTAGGTATGAGCCACCAACGGAACCCAGGTCACGGGAAGTTGTTGAGTTTTTGGAGCAACTCGGGCTCTCGGAGTTTGAACCCCAAGGTTTTTAACGCTCCCGGCAGCGGTGACACTTTCGCTTCGTTTCATCCAAGTTATTGAACCGGAAGGAAATTCTTCCTGCACCGTGCCTTTGGCGGGCGGAGGTTGCTTGCGAACCGGTGGCACCTTTTGCTTCGGTATACGGCAGCTTTGCAGGAAACTCGCGGCGGCTGCTCACGTTTCTTTGTGAATCCTGTGTAATAGGATGCACGTCGGCGTTTCGGAGGCCTTCCGCATTACGTTGCTCGATCCGGAAAGCCGGGTTACAGTGAACACATTCGGCGCTCGCCGGCGCCCCTGAATATGCGCTTGCAAAAGTTGATGGGCGGACAAAGCAAAACGGGAGCGTGGCTCCCGTTTTGTTGAGAATGTTATCGTCCAAGGGTTCGACACTCTGGTACGGTGACTGTGGGAGTGTCGTACCAAGGTTGGAGATAGCTTCCTCAAGGGTGACGAATAGGAGCTTTCCTCGCCGTGACTAATGATCGATTCATGCTCCTGCTGGCACATCAAGCTGCGCCATCAGACCGAATAGCGCATCCCCGGCGGATGAGAGAGTCGGGAAGCGACGGAAGGTAACGATTCCGGCAGCGGGAAAGGTAAGCTCCACTGGGTCGCTGAGTGCATCGTCGAGCCGGTGAACCAATCCTGCTCTCTGGCCGAATGCGACGACTTCACCGGGGGCCGCAAAAGGCTCGAAGAGACCGGCGCACGGCGAGTAGATAGACGCGATCGGATAGCGAACCAACTGCGTCAGGTGCGGTGCTGGCGCATCCATGGACGGTACGATCCCATAGTCCCTTAGGACGCGACGCAGCCCACTCTCGGCGATAGCCAATCCAGCCTTTGAAAGTGTTGAGCCGCTGCCAAGCTCAGTGGTGAGCGCCGGAATCCCTTGTTCTTCAGCCGCCGCGTATAGTGTCGTGCTCGCCCCTCCGCTCTCGCCCTTGGTCATCGCACCATATGGAGCACCAAAGCTTTTGAGCAATCGACGGATCGCTTCGGCTTGCTTCTCATCTTTCCCTGGACGAGCCAACGCCATTGCTACGTGATCTAGCGAACTACCGCCAGAGTGCACGTCTATAACCAGGTCTGCTATGGGAAACAGCTCGGTGGCGACATAATGAGCGATCATGGAGGTCGGTCCTCCCGTAGGTCGCCTGGAAACAGACGATTGAGATTGCGGCGTCTAGGGGGGACGTGCGACGACCGGCCACCACCGCGGGTTGATTCAACGCAGGGAGAATAATCACCCGTCCACGGACGTCAGCCTTTCCGAGGTCGTGTACGAGGCGCCGAAGAGCAACTTGCCCTTCATATTCGTCACCATGGGTGCCAGCTGTGAGTAGCGCCGTCGGTCCCTGCCCGCCGTTGAAACAAAACATTGGCACAGGGATCCAGCCGTATGCGGAGGCATCCGAAGAGTAAGGCACGCGCGCGAAGTCAGCTTGCGCTCCTAGTGCGTTGAAGTCGATCGTCGTCCAGACACGGCTTTTCATCGAAACCTCTTTGCTAACTGAAGAAATGGCGGTTGGTAGTTCAGACCTGTAATCATACTCGACGCAGTGGTGTGTGCACCCAATCCCTTAAAGGTCAACGATGGGGAGCTTCTCCGGAGCTAATGGACTCAAGAATTCCGGGCCCGATGCCGTGACTCGGAAAACCTCTTCCACTTGAAAGACGCCGCCTGCTGCCTCTAATTTTGGCTCAACGTGCAAGACCATGTCTTCGAGAATGACTTCTTGAGAGCCAGCCATGAGCGACGGTGGCTCCGTCAACGCAATCCCCGAGCCATGCCCGACCCGACCAGCGCTCGATATGCGTGACAGCTGCCGTTCGGACCAGAGTTTTTCAAACAAAATAAAGGCATCGTGTCCCGTCATTCCAGGGCGGATTCCTTCGGCCAAGCGATGGGTGACTCCCCTCACATAGCCATAAAGATCTTCCTGCTCTGCAGTTGCTTTTCCGACCTTAGCTACGCGGCTGAGATCGCTGATTTGGTCTGCCCGGCGTACGCCAATGTCGGCCCATATGAAGTCGTCTTGTTTCAGCTCTACGCCCGAGTTGGGTTGCGCGTATGCTCTGCCACCGCGCCCAAACCGGACTGGAAGCCAATCGACGCTATCTGCACCGAGTCCGATCATCCGCTGCTTGAGTCGCTGCCCAAACTCATATTCGCTCATACCGATGCGCAGATCAGGAAGTCCTTCGAAAAAGGCTTCCGTTGCAATTTGACAGGCGTTCTTCACGGCTTGCAACTCGTGGTTACTTTTCACCATCCGCTGCTTCCATATGAGGTCGGCTGCGTCTGTCAAATGGTAGCGATTCGGTTCGCCGCGCAGATAGTCGATTAGCGCCAGAGAGCCGCGCCCGAACATATCGCGACCATAGTCCACTCCTATCGACGACCCACTGGGAAGTTTGCTCAGAACCTGTCCGACGGCCTGAATGGCAACTTCGGTAAAGCCGTCGTAGAAGATAGGCCGCACTCGCGGGTTCGGGCCGTTATGCTCATTCTTTTCCTCGCCACGGCTCACAACGATTGTGACGCCTGGTTCGTCGCGGCGGACAACTGCGAACAAGGGACGCGTGTCGGACAACCAAAACAGTGTGCGAAAGCCAGTGTAGTACTCAAAATTGTGCTGCGAGGTGACAAGCAGCGCATCGATCTGCGCTGCCGCTAAATTTTCCCGCAACCGCTCGATTCTTTTTCCAACTTCGTCTTGACCTGGCCACCCAGGAAGCGAAATAGCCATTGAGAATTCCTCCATACGATGCAAAAGTGGCCCCACTATGGGGAAGTCCGCGGGCCGTCAAGCCTTAATGGAGTGACTCTTGAGACAGCCGCGTGTGTCTGCTACTCGATCCGTAGATGCACTTAGGAAGTGTCCCCGAATCAAAATTACGCGGCTATAGCCCAAACTTCTTGGACCATAAATCAGTGTTATGCCGCGCCACGAACGCTCCCTGCTGTCAACTGCGCTACAGCCTGAGGGCGATGAACTCGTGCCTATGTCCGAAGTCAGGCCACCAGTAGGTCGCTCGCAAATCAAGGCTGCGAAAATGTTCGTCATCGTTCAACGTAGTGCATCAATGATGCATGCCGCTTAAACAAAGCCGCCGCGTGCTCGGCCATATCATGCAAACGTCATTCATAGAGGACATGATGGATCCGCATCGAGATGAAGTGGGAGAACAGTGGAGTTCGGCGGGTCGAGACCCTATTCAGGTGCGCCTCCGAAAGCGCGCCAGTAGACCGGACCGTTACAGTCAGCCGGGCCGGTAAACGATAGTGGTGCTGCAGGCGAGGGACCAAGCCTGCTGCGATTTGCTCGTGTTGACTCGAAGGCTGGCCAGTGCCCGAGGCTAGTTGCGTAGCCCTTGCTGGAAACGCAAAACCGCCACCGGGACTGCTGCTGCGCTCCCACGCGGCAATCAATATGTTATACGCGCATACCGGAAACTGACCGCCTCGTTTGTCTGCGGCGGTTGATTTTGACCCACTGGGGGAGGAAGCAGTGGAAAAAATCCAGGTCATCACTGTTGGAAAGAGCTGGCTCGTCGGCGATCGCTTGCCATCAGTTACCGTGCCGTGACGCGTTCGCCGATCCGATTACGCGTGGTTACGGAGAAGGCTGTCCGCTCTCAGGCGTCACATCTTCAAATTGAACCACCCACGAGCTATGCATCTAGAGCGGCTTCAATCGTCGCCTTATCCTCTGCAAGTTGTGTACGCATCGACGTCAGAAACTGGCGCGCTGTGGCATTTAGCGCCATTCCCGGCCTAAAGATAAGCACGTCTTCGTATGGACACTAAGGGAAGGCGTCGAATGACGAGCCCTTTCGATAGGAAATCAACTGCCGCGATCGGATGGACAAGCGATATGCCCGCGCCGCAACGAGCCAACTCACAAGCAGAGATGGCATATGGCGTTTCGACCACTGTTTTCAGAGCGACTCCATGGTTTCTCAACTGCTCCTCAAAATCCTGGCGTGTTACATCTTCTGAGTTGGCCGAAATAAAGCTGTCTGTTCTGAGATCCTCCATTTTCAAGACCTTCTTTCTCGCCAACGGATGACCTGCCCGCATGGCTATTACCCCATCGCATGAACTAAACGACGAGTGTTCCAGGCCCGCGCTTGGCATTTCAGGAGCCATGATCCCGAAGTCGACAACTCCGGACACCACATGTTGATGGACGTCACGCGAGCTGACAACTTGTAGTGATACTTGGATGGAGCTGTGTTTTGCATAAAGGCGGCAATAACTCGAGGAATGAAGCAGTTGCCGATCGCGGGAAGGGCTGCAACTGTCAGTCGCCCCTCGGCAAAGGAACCCAAGCTGCGGATCACGTGCTCTACCGCCTCGTAACCTATGAAATACCGATCTATCGCCGTCATCAGCACGTGTGCCGCGTGCGTGGGGATCATTCGACCGCGGACCCGATCGAAGAGAGACACGCCGCAGTCGCGTTCGAGCCTCAAGACGGCCTGACTCACCGCGGGCTGAGAAATTCCGAGTAGCTCAGCCGCCCGGGCTGTCGAGCCTGATGTGACGACGGTACGAAACACCTCAATTTCGCGGTGCGACATAACATAAATTTATGGCCCAAGAAGTTTGTACTATAGACCGGAAATTCGGGCTTGGGAAGACTATCGTTAGAGGCATCTACGAATACGAATGGAGTAGCGAAGACATGCGGCCGTTTCACGAATCCCCCTTCCAAAGCTTGACCGTGCCGATTACGAGAGCGTCGACAATCGTCTTCGATTCCCTAGATGATTTTGTCAACCGCTCCACACGACAGCCTGATGGTTTCACCTATGGGGTAACCGGCACGCCTACTACCCGCGCTTTGGAAAGGGAAATTGCCAGTCTCGAAAACGGAGCACACTGCGTCGTCTACCCCTCTGGACAGGCAGCACTGACTGCGCCCGCGCTGGCGCTACTGAGGAGGGGGGACCACTTCCTTGTCTCAGACGGGGCCTATGGTCCATTCAGGGATTTCTGTGTCCGGTGGTTGGCGCAACTGGGCATCGAAGTGGGGTTTTACCCCGCCAACTGCCGCGGCACCTTTAGGGACTACGTCAGGCCCAACACCCGCCTCATACACATCGAGGCTCCCGCGTCGCTGACAATGGAAATGCCTGATATCGCCGCTATTATCCAAGCGGCCCGTGCGGGCGGCATTCGAACGATGATGGATAACACGTGGGCTAGCACTGTCGCGTACCGGCCTCTCGAACATGGCATCGATTTGAGCATTGAGGCCGCCTCAAAGCTCTTGGGCGGTCATTCTGATCTTTTGATGGGGTCCGTTTCGACGAATGATTTCGAACTGCACAAGAAATTGCGTGATGTTCAGAATGCAGTGGGACTCTCCGTTAGCCCGGACGAGGCAGCGCTGGTACTTCGAGGGCTGCACACACTCGATCTTCGGTACAAAGCACAAGCAAAAAGCACCCTAGTCATCGCCGAATGGCTTGACGATCATCCAATGGTCGAGAATGTCCACTATCCCGCAATGCGAAGCCATCAAGACTTCGACTTATGGCAACGAGACTTTACGTCCGCTGGGTGCGTCCTTTCCTTCTCCACTAAACACTCGAATCTGTCCCAATACAAAGATTTTTTGCGAAACTGAAGCAGTTTGCGATCGGCGCCAGTTGGGGCGGTGTCCATAGCCTTGCTGCCTTCTATCCCAGCGAGGTCCACGATATTCGCTCCTTCAGAACAACTGAATCCCCCTTGATTCGGCTCTCGGTGGGTCTGGAAAACATCGACACGTTAATTTCAGAACTCGAGGAAGCCTTCGCCTAACGTCAACGCATTGCATGTGCAATAAGGACATGAGACTTGATGACACATAGGCTGGATTGCCAGCAGCAAAAAGACTGCTGATTGCTTTCAACTCTTCTGAATGGAGAGATCGCGCCGTTGCTCGACAACGGCGGCGATGGGCGCATAGCCCCAGGAAGGAAATGAGCAAATTGGCCGCTTTTAAAACAAAAGGGGGAGCTGATTGATGGTTCGATAATCAAAGCCGATGGTTTTCAAACTCGGCACTATAAATAACGGAGACATACCAAAATGAAGCATACCAGAGGCGTGCTGGCGAGAATTGCATTGGCAACGTTCACCGTTGCGGTATTTCTCGCGCCGCAGGTTGGCCTCGCGCACAGCGCTAAGGGCGGCGTCATCACTGACATAAAAATCAGCGAACCACCTACACTTGATCTGCTGGCTACCACAGCGGGCATGGTTGTCATCCCGAGCGAGTACAGCTTCGAGACTCCATTTTTCACCTTCGATCCGCGTTGGAGTATGGCGTCCGCTTCTGGCCGAAATAATGCCTACAATCGTCGCTGACCCTGCGAGGGTTTATGCGTAAAATTGAGAAGTGGTGAAACAAATGAATTTCGATGTTGCCTTTGCAATTAGAATTATTCCAACTGTAGCGGAGGGGATCGGTAGCACCATTATGGTGGCGCTTTTGAGTTTCGTCGGTGCCTCAGTGCTCGGTTTTGTATGGGAAATGCTTCGGCGATCACACCGGTATGTGCGTCCAGTCGTTCAGTTCATCGTCGACGCATTCGGTCAACACCGGTGTTGGTACAGATCTATTTCTTGTTCTTCGTGTTGCCATATTATGGGGTCGTATTGCCCGCCATGTTTGTTGGTGTTTTTGGGCTAAGCCTCTATTTTTCTGGCTATCTATCCGAAGTCTTCAAAGCCGGAATTGATGCAATTCCGATGGGGCAAACGGAAGCCGCACAGGGCCTCGGTCTTAATTGGATCGATACTGCCAGATTCGTAATCGCCCCTCAAATGTTGCGCAACGTTGCAGCCCCATTGGGGGCCTACATTATTGCGATCACTAAGACCACGCCTCTATTGGCAGTGATCGCGGTACCTGAGTTGTTAGGTAGCGCTTTTGACGTTGCATCAACTACGTATCGCTATGCTGAGCCAATGTTCGACGTTGGAGTCCTGTTCTTGATCTTGGCGGGGATTGCCGTTGCTGTTATTGGACGCATCGAGAAGCGCCTGGGCTTGGGGCGCCACTCAAGGTAAGTGATTTCAGAGTATTGGAGGTTATATGGAATTCGAAACAATGGTCTCCGCGAATGCGACCGGCTTTCACCAAAAGATCGACGCACCCATAGCGGTGCGCATGGAAAATGTCTCGAAGTGGTACGGTAATTTCCGGGTACTGCGAGACGTGACTATCGACATTCACTCGGGCGAACGCGTGGTTGTTTGTGGCCCTTCTGGCTCAGGAAAGTCGACATTGATCCGCTGTATTAATCAGCTCGAGAAGCATCAAAATGGCAGAATCACTGTGAATGGCATCGAAGTGAGCGCCGGTATGAAGGGCCTACCGTTCGTTCGCCGCGAAGTGGGGATGGTGTTTCAGCATTTTAATTTATTTCCGCACATGACGGTTTTGGATAACTGCATGCTGGCGCTGGTTCGAGTACGGAAGCTGCGGAAATCGGATGCCGCTGAACTTGCGATGGAAAACCTGCAACGCGTGCGTATCGCTGAGCAAGCTAAGAAGTATCCGGGACAACTGTCCGGCGGCCAGCAACAACGCGTAGCAATTGCTCGTGCCCTTTGTATGAGACCGAAGATCATGCTCTTTGACGAGCCGACATCAGCTCTTGATCCTGAGATGGTCAAGGAAGTACTGGACGTAATGACCAGCTTGGCAACTGACGGGATGACGATGATCTGTGTCACCCATGAGATGGGCTTTGCCCGTAACGTTGCTGATCGGATGGTGTTTATGGACAGCGGCGAATCATCGAACAGGCACCCCCAGCGGAATTTTTGACAATCCTAGACATGACCGAGCCAAGAAGTTCTTAGGGCAGATCTTGCATAAGTGAGCAACATTTGGCGTCTCATTGAAGATCTGGCGCCGCAGATGGTCGCTATTGCGCGACCGGTATCACTGAGAATCACATTGTAGTCGAGGAAGAGGGCCGTGAATTTCTTTGAAATTATGCTGGCGATCTATAAAGGACTTGGCATTACTGCCATCGTCACGATTTTAGGGTTGCTTTATGCTATTCCGTTCGCCGTTGTAGCAGGCGTTTTGCAGCACTTTTCGACCGGTGTATTCCGGTGGATCGTTACTGCTGTAATTGAATTCTGGCGCAGCTCTTCAGCCATCGTTCTTCTTTATGCCTTTTACTACTCCATTCCTGCATTCGGAATCAATATGTCAGCGATTGCAGTAGGTGCGCTCGTCCTCGGAATGAACGCTGGCGGATATGGTAGTCAGTCCGTTCGGGCAGCGCTCCAGGCGCTCAATCGAGGACAAAGCGAAGCGGGCCTGGCCCTAGGGATGAGTCGCTTCGACGTACTGAGAACAATCGAGCTTCCCCAGGCAATATCGGCCATGATTCCGACATTTGTGAACGAAGCAATTCAACTCATTAAGGGCACATCTCTAGTTTCGTTGATCACGTTGTCCGACATGACGTTTCGTGCGAAGCAAATGTCAGAAGTGAGCTATGACCCGGTCGGAATTTATACCGGCCTACTGCTCGCCTATTTGGTCATCTGCTATCCGGTAACGATTTTCGGACGTTATCTTGAAAGAGCGCATGGCAGGACAAGGTTGCGCTCATGAACGAAGTGCTCGAAAAAGGATTGAGAATGCATACCCAAACAACTGAAGTCAGACAGCATATGAACCTCGCGTATGAGCTCGATGCCGGTATTGGCTACAAGGCGCATATCGATGGTGGTACTCGATTGCGACCAAACACTGTCGTACGAGGCACGTGCGATGCTGACCTTACCGGGGGTAGGCCTATATGAAAGCCGAATCGACTCCGGGGATCGCGGCAAGCAGCCGCTGACCACAGACCTGTTGCGCGAAGTCTTCAATGGGTTGGAACTCGCCGTCGCGCAGATTAACTCGCGTCGTCCTTCAGACGTGGTCGCCTTGGGATGTACGTCGGCTGCAATGGTCATCGGTCCAGAGGAGCTTGAACGGCGCGTGCGCAGTGCGCACCCTAGCGCGGCTGTAACCGATCCCTTTAAGGGAATTCTAGCTGCGCTCAAAGCTCTCGGTTCTGCAAAAGTTGGTTACGTTTCACCATACCCTGATGATGTTGCTACGAAAATGGCCGGACAGATTGAAGATGCCGGCTATGACGTCCCCGTCCAGGCAACGTTTCACAGCGGCAGGTTTGTCAAAGAAGACGCTCCATATGTTTCGCCGGCAAGCATCGCATCCGGTGTTGGTCAACTCATCAAATCTGCTGATGTCGACACAGTCATCATCTCTTGCACCCAGATGCGCGCGGCGTCGGTAATTGACGAACTTGAACGGCAAACTGGGAAGACAGTAATCACCTCAAACCAAGCGCTTTGTTGGCATGCCTTGCGACTTGCTGGATACACCGATCCAGTGACGGGGTGGGGACGCCTCTTTAAGAGCGAGTTGTGCTGACGAGGCTGGCAAACAAAAACTGTTCGTCACCCATTCTTCGTTGTTTTGCATTCAACCATCTGGAACAGATTATGAAAAACTTAAACTTGAGAAACCGGCTCGCCGTCCGTAGCATTGCCGCAATTTGCGCAGTTGGGGTCTCTCTAGGAAGTGCATCCGCAGAAACGCTGAAGGAGAAAGTTGCGAGCCAAGGGACGCTAACCATTGGCCTACACGGAGCGTGGCCGTACGGAATTACAACGAACGATGGAGGAGTCGCCGGCATATTCCCTGAAATTCTGAAATCGTTGACTGCATCGATTGGCGTAAAGGACGTTAAGTTTGAAGTGATGGAATTCGGCGCTCTGATCCCGAGTCTGATGTCCCATCGGATCGACGTTATTGCAGGCGGAATGTATATCACTGATGCGCGTTGCAAACAGGTGGCGTTTTCTGAGCCGTCGGCGGTGCTCAAGGAAACAGTGCGTTAGTCAAAGCGGGTAACCCAAAGAACATTCATGGTTACGAGGATATCGCGAAGAACCCAACGCTTCGCGTGGGCGACATTCGAGGGGCTGCTTCCGTCGAATACCTTGCCGCGGCCGGTATTCCTAAAGACCGAATTCTCCTGTTTCCGGACAAGACAGCGGCGGTGGGCGCGCTCTTCGCCAATCGCATCGACGCGCTCGTCTACGACACGGGAACAGCTTTAAGTATCTTGAAAGATCCGAATGTTAAAGGTTATGAACGCGCTGAACCGTTCAAGGAAATTGTGAAGGGGCAGGAAATGAAACATTACACCGCGTTCGCCTTCAGGCAGGAAGACACCGATTTTCGGGATGCGATCAATAGGGGGCTTGCGCAACGCAACGCCGACGGCACCGTTGAAAAAGCGTTTACTAAGTACTCGTTCACTAAGCAGGATGCGACACCGACGAACGTGACAACAAAGGAACTGTGTGGAAGTAATTACCATTGATAACGGAGTTCGGGATGTAATGACCGGTTTGGCTCGATGGTATGACCACAGCAATTTTTTGGTGAACCTGAAGCGGAACCTAAGCGGCCAGTTCCCTGGGAGAATGGAGCATTAGCCAAGTCATAGATCCGTACGGCATTCATTTCTCGTCGCATGCTCTCGAAGCATCGGGTTGTTCTGGGAAAGACGGGGCGCTCGTTTAGCAAGGTAGAGCGAGGTTTTCAGCAATGCAATGGCCGGTAAGGCGGCGTTTGGATTTCATAATTAAAAATCAAGTAGTCTTTAAAGTGCAGAAATAAGGAGGAGAATAGGTGAGGAACAAGATTGGTCTGCTGGCCGCGACAGCGTTGGCCACGGGGAACGCTTGCGCACAGTCTAGCGTTACGTTATACGGGCTTATCGATGCCGCGATCCGTTACACGACGAATCAACCCACTGCCAATGGGCCACGATCGCAAGTTGCCGTGAGCGAGGGTGCTTTTAACGGCGGTAGATGGGGGCTTCGCGGCGCAGAAGACCTCGGGGCGGGACGCAAAGCCATCTTTACGCTTGAAAATGGCTTTAGCTACGACACCGGAAAAATTGGTCAGCAAGGACAGCTATTCGGCCGCCAAGCATGGCTCGGTATGTCGGATGAAACGATGGGTACGGTGAAAGTTGGCCGTCAATATGGGCTGACTTACAGTTTCATGGCCGAAGTTGATCCAGTCTTCACTGGGGGCTTCACGGAGATACTTTGGGAGGATAGTCTCACCGGACTTCGCTTCGACAATACAGTCATCTATTCGAAGGACTGGGGTCGGTTTGCGGTAAATGCACAGTATTCCTTTGGTGAGCAAGCGGGGAACGCGGCACGGGGGCGTACAGTTCAGCTTTCATCCCTTTACAGGGATGACAGGTTGACTCTTGGTGGTGCTGGACAGCAGTCTCGAGACGCCAACGGAAACGATTTGACTCTTTGGACTGCTGGTGGAAAGTACGCATTTGGGGTTGTGTCCCTCCATGCTTACTACGTTGATTCTCGGCGCGACGCGGGCTTCATAGTAGGTGCGAGCGGGACGACCGCGCCTTTAGCCAATACGAGTATTGGCAGTAATGCGAATACTGTCTTCGGGCCCAACACTCAGACGTCTCAGCGCCATGATCGCGCAGCTATTGTGGGGGTGGGCTATCAGATTTCACCGGCTTGGCGCCTTACCGGTACCTATATGAGGGATAATGTTGCGGGGGCGTCCCGTGGAGCGTCTGGCCTGATCCAAACGGCTTACGTGACAGCAATGTACGCTTTGTCCAAGCGTACCGATGTCTATGTAGAGGCTGATAGAAGCTGGTTGGGCGGCGCTTCT
Organism: Cupriavidus sp. UYMMa02A; assembly: GCA_001725945.1. Taxonomy (GTDB): domain Bacteria; phylum Pseudomonadota; class Gammaproteobacteria; order Burkholderiales; family Burkholderiaceae; genus Cupriavidus. The sequence continues at coordinate 4,968 of LRMT01000260.1, read as the reverse complement.
GTCACCGATCCGAACAGCCCTATTGGCACGTTCGGCGGCGCTAGCACTCGTACTGGCGCTGCGATGGGCATGCGCACGCGATTCTAATCGTTGCCGTTTCATCGTTTCCCTCGCGCGTAGTTTCGAAAGAGCTACGCCCCCCAGTACCAATCGATCAGGTCGTGGTCGGTTTCGAGCACGAGCCCGACGCGCGACACTTCTGTGACGCGATCCGAATGAGGTTAGAGCAGTTCTCTCTGGGCCACATCTGGACAGGATGAGACTAATTGTGTTCGGAAGCCATGCCGGGGGGGCTATGGGCTTCGTCAACGGGTAGGGGCGGTTTGTGGTTGGTAAATGGTCCCGTCGCGCAGCATGGCGAACAGGACGTCGCAGCGACGCCTGGCCAGCGCGATGAGGGCTTGGTTGTGACGCTTGCCTTGCTGGATCTTGCACGTGTAGTAGCCGCGTGATCGGGGGGTGCATACACCAGGCGCTCGGCTTCACTGGGCGAGCAGGAAATGACTGATCGGGTCCTCCTTGAAGGTGTCGACGCTAGCGAAATCACCAGCTCGTCAGGTGCGTATTCGCGCAACCTGCTGCAGGCGTGCGTCAGCACGAGGCCGTAGGTGTTCCATTCGGTGTGTTTGGGCACTTGGGCAGCGGATAGTTTTGATTGAAGCCTATGCCTGCACCCACGCCCACCTGATAGGTGTGGCCCGAGAAGTAGGGATACCAAAAGCTCGCGTCGCCATGCAGCGAGATGAAGATCACATCGTCCCAGTCATAGAAGATGTTCTGCGTGCCGTTGCCGTGCTGAAAATCCACGTCGAGTACCGCCACGCGCGCAGGACCGGCTCGCATGCAACGCAGAGCCGAGATCGCGGCGTTGCTCAGATAGCAGTAGCCGCCCGCATACTCATGGCCGGCATGATGCCCTGGAGGCCGGACACAGGGCCGCTGGTCCGCTGGTCCTGCAAGACGGTGTTCATCACTGTCAGCGCAACGTCTGCGCTGCTGCGTACGGCGTGCCAGGTAAGGACGATGATGGGTGCGCCGGCGTCCATGGCGTAGAAGCCGAGCTGTGGGCGCGTCGATCACGTCGCCGAGCGCAATTGCTTGAAGGGCGCCACCACGGTGTTCGCATGGCTCGGTTTGTCGAATGACCGGCGCCAGGCGGCCGGTGCAAACCGTGGGTTCCGTTGCAATATGCGCGAGATCGCCCACGCCGCAGAACACCTCATGCTCACCGTCTTCAGTTCCGGAATGAAGCGCGCAGCGGCGCCGGGCTACAGTCTGCGGGTGGTGTGCGCTAACGGGAACAAATGCGCTGGAACTTTTCAAAATGCCCAAGATTTCTGGCATTTTGAAAAGACGATCACTCGCTGCCCTGGGAGCGGTGCGGCGAGCTGATTCGGATCGCGGGCGTGCCCGGTTCTATAGCTTGTACGTCGACAGCAGAATGCTCGTCTCGGTATTGGCGATACCGTCGATCAGGCGCAATTTGTTAAGCATCGCATCGAAGGACTCGAGCGAATCGATACGCAGCTCGGCCACCAGATCCCAGCGTCCATTGGTGGTGTGCAGAGCCACCACGTTCGGATGTCCAGTGAGCTGGCGTCTAATTTCCGCTGCCCGGTTGCCTTCTACGGCAATGCACGTGATGGCCCGAACGCGCTGCGCCTCCACATTTGGGCGCAGCTTGACCGTATAGCCGACGATTACGCCGTCACGCTCCAGTCTAGCAATGCGGTTCTGGATGGTGGCGCGTGACACGCGCAGCTTCTTGGCGAGCGTTACAACCGGTAGCCGGGCGTTGTCGCGCAAGAGGCTGATCAGTTCACGATCGGTGTCGTCAATGGATGTGATTGACATAATTGCTCACGAAGATGGTCATTTTGATAAGTCTAGTGCAACTTTCGCGCAGCATGACCTATTCAATCTGGCTTGCGAGCCACGGACAATAGCCTCGGTCCGCCGCATGCAGCGGCTTGTTTCTTACCGGAGGTTGTTCGTGACCCGCTTTGTCGATGTGCCCAACATGTCCAGTCTTATCCAGGAAATCGGCTTGACCCGATTGATTGGAGAGCTTGCCGATTACATCCAGGCCGATTTCATACGCTGGCTCGAATTCGACAAGTGCGCACGTGTGGCCAACCATTCTGAAATCGGCGTGATTGAGCTGATGCCGGTGTCGAACGCTAAGAACTACGCCTTCAAGTACGTGAATGGACATCCGAGCAATACGCAGCAGGGCCTATACACCGTGATGGCATTCGGCGTGCTGGCCGAGGTGGAAACGGGTTACCCTGTGCTGCTCTCGGAGCTGACACTCGCCACCGCGTTGCGGACCTGTGCGACTTCTCTGATGGCCGCTCGCGCGCTGGCTAGGCCGGATGCCCGTCGCATGGCGTTGATCGGCAATGGCGCGCAGAGCGAATTCCAGGCGCTGGCGTTTCACGCGCACCTGGGCATCCAGGAGATTGCCGTCTACGACATCGATCCGCTGGCCACCGAGAAACTGGTGCGCAACTTGTCAGCGTACTCATCGCTGAAGGTCATCCGCGCCAACTCGACCGCTGAGGCCGTGAACGGCGCCGACATCGTTACCACCGTTACCGCCGACAAGGCGTACGCGACCATCATCACGCCGGAAATGATCGAGCCCGGCATGCACATCAACGGTGTTGGCGGCGATTGCCCGGGCAAGACGGAGTTGCACGCCGACGTGCTACGTCGCGCGCGCGTGTTCGTCGAGTATGAGCCTCAAACGCGAGTTGAGGGCGATATCCAGCAATTGCCGGCCGAGTTTCCAGTTGTGGATTTGTGGCGCGTGTTGGCGGGGCAAGTTGAGGGGCGCCAGAGCGCGGCGCAGGTCACGGTGTTTGATTCCGTTGGCTTTGCGCTTGAGGACTATTCGACGTTGCGCTATGTGCTCGAGCAAGCCGAGCAGCGCAACATTGGCGAGACTGTGCAGCTCGTCCCATGGGCCGAAGACCCAAAGGACTTGTTCTGCTACACCCGTTCAAACACCAACCGCGCCACCATGCGCCGCGTAGCATGACGACGATGCCAAACTTTGTCCGCCCGGCGTCTGGCGTGCGTTCTATCCAAGCCCCGGCCGCCATCGTCATGGTGCGCCCGCAGCGGTTCACGCCTAACCCAGAGACTGCGGCGGACAATGCATTCCAGCAGGTCGCCACCGCTACCGCGGCGCGTGTTGCTCAAGCGGCCTACGCTGAGGTAACCGCCGCTGCTCGTCGCCTCGATGCCGAAGGTGTCCGTGTGCACATATTCGAAGATGCCGGCGAGCGCAATACGCCGGACTCCGTGTTCCCGAACAACTGGTTCTCGACGCATCCTGGCGGCCACGTGGCGCTGTACCCGATGTACTCCCCTAATCGGCGTCGCGAGCGCCGTGCCGACGTGATCGAGCTGCTCAAGGCCCGGTACCGTGTGCAGGACGTGATCGACTACACCGGACTGGAGCCAGACGGCCTGTTCCTGGAAGGGACTGGTGCCATGGTGTTCGACCACATGGCCCGTATTGCCTATGTGGCCCGCTCAAACCGCGCCGACCCAGTGCTGCTCGAACGCTTTTGCACGCATTTCAACTTCGAGCCCATGACTTTTGGTACGGCCGACGAGGCGGGGCGGCCGGTGTACCACACCAATGTACTCATGACGATCGCCACCGAGTTCGCCATGGTCTGCTTTGACTTGTTCGACGACCAGCGACGTGCCGATGAAGTGCGAGTGCGTCTGGAGGAGTCAGGCCGCGAGATCGTCGCGCTGGAGACCTGGCAGATTGGGGAATTGCCGGCACGCGATCGAGTTGTCAGGGGAGGGCGGTCGGTTGTTGGCGATGTCTGAGCGCGCCGCAGCCAGCCTGACCGACGCGCAGCGCGCCATCATCGAACGCTCGGCGCGCATCGTCGCGCTGCCGGTACCGACCATTGAGATGGCGGGTGGGTCCGTGCGATGCATGATCGCCGGCATTCATCTATCTCCACGGTGATCGGCTTGTCTGGCCACGCCTGCCGGGAATTACTACAACGCAATTGAGCGCTGAGTGTGTGGCGAGCGGCAGAGACAGGACTGCCGTTTGAAAGGGGCCGGGATCTGTTCGTTCGCTGATCCCGGCGACTCCCAACTGTCGTTTGACGGTATCAGCATCAAAACGGGTCCGGTGGGAGACCTCGTCGCGCCGGGGGTATCTCCAAGCGCGATCCGCAGTGTGTTGTTACAAACAACGCGGATCGACGTGAACTGGGCAACGGTAAGTAGCGTTCCATCGCAGGCTGTTACCAGGAGTACATATCCCCGCACGACATCTTTTTGGTTGAGCATGCCCGAGTGTCCGGTTTTAGCGAGTGCCCAAAAGGGTTCGTCGGCGGAATTTGTGGGTGAAAGTCCGTCGGCGTTTTGGGCGACGAGGCGTTGACGGTCGGGAGATCGTCATTGCAGGTAGAGAGCTGACCGAAATCGAGGTGAATTCGCTGCCGGGCATGACCTCGACAAGCCTGCTTCCCCAGTCGGCAACTGCCAGCGGCTTGCCGGCCCCCTATATTGAACGCGTTCCCTTCCAGATCTGTCTGGTTTTGTGATCCCTCGCCGACCATAGATGGCTTGTCATTGTTCGCGCGATTGATGCCGCACCTTGCATGTCAGTTCTGGGACGCGGCTTTTCATGCGATGCACGCATGCGAGGTGGCCCGATGGCAGACGCACCAGCGCCTCGCTCGCATCCTAGCCCGCCGCAATCTTGCCAAGCGCGGGGTTTGTGCCTTGAATGAGTGCGTGGCGGCCATGGCGTCAGGGGATGAGATGCGCTGCACCAATTGCCAGTTCGAGAACCCCGCGGCGCCAGGGTCTGCGAGGAGTGTGGGCAAAGACTTGCGCTGATCTGCCCGCAATGCCGCCATGAGTGCAGCCCCACGGCGAAATTCTGCGAGGCCTGCGGTGTGGTGTTGACGGACACGGTTGCAG
>LRMT01000259.1 GCA_001725945.1 Cupriavidus sp. UYMMa02A | reverse complement strand
CGCCGGGCATCGACGCAGCGCGAGCGGCGGGCCGCCTCGCGCGCAGACCGCGCCTGCAGGCGCGGCGCGCAGGCGCATCCAGTCGGCCACGCTGCCCTGGTCATCGGCGGGAATGCGCAGGTAACGGAACGGCTCGCTGGGCGATTCGCGCATGCCGGCCAGAAACACCGACTGGCCGTCAAGCTGCACCGGCACCATGTAGTTGTTGTACTCGCGCGCCTGACCGTTGCGGTCGCGCAGCTTGTACTGCACCGACGGGCCGACGTTGCGCAGCGTCTTTTCCTTCTGCGCACTGGCGGCGGCCCCCAGGTGGGACTCGATGGTCTCGTTGAACGACTTGCGCGCCACGCCGCGCACGTCGGGCTTGCCCGAGGCGTCGGTGACGTTTTCGATATTCATCAGCCGGAAGTCGCTGAACTCGACGGTCAGGCTTCCGCGTCGGCGGCCGTACCCGTGGCGGTCAGCGGTGCATTGCCGCCGACGGTGCCGGCGAACGGGAAGGTGCCATGAGCGCTGCCCTGCATCGGATAGCCGACGAACTTCAGTTGCGAACCGCCATCCTCGAAGCTCGACTGGTAGATCGCAACGCCATCGACGATCAGCGGCTCATTGACCTTCACGGTCGCGTGCGTCTGCTTGCCCGTGGCGCGGTCGGTCACGACCACGTCCGACGCGAACAGCTTGGGCATGCCGGTCGGGTAGAAATCGATCGTGAACTTCTTGAGCGTGAGGTTGAACGGCAGGTCCTGCACGAGCGCGCCGTCGGCAATGTTGAGGATCGCGGTGGATACGGTCGAGCCTTCGGGCACGAATGCATTGCCGCGGAACCCCGGATTGCTGGCCGACAGGCGGTGCTGCGGCGGGATCTCGCTGATGACCGCGTTGCCGCTGATCGGACTCTTGCCGCCGAACCACATCTGCGCGCGGATCAGCATGTCGCCGTCGAGCAGGCCGCCGATGCAGATCACCACGATCGCGGTGTGCGCAAGGATATAGCCGAGCTTGTTGGCCGCCCCGGACTTCGCTGCGAGCAGGGTCGCGCCCTCATGCTCGACCTGACGCGTACGGTAGCCGCGATTGCGCAGCAGCGCCGTGACGCGGGATACCGCCTCGGCACGCGGCCGCGCTGCCTCGAATTCGCCGCGGTGGTGGAAGGCGCGCAGGCTGCGCTCGCGCACGTGGTCCTTCCACGAGCGCATGTCGACGATCATCTTGGGCGCATTGCGCGCGATGCACAGCGACGTGGAGACGACCAGGAAAGCCAGGATCAGCAGGAACCACCACGAGCCGTAAACCTTCTGCAGCGACAGCGCATGGAAGACATCGGCCCAGAACGGCCCGAACTGGTTCACATAGTTCGGATACGGCTCGTTCTGCTTGAGCACGGTGCCAACCACGCTGGCAATGGCGATCACCGTCAGCAGCGTGATCGCAAAGCGCATCGAGGACATCAATTCGACCGCATCTCGCAGCATGCGGTGAGGGGTCTTCAGGTGCAGGCCTGAAGTGGAAGCGGTCGACATGTGCAGTGCTACTGTAGGCGTTGAAATAAAAAGGGTGGACATGCTTGGCAAGCAGGCCACCCTCTTCGATTGTTGCCGACGCCGTCAGTTGCATCCTGCTTCGTGCTCCGCATTCGCGGAGCGGCAGGCCAACCACCTGGCCGGCGCGGAACGACTTAGCGAACGCCGGCGACGTAGTCCGCCACAGCCTTGATCTCGGCATCCGACATCTTGGCGGCGATCGTCGTCATCACCGGATTGTTCTTGCGGGTGCCCTGGCGGAATGCCACCAGCTGGGCCTCGGTGTAATCCGACCACTGGCCGCCGATGCGCGGGTACTGGGCCGGGATGCCGGCGCCGGTCGGGCCATGGCAGGCGGCACAAGCCGGCACGCCCTTGGCCGCGATGCCGCCGCGGTAAATCTTCTGGCCGGCTTCGATGGTGTCCTTGTTCTTGGCCGTGGCCGGCTTGATCGGCTGCTTGGCAAGGTAGGCGCCGATGTCCTTCATTTCCTGGTCGTTCAGCGCGCCGGCCAGCGGCGACATGATCGCGTTGTTGCGCGACTTGTCCTTGAAGTTGGCCAGTTGCTTGTGGACGTATTCAGGATGCTGGGCAGCCAGCTTGGGATTGGCGGCGGCGCCGCTGTTGCCGTTGGCGCGTGGCAGCTCAGGCAGGCAGGAACGTTGCGATCGGGCGCGCCCTGTGTATAAAGCGTTTCACCCTTGGCCGGATCTGCCTTCGCGGCGGCCTGCTCTGCGGCAGAAGCCAGACCGATCATGGCGGTTGCAGGCAGGGCCAGCACCAGGACACCCAGAAGCTTCGCAATGCGGTTCATTCACACACCTTGTCTGAATTGTTTTGAATACCGTAGTGCATGCCGCCCGGCTCTCTTCGGGCGGTGGGACGCGCCCTTTCAAGGTCCTGGCATCGTGACTTTCCGCGACCGGATTCCAGTCCGGCCAGTGCGCCAGGCAGCAGACCCCGCCTTCCTGGCGCCGCTCACGATGGAACGGCAAACACGGCTCCTGTCCGGACCGACAGGCCACCGGCAACGCAGCCATGGATGGCCTGCGTCACCCAGTCAGGAGACCGTAAACCGGCGTATTGTACAATAAATAATGTGCCGGATTGATGCCATGGCGCCCTTGTGCCTGTGCAAGATCAACATCCGGCGGCCTGGCCGATCCCGTGCCGCCAGCCTTACCACCTCGGCGTGACCGTGGTTGCTACCCCCCGCGCGTTTCGCGCCCGACGCAACCAGCCCCGCCCCACCCGCTTCAGCGCATGTCCCTCTTACACCAGGCCCGCTTCTTCACGACCGTCAACCACTTGCGCGACCTGCCTGCCACCGCGGTGCCGGAAGTCGCGTTTGCCGGACGCTCCACGCCGGCAAGTCGACGGCCATCAACATCCTTTGCAACCAGAAGCGCCTGGCTTTTCGTCGCGCACGCCAGGCCGCACGCAGCACATCAACTTCTTCACGGTGGCGCCGGTAAAGGCCCCGGATCCGATAGCCTTCCTGGTCGACCTGCCCGGCTATGGCTACGCCGAGGTGTCCGGCTCGGCCAAGTACCACTGGCAAGGGCTGCTCAGCGACTACGTGCAGACCCGCACGCAGCTGTCCGGGCTGATCCTGATGATGGACGCGCGCCGCCCCTTCACCGACCTCGATTGCCAGATGGTCGAGTGGTTCCTGCCCACCGGAAAGCCCGTCCATGTACTGCTGACCAAGGCCGACAAGCTCACCAACAGCGAAAACGCGACGGCTTTGCGCGAAACGCGGAAGATGCTGGAGCGCTACGCCGAGCAGCTTGCAGCGCCGGTGCCGCTGACCGCGCAACTGTTTTCCAGTCTCAGCGCCGCGGCATCGAAGAAGCCCAGCAAGTCATCGCTGGCTGGCTGTCGCTGCCGGAAGCCCAGGCAGCGGCCCCGGTTCAGCAACCGGCCGAACCTGCGCGCCCGAGTGACGCGGGCATAGCGCGCGCGCAAAAAGCCCCGTTGCAAGCAACGGGGACGAACTTCCCGCCGGTTCACGGCGGTACCCGCTCAGGAGGAGTAGCGGGGGACACCGCGCCACGCGAGGCGCAACGCAAGGTGTCCGCGAGTATGATAGCGGGCACGCACAAAAGTTAGTTTTCTGCGAAATGCGCTATGGCGTGCGCGCCGCGGGTCGGCGGTGAACCATTTTGCGCACATTTCCTCCCTGAACTCCCCCTTCAAGCTGCCATGTCTGCCTTTCCCGAATACCGTCCCCGCCGCATGCGTCGCGATGACTTTTCGCGGCGCCTGATGCGCGAGCACCGGCTGTCACCCGACAACCTGATCTATCCCGTCTTCATCCTGGACGGGCAGAACCAGCGCCAGTCGGTGGCGTCCATGCCGGGCGTGGAGCGCGTGTCCGTCGACCTGCTGCTGCCGGTTGCAGAAGACTGCGTGAAGCTTGGCATTCCCGTGATCGCGCTGTTTCCGGTGATCGACCCGTCGCTGAAAACTCCCGACGCATCGAGGCCACCAACGCCGAAGGCCTGGTGCCGCGCGCCGTGCGCGCGCTGAAAGACCGCTTTCCCGAACTCGGCGTGCTCACCGACGTGGCGCTCGACCCGTACACCAGCCACGGCCAGGACGGCGTGCTCGATGACAACGGCTACGTGATCAACGAGCAGACCGTCGAGATCCTGGTCAGGCAGGCGCTGGTCCAGGCCCAGGCCGGCGTGGATATCGTCGCCCCCTCGGACATGATGGACGGCCGCATCGGCGCCGTGCGCGCGGCGCTCGAGGATGCCGGCCACATCCACACGCGCATCATGGCCTACTCGGCCAAGTACGCGTCGGCGTTCTACGGCCCGTTCCGCGACGCCGTGGGGTCGGCGGCCAATCTGGGCAAGGGCAACAAGATGACCTACCAGATGGATCCGGCCAACACCGACGAGGCACTGCGCGAAGTCGCTCAGGACATCATGGAGGGCGCCGACATGGTGATGGTCAAGCCCGGCATGCCGTACCTCGATATCGTGCGCCGCGTGAAGGACGAGTTCCGCTTCCCGACCTACGTCTACCAGGTCAGCGGCGAGTACGCGATGCTCAAGGCTGCCGCGCAGAACGGCTGGCTGGACCACGACAAGGTGATGATGGAATCGCTGCTCGCGTTCCGCCGCGCCGGGGCCGACGGCATCCTGACCTACTTCGCGCGTGATGCCGCGCGCTTGCTTGCCGGCTGAGGCCACGACGCGCGCATGGAGCTGCTAGGCTTCTCGGCCAGCCGGGTTCACCCGCTCGCCTCGCTGGCGAGGCGGGCACGTTCCTCGCCGGCAATGCGGCGGCCCGCTTCGTCTGGGCCGACTTTCCCATTGAAGAGGTATCGGCGGCACCGGACGGCTGGCGCGAAAGCGTGCGGCAGCTCGCCGGCGCGCCCATTCTCGACCTGCACCTGACCGATGCCACCAACACGGCGCACCCATCGTACTTCGATACGACGCATGCGTACGACATGGTGATCTTCCGCAAGCTGACGTTCGAGACCAGCCGGGCGATCGCCGAAGCGGCCGGCTCGGCTGCGCCCGCGGCCGAGAGCACGCCGAAGACGCGGCGCCATCCTCCCGGCTTCCTGCCGGCACTGGCCCGGATCGACACCCAGCCGGTCACCTTCTTCGTCTTCGATAATGTGCTGGTCACCGTCCGGCCTGGCCCGTCGCGCACGATCGAGCAGGTACGCCAACGTCTGCTCGAACTCTGCCAGGAGCCCCGTCCCGCCTCGCCAAGGGCAAATGGGCCGGCACCGTTGCTGCATGGCCTGCGGCCGCCGACCCGGCCCGAGGACCTGATGCTGCGCCTGCTCAACGCCATGGTCGACCGCTACCTTGAGCTGCGCGCGCCGCTCACTCGGCAACTGGACCGCTGGCAACGCGCGCTGCTCAATTCGAAGCGCAGCTTCTCGAGCTGGGAGGGGCTGCTCGATGCACGCATCCAGGTACGCAGGCTGGAGCACCTGAGCGAGGAACAGCGCGATGCGCTGCAAGAGCTCCGCGACAGCGTCATGGACAACCGCTATAGCGCCGACCCGAGCGAACCCGCGGACAAGGCCCCGGGGCGCGACGAAGTCCTGCTGGTGCGCATCAACGACCTGATGGAGCATATCCAGCGCGTGCTCGCGCATGCGCGGCGGCTCGAGGATTCCATCGAGTCCGCGGTCCAGATCCATTTCTCGGCGGTGGCCCACCGGACCAACCGCACCATGCGCACGCTGACACTGATCACTGCGCTGTTCATGCCGCTTACGCTGATCACCGGCATCTTCGGCATGAACTTCGAACGCATGCCATGGCTGCGCGAACCGGACGGGTTCTGGTGGTCCATTGGCCTGATGGGCGCGGTGGTGGTAGTGCTGGGCGCCGTGTGGGCGCTCGGGCGCCGGCTCGAGCGGTAGCGGCGCTCAGGTGCTGGTGCGCGTGCCAAGGGCACGCTCAAGGCTGTCCAGGAAGCGGTTGGCCGACTGGTAGCCGATCACGCGCACCGGCCGTTCGCGGCCGTCGGCGCCGAACAGGATGATGCCCGGCGGCCCGAACAGGCCAAAGCGCTTGAGCAGTGCCTTGTCGTCGGCATTGTTGGCTGTGACGTCGGCCTGCAGCAACACGATTTCCGACATGCGCGCCCGGACCTTGGCGTCCGTGAACGTCAGTCGCTCCATCTCCTTGCAGCTCACGCACCAGTCGGCATAGAAGTCGAGCAGCACCGGCTTGCCCGCGGCGGCGGCCTTGGCCACGCGTGCATCGAGTTCGGCCACGCTGCGGACGCGCTCGAAGCGGACGGCCTGAAGACTTGCCGGAGATTCCGTGCCCCCCCCGGCGATGCGAGCAGGTTCAGGTGCGCGAGCGGCTGCAGCGGATCCCTGCCGCCCGAGGCCAGGCCCAGCAGCAGGATGGCACCCGCGAGCGCGGCCAGCACCCCGAAACCCTTGCCGAGTCGTGCCACACCGCGCGCCTCGGCACCCAGTGCGTCAAAGGCACCAAGGAACACCGCTGCCACGAGCAGCAGCGCCGCCCACAACGCCATGACCAGCCAGGCAGGCAGCACCGGGGTCACCATCCAGATCGCCACGCCAAGCAGCAGGAAGCCGAAGAAGCGCTTGGTGGCCTCCATCCACCGTCCGGCACTCGGCAGCAGGTTGCCGGCGCCCACACCAACCAGCACCAGCGGAACGCCCATGCCGAGCGCCATGGCCAACAGCGCGCTGCCACCGGTCACCGCATCGCGCGTCTGCGCGATATACGCCAGCGCACCAGCCAGCGGCGCGGTCACGCACGGGCCGACGATCAGCGCGGAAATCGCGCCCATGGCTGCCGCGCCGATCACCTGGCCACCCTGGCGGCGGTTGGACGAGGCAGTCAGGCGTGTCTGCCAATGCTGCGGCAACTGCAGCTCGTAGAGTCCGAACATCGACAGCGACAGCGCGACCATCAGCGCGGCAAAGGCGCCCAGCACTGCGGGGTTCTGCAGGGCGGCGGCCAGGCCCTCGCCGAGCAGTCCTGCGGCCACGCCGATGGCCGTATAAACCACGGCCATGCCGAGAACGTAGGCCAGCGACACCACCAGTGCACGGCTACGCGTCGCGTGCTCGCCGACGACAATCGAAGACAGGATCGGAACCATTGGCAGCACGCACGGTGTGAACGTCAGCAGCAGGCCCAGCCCGAAGAAAAGCGCGGCCACGATGCCAAGGTTGCGGCTGGCCAGCACGCCGGCGATGCGGTCGTCCTCGTCGATGCGGGCTGCGGGCGCGAGGGCTTCGGTGCCGGGCCCGGCCGACGCGGCCGGAGGCACCGTCGCCTCGCTGCGCGGGCTGCCGCCGAACAAGTTGCCCAGGGCGGATCCACCTACCTTGAAGACGCTCTCCATCGGCGGATAGCACAGCCCCTTGTCGGCACAGCCCTGCGACGTCACGACCAGAGACCATTTGCCATCGGCAGGTGCCGACTGCACCGGCACACGGATCACGACCGCGTCGCGGTAGGTCTCCATCTCCTTGCCGAAGGTCTCGTCGAACTTCACCTTGCCATGCGGGAATTCAGGCTGGCCCAGGCGGACGGTATCGGGCTGGACGGCAAAGGCAAAGCGCTCGCGATACAGGTAGTAGCCGCTGGCCACATCGAAGCGCACCTCGATGGTCTGCGGGTCGAGCTGCCGTGCGGCGAAGCGGAAGGCCTGCTCCGGCGGCAGGAAATCGTCTTCCGTGGCCGCGCTGCGCCCGCGGCCAGACACAACCAGGCCATCATGGCGACCAGCGCTGCGGCAATATGCCGCGCCCAGCCCAGCCGGTTTGACCGCGCCGAAAGTGCAAAACCCATGCTCATAAACGGTCCTGAATTCTGTATGTCGCGTCTTCAATGCGGGCCATCTGCGGCCTCAATCTGCGCCTTGCGCCCCAGGATCCACCTCGTCCCGCACCCATGCGAGATATGGACCGAAGCCATGGCTCACGGGCCACGCAATGATTTCCGGCACATCATAAGGATGATTCGCCTGGATCACAGCCTCCAGCGCCGCATAGCGCCCGCGCGTGGTCTTTGCCAGCAGCGGCCATTCCGTGGCCTGCTCCAGCTTGCCCTGCCACCAGTACTCGGATTCCACCGGTGCGAGACGGTTCACGCATGCGCACACGCGCGCCTCGAGCAGCGCCCGTGAAAGCCGCGCGGCGGCGTCTGCATCGGGCAGGTTGGTCAGTACGGCGATCACCGCCGCTTCGTCGCCATCTGCAGCATGTTGTGAACTGGCACTGGCTTGCATCGGGCCCCTCCGAATCCTGGCGCACAAAACAAAAGAGCCAGGCAAATTGCCTGGCTCGATTGTAAGCGGTGTGTCCGAACCCGTCGGGAGACGGGCTGGAATCCAACCTTACTCAGCAGCTTCTTCAGCCGGAGCTCGGTGATTTCCGGACGATCCACCAGCTCGACCAGCGCCATCGGCGCATTGTCGCCCTGACGGAAGCCGAACTTCAGGATACGGGTGTAGCCGCCCGGACGAGCGTTGTAGCGCGGGCCCAGTTCGGTGAACAGCTTGGTGACCATGTCGCGGTCGCGCAGACGGGCGAACGCCAGACGGCGGTTGGCAACGGTGTCCTTCTTGGCCAGCGTGATGAGCGGCTCGACAACCTTGCGCAGTTCCTTGGCCTTGGGCAGGGTGGTCTTGATCAGCTCGTGCTGGAACAGCGAGTTGGACATGTTGCGCAGCATCGCGAGACGGTGCGACGAGGTGCGGTTCAGTTTCCGCAGACCATGACGGTGACGCATGATGATTCCTTTTTCAGATTGAGTGTTTGACCAGCTCTTCTATCACCCCGGGAGCAAGCTCCCGAGACGCGGGCCGGTAGTCATACGTGCCCCGGCCGGAACCGGGGCGGTTACCGCGACGCGAGGCCGAAGCCCCGCGCCACAATTACTTGTCCAGCCCTGCGGGCGGCCAGTTCTCGAGCTTCATGCCGAGGGTCAGGCCGCGCGAAGCGAGGACTTCCTTGATCTCGTTGAGTGACTTGCGACCCAGGTTCGGGGTCTTCAGCAGCTCGTTCTCGGTACGCTGGATCAGGTCGCCGATGTAGTAGATGTTCTCTGCCTTCAGGCAGTTGGCCGAACGCACGGTCAGCTCCAGGTCGTCGACCGGGCGCAGCAGGATCGGATCGATCTGCGGTGCACGGCTCGAAGCGGCCTCGGCGGCGGACTCGGTGCCTTCCAGCGCGGCGAACACCGACAGCTGGTCAACCAGGATGCGGGCCGACTGGCGAATCGCTTCCTCGGGCGAGATCACGCCGTCGGTTTCGATGTTCATCACCAGCTTGTCCAGGTCGGTACGCTGCTCGACGCGGGCGGATTCGACTGCGTACGACACACGGCGCACCGGCGAGAACGAGGCGTCCAGCACGATGCGGCCGATCACCTTGCTCGACTCGTCGCCGAACTTGCGCACGTTGCCCGGCACGTAGCCACGGCCTTGCTCGACCTTGATCTGCATGTCCAGCTTGCCGCCGGCCGACAGATGGGCGATGACGTGGTTCGGATTGATGATCTCGACGTCGTGCGGCAGCTCGATATCGGCCGCGGTCACGATGCCTTCGCCATCCTTGCGCAGCGAAACCGTGACTTCGTCGCGGTTATGCAGCTTGAACACGACACCCTTCAGGTTGAGCAGCAGGTTGACGACGTCTTCCTGCACGCCGTCGATGGTGGAGTACTCATGGACCACCCCAGCGATCGTCACTTCGGTCGGCGCATAGCCGACCATTGACGACAGCAGCACGCGACGCAGGGCGTTACCGAGCGTATGGCCGTAGCCGCGCTCAAACGGCTCCATCACGACTTTGGCGTGATGGTCGCCCAGAGGCTCGACGGCGATGATTTTTGGCTTGAGGAGTGCTGTTTGCATTAGGTTGTCCTTTTCAATACCCTCGGCTCGTTACACCGATAAGGCTGACGTTTGGAACCTTGAAAACCCATCGGACGATGGGCAATAAGCCCGACCGCGCGTGGCGCGCGTCGGGCTGAAAGAGAGGCTTTGCGGCGAACGCAAGCGCTGCTTCGTCTGGTTCGCGGATTAACGCGAGTACAGTTCGACGATCAGGCTTTCGTTGATGTCGCCCGAGATGTCGGCGCGATCCGGAACCTGCTTGAAGGTGCCCTCGAACTTCTTGGCATCCACAGCAACCCAGGTCGGGAAACCCGACTGCTCGGCCAGCGACAGCGCTTCGGCGATACGGACTTGCTTCTTCGACTGCTCACGAATGGTGATGATGTCGCCCGACTTGATCTGCGCCGACGGCACGTTCAAGGTCTGGCCGTTCACCAGGATCGCCTTGTGCGACACCAGCTGGCGTGCTTCGGCGCGGGTCGAGCCGAAGCCCATGCGATACACCACGTTGTCCAGACGCGATTCCAGCAGTTGCAGCAGCTTTTCACCGGTGTTGCCCTTGCGGCGGTCAGCTTCGGCGAAGTAGCGGCGGAACTGGCGCTCGAGCACACCGTAGATGCGCTTGACCTTCTGCTTTTCACGCAGCTGGTTGCCGTAGTCGGAGGTGCGGGCACCGAGGTGCGGCCATGCTGGCCCGGCTTGCTGTCCAGCTTGCACTTGTCGGCGAGCGAGCGACGGGCGCTCTTCAGGAACAGGTCAGTACCTTCACGGCGGGAGAGTTTGGCCTTCGGGCCGGTATAACGTGCCACGTTGTCTTCCTTTGATCGATCACGGCGCCTGTGTAGACGCGCCGCGAGTCCGTCAACGCAGTACTGCCCGCAGTGCTATCTGCACTCGGGAGACCGTGACGGACGGTGGGCTTATGAAGCGCGTTCCGTTGCCGGTACGGCGCTGAAAGCAATTACCTGTGCGCCAGCGCCAAATGTGCTTTATGCAACATTCGCGTGACGCAAAACGAAAACCTGCCGCACCAAATGCAGCAGGTCAACGCGCGATACTACCATATCCGAAGCCGGCAGGTAAACCCGCCGGCCCGGACACGCCATCGCTTAGATGCGGCGGCGCTTCGGCGGACGGCAGCCGTTGTGCGGAATCGGCGTGACGTCTTCGATGATCGCGATCTTGATGCCCAGCGCGTTCAGCGCGCGGACAGCCGACTCACGACCCGGCCGACCCTTGATGCGCACTTCCAGGTTCTTGATACCCTGGTCTTGTGCCACACGGCCGGCGTTCTCGGCAGCAACCTGGGCAGCGAACGGGGTCGACTTGCGCGAACCCTTGAAGCCCTGGCCACCGGCGGTCGCCCACGACAGGGCGTTGCCCTGGCGGTCGGTGATCGTGATGATGGTGTTGTTGAACGAAGCGTGGACGTGCGCAATGCCGTCGGCAACGTTCTTCTTGACCTTTTTACGCGCGCGAGCGGCGTTATTCGGACCTTTTGCCATTAGTTTCTTCCTCTGCCTTCGGCTTTACTTCTTCAGAGCCACGCCGGCCTTGCGCGGACTTGCGGGTACGGGCATTCGTGCGCGTACGCTGGCCGCGCATAGGCAGGCCCTTGCGGTGACGCATGCCACGATAGCAACCAAGGTCCATCAGACGCTTGATATTCATCGTGGTTTCACGACGCAGGTCACCCTCGACCGTGACCTTGCCCACTTCGTCACGAAGCTTTTCCAGTCGGCGTCGGTCAGATCCTTGACCTTCTTGTCAAACGGTACACCGGTGGCCTCGCAAATCTTGCGAGCGCGCGAGCGGCCGACACCATAAATGGCCGTCAGGCCGATTTCGGTGTGCTTGTGGTTCGGGATGTTAACCCCTGCGATACGTGCCATTCGTCAATCCTCTTTCCGATTAGCCTTGGCGTTGCTTGTGGCGGGGATCCGACGAGCAGATCACGCGCACGACACCGTTGCGCTTGATGATTTTGCAGTTGCGGCAAATGCGCTTAACAGAAGCCAGCACTTTCATAATTTTCCTCTTCCTTCAATTCCTGTTTTCGCTCACTTCGTCCGGAAGACGATCCGTGCGCGTGACAGATCATATGGGGTCAGCTCGACCGTCACCTTGTCACCCGGAAGAATCCGGATGTAATGCATTCGCATCTTGCCCGAGATATGGCCCAGTACTTCGTGGCCGTTCTCCAGTTTGACGCGGAACGTCGCGTTCGGGAGGTTTTCCAGGACCTCCCCCTGCATCTGGATGACGTCGTCTTTAGCCATACCTAGTCTGTACCGATCTGAATCAGCGCAGGGTCAGGTTGCCCTTAAAGTTCGCCTTCTTCAGCAACGATTCATACTGCTGCGACATGACGTAGGACTGTACCTGTGCCATGAAGTCCATCGTGACGACCACGATGATCAGCAGCGAGGTTCCGCCAAAATAGAACGGAACGTTCCAGCGCAGCACCAGGAATTCCGGCAACAGGCAGACCAGTGTGATGTAGATCGCACCAGCCAGCGTCAGGCGCACCAGAATCTTGTCGATGTAGCGCGTCGTCTGCTCGCCCGGACGAATGCCCGGAATGAAGGCACCGCTTTTCTTCAGGTTGTCCGCCACTTCCCGGCTGTTGTACACCAGAGCCGTATAGAAGAAGCAGAAAAATACAATCGCAGCCGCATACAGCAGGATATACACCGGCTGGCCCGGCGACAGCGTGGCAGCCAGGTCCTTGACGAACCTGCCAACCGCACCTGTCGACTGGGACGTGAACCAGCCCGCAATCGTCGCCGGGAACAGAATGATCGACGATGCGAAGATCGGCGGAATCACCCCTGCCATGTTCAGCTTCAGCGGCAGATGCGACGACTGACCGCCGTACACCTTGTTGCCGACCTGACGCTTGGCATAGTTCACTAGGATCTTGCGCTGGCCACGCTCGACGAACACCACGGCGAAGGTCACACCAGCAATGATCGCCACGATCAAGATCGCCGCGATGATGCTCATGGAACCCGTGCGGACCAGTTCAAACAGTCCGCCGATCGCGTTGGGCAGGCCCGCCGCGATACCACCGAAAATGATGATCGAGATGCCGTTGCCCAGACCACGCTCGGTGATCTGCTCACCCAGCCACATCAGGAACATCGTGCCGGTCACCAGCGTGATGACCGCCGTTGCCCGGAACATCAGGCCCGGATCAAGCACCAGACCCGGCTGCGACTCCAGCGCGACCGCAATCGACAGCGCCTGGAACGTGGCCAGAACCACGGTGCCGTAGCGCGTGTACTGCGTGATCTTGCGCTGCCCTGCCTGCCCTTCCTTCTTCAGCGACTCCAGCTGCGGCAGCACGATCGTCAGCAGTTGCATGATGATCGACGCCGAGATGTACGGCATGATGCCGAGCGCGAAGACGGTAAAGCGCGACAGTGCGCCGCCCGAGAACAGGTTGAACATCCCGAGGATGCCACCCGACTGACTCTGGAAAAGCTTCGCGAGCTGATCCGGATCGATGCCCGGCACCGGAATATGTGCGCCGATGCGGTAAACGATCAGGGCCAGCACCAGGAACATCAGCCGGCGCTTGAGATCGCCGTACTTCGCCGTGTTCCTGGCTTGTGCGCTTGCATTGGGTTTCGCCGTGGCCAAACGATGCTCCGACTATGACTGCCTATGCTGCGATGACTGCTGCCGATTTACTCTGCGATCTGGCCGCCGGCGGCTTCGATCACGGCCTTGGCGCCAGCAGTGGCGCCCAGACCCTTGATCGTCACCTTGCGGGTCAGCTCGCCAGCCTTGATGATCTTGGCGCTCTTTACCAGCTCGCCCACCAGGCCAGCTTGCTTCAGAACCAGCAGATCGACTTCGGTCGCTTCCAGGCGCTCGATATCACGCAGCGAGACTTCGGCCGTGAAGGCCTTGGTCAGCGACGTGAAGCCGCGCTTCGGCAGACGACGATACAGCGGCATTTGACCGCCTTCGAAGCCCACCTTGTGGAAGCCGCCCGAACGCGACTTCTGACCCTTGTGACCGCGACCAGCGGTCTTGCCGAGGCCGGAGCCGATACCGCGGCCGACGCGACGCTTGGCGTGCTTCGAACCGGCGGCCGGTTTCAGGTTGTTCAGTTGCATCTTGCTCTCCGAGTTCCCGGTATCAGGCCAGAACCTTGACCAGGTACGAGACCTTGTTGATCATGCCGCGCACGGCGGGCGTGTCCTGCAGCTCCGACACCGAGTTGATGCGGCGCAGGCCCAGGCCACGAACGGTGGCGCGATGATCCTCGCGCGTGCCGATCAGGCTGCGCACGAGTTGCACTTTTACGGTTTTCTGCGACATTGCGTTCACCTTAACCCAGGATGTCTTCGACCGACTTGCCACGCTTGGCGGCGATTTCGCCCGGCGTGCTCATCTTCTGAGGCCGTCCAGCGTGGCGCGAACCATGTTGTACGGGTTGGTGGAACCGTGCGACTTGGTCACCACGTTGGTGACGCCCATCACTTCGAAGATCGCGCGCATCGGGCGCCGGCGATCACGCCGGTACCTTCCTTGGCGGGCATCATCAGCACCTTGGCGGCGCCGTGCTTGCCAACGACTTCGTGTTGCAGCGTGCCGTTCTTCAGCGAGACCTTGACCATCTTGCGACGGGCTTCGTCCATTGCCTTCTGAACTGCCACCGGCACTTCCTTGGCCTTGCCCTTGCCCATGCCGATGCGGCCATCGCCGTCACCAACCACGGTCAGCGCAGCGAAACCGAGAATCCGGCCACCCTTCACCACTTTGGTGACACGGTTGACCGAGATCATCTTCTCGCGGAGGCCGTCGTCGCGTTCGTCCTGTTGGACTTTTGCTTGCATCTTTGCCATGACGTATCTCTCTTTATGCGCTTAGAACTTCAGGCCGGCTTCGCGGGCGGCGTCTGCCAGGGCCTTCACGCGGCCATGGAAACGGAAGCCGGCGCGATCGAACGCAACGGTTTCCACGCCGGCTGCCTTCGCCTTTTCGGCGATGCGCTTGCCAACTGCAGTAGCGGCAGCGGCGGTAGCACCCTTGCCATCCAGTTCCTTGCGCACTTCCACCTCGGCGGTCGAAGCCGAAGCCAGCACCTTGGTGCCGCACTCCGAGAAGACCTGGGCGTAAATATGCGAATTCGTACGGAACACGGTCAGACGATTGACTTTCATCTCCGCGATCTTGGCGCGGGTCTGACGTGCACGGCGCAAACGAGCGTCTTTCTTGTTCATCATTGCACCCCTTACTTCTTCTTGGTTTCCTTCAGGATGACGCGCTCGTCGCTGTAACGCACACCCTTGCCCTTGTAGGGCTCAGGCGGGCGGTACGCGCGGACTTCCGCGGCAACCTGACCGACTTTCTGCTTGTCCGCACCCTTGATGATGATCTCGGTCTGCGTCGGCGTTGTGGCCGTCACGCCTTCCGGCATCTCATGGATCACGTCGTGCGAGAAACCAAGCTGGAGCTTCAGCGCAGCACCTTGCAGCTGGGCACGGTAGCCCACGCCAACGAGGTTCAGCTTGCGCTCGAAACCGGTGGTCACACCCTTGACCATGTTCGCCGCCAGGGCGCGCATGGTGCCTTGCAGGGCATTTGCTTCACGCGATTCGTCAGCCGGAGCGAAAGTCAGCGTGTCGTTTTCGACATTGACCTTGACCAGGCTGTGAATCGGTTGCGACAGCGTACCGAGCGGGCCCTTTATGGAGAGCACGCCAGCTGCCACGTTCACTTCCGCGCCCTTGGGGAGCGCGATGGGAGCCTTACCTACACGGGACATGGTTCTCTCCTTAAGCGACGTAGCAGAGAACTTCGCCACCCACACCCGTGGCACGTGCCTTGCGGTCGGTCATCAGACCCTGCGGGGTCGAGATGATCGCAACGCCCAGACCGTTCATCACGTGGGGGATGTCGCTGCGGCCCTTGTACACGCGCAGGCCGGGCTTCGAGACGCGCTCAATGCGCTCGATGACCGGACGGCCGGCGTAGTACTTCAGACCGATGCTCAGTTGTGCCTTGCCGCCATCTTCCTGGACGGCGTAATCGTCGATGTAGCTTCGTCCTTCAGGACCTTGGCGATTGCCACTTTCAGCTTCGACGACGGCATGACAACCGACGCTTTCTGCACGCCTTGGGCGTTGCGGATGCGCGTCAGCATATCGGCGATAGGATCGCTCATGCTCATACTGTTTCTCCTGTAGCCTGTGCGTAATTACCAGCTGGCTTTCGTCAGACCCGGGATTTCGCCCTTGAAGGCAATTTCGCGGATCTTGTTACGCGCCAGGCCAAACTTGCGGAAGGTACCGCGGGGACGACCGGTGATCGCGCAGCGGTTACGCTGGCGAGTCGGGTTCGCGTTGCGCGGGAGCTGTTGCAGCTCGAGACGCGCCATATAACGCTCTTCTTCCGACTTTTCTTGGTCGTCGATAATGCCTTGAGGGCAGCGCGCTTCGGGGCGTACTTCGCCACGAGCTTGGCGCGCTTCTTCTCACGTTCAATCAGAGCCAGTTTAGCCACGGTAACCCCTTAATTGCGGAACGGGAACTTGAACGCACCGAGGAGTGCCTTGGCTTCCTCGTCGTTCTTTGCCGTCGTCGTGATGCTGATATTCAGACCACGCAGTGCGTCGATCTTGTCGTACTCGATTTCGGGGAAAATGATCTGCTCTTTCACACCGATGTTGTAGTTGCCACGACCGTCAAACGAACGGCCCGACACACCACGGAAGTCACGCACGCGCGGCAGGGCCACGGTCACGAAACGATCGAGGAATTCGAACATGCGCTCGCCGCGCAGGGTCACCATCGCACCGATGGGATAGCCCTGACGGATCTTGAAGCCGGCGATAGCTTCTTGGCCTTCGTCACGACCGGCTTCTGACCGGCGATCTTGGTCAGGTCGCCGACGGCGTTTTCAATGATCTTCTTGTCATTGATCGCTTCGCCAAGGCCCATGTTCAGGGTGATCTTGGTGATGCGCGGCACTTCCATGACCGACTTGTAGCCGAATTGCTCGATCAGCTTCGGTACAACCTGTTCTTTGTAAAACTCTTGCAGACGTGCTGCCATGCTCAACTCCTATACGTGCCCAGAATCAAGCTGCCACGACGGCGCCGGTGGTCTTCAGCACGCGCACGCGCTTGCCGTCTTCCACCTTGATGCCGACGCGCGACGGCTTGCCATTGGCATCCACGAGCGCAACGTTGGAAATATGCAGCGGCATGACCTTGTCGACCACACCACCGGTGGTGCCCAGCATCGGGTTCGGGCGAGCGTGCTTCTTCGCAACGTTCACGCCTTCCACTGCAACCTTGTCGCCGAGCACGGCTTGCACGGTACCGCGCTTGCCCTTGTCTTTGCCGGTCAGGACGATGACTTCGTCGCCTTTGCGAATCTTGTTCATGGCGGCTCCTTACAGCACTTCCGGAGCGAGCGACACGATCTTCATGAAGCGCTCGGTACGGAGTTCACGAGTTACCGGCCCGAAGATACGGGTGCCGATCGGCTCGAGCTTGTTGTTCAGCAGGACGGCGGCGTTGCTGTCAAACTTGACGAGCGAACCATCCGCGCGACGCACGCCCTTGGCGGTGCGCACGACGACGGCGTTGTAGATATCGCCCTTCTTCACACGGCCGCGCGGTGCTGCGTCCTTGACGGTCACCTTGATGATGTCACCAACGCTCGCGTAGCGGCGCTTGGACCCACCCAGGACCTTGATGCACAACACTTCGCGCGCACCAGTGTTATCGGCCACTTCGAGCCGGCTTTCTGTCTGAATCATGGTGTTTGTCTTCCCAACTTAATCCGCCAGGTGTCAGAAACGCCCGCCGGTCAGTCTTGGTCCCGTCGGTTCCGGCTTTGCGCCAGCCCCGTATGGGTTGATCAACTTTGAAGTCGGTAGGGACCAGCGATCTCGACGGTTGTCGAGGCCACTTGACCCTGGCTCGCTCTAAAGGCCCGCCCGGGTGATACTGCATTGGCGAACGCAACAAAGCGGAAGTCCAGGATTATAGCTACATAATCCTGGACTTGCAAGTCAATCTAAGAACGAATTCTTAGATGACGCGTGCAGCCTCTACCAGCCGGGAAACCACCCAGGACTTGGTCCGCGACAGCGGACGGCCTTCCTGGATCTCGACCTTGTCGCCTTCCTTGTACTGGTTGGCTTCGTCGTGTGCGTGGTACTTCTTCGAACGCAGCACGTACTTGCCGTACAGAGGATGCTTGACGCGGTTTTCCACCAAGACCGTAACGGTCTTGTCCATCTTGTCGCTCACGACACGGCCAACCAGGGTGCGGCGAAGCGACTTTTCCGTTTGTGCAGCTTCAGTCATTTCGCGTTTGCCTTTTCCGTCAGCATGGTTTGCACACGCGCGATGTCCTTGCGGACCTTCTTCAGCTGGCTGGTGTTCTGCAGCTGTTGAGTCGCCTTTTGCATGCGCAGGCTAAATTGGGCCTTCAGCAGCTCGGAGAGCTCCTGATTCAGCCTGCGGCGTCCTTGCCGCGAAGTTCGGATGCTTTCATCCCTGCTCTCCTTACGTCCCGACCTGGCGCACCACGAAATTGGTGGCGATCGGCAGCTTGGCAGCCGCGAGGCGGAACGCCTCACGCGCAGATCTTCACTCACGCCATCCATCTCATAGAGCATCTTGCCCGGCTGAATTTCAGCCACGTAGTACTCCGGATTGCCCTTACCGTTACCCATACGGACTTCGGCGGGCTTCTTCGAGATCGGCTTGTCCGGGAAGATCCGGATCCAGATGCGGCCGCCACGCTTGATGTGACGGGTCATCGCACGACGTGCCGACTCGATCTGACGAGCGGTCAGGCGGCCACGGCCCATTGCCTTCAGGCCGAATTCGCCGAAAGACACGGCGTTGCCACGGGTAGCCTTACCCGTGTTGCGGCCCTTCTGCTCCTTGCGGTATTTTCTGCGCTTAGGTTGCAGCATCGTTATTCTCCACTCTTCGCATCGCCAGGCGCACCGCGGCGACCGGCACCTGCACCGGCGCCACCGCGACGGTTGCCACCCGGACGGCCTTCGCCTTCACGGCGGCGGCCTTCCGGACGACCCGGACGACGACGACGGTCGTCTTGCGGCTCTTCCACCACCGGCGCGTCATTGCGGCCGAGGTGATCACCCTTGTAGACCCACACCTTGACACCGATGATGCCGTAGGTGGTTTCTGCTTCGGAGAAGCCGTAGTCGATGTCGGCGCGCAGGGTGTGCAGGGGCACACGGCCTTCGCGGTACCACTCGGTACGTGCGATTTCGATGCCGTTCAGACGGCCCGCGCTCATGATCTTGATACCCTGGCGCGCCAGCGCATCGCGTTCTGCATCGCGCGCTTCATGGCGCGGCGGAACATGATACGCGCTCGAGCTGCTGGGTGATCGAATCGGCGATCAGCTGAGCATCGGTTTCCGGCTTGCGGATTTCCTCGATGTTCACGTGCACGGGCACGCCCATGCGACGCTGCAGTTCAGCCTTGAGCAGTTCGATGTCCTCGCCCTTCTTGCCGATCACCACGCCCGGACGCGAGCTGTAAATGGTGATACGTGCGTTACGGGCCGGACGCTCGATGACCACGCGGCCAACCGATGCGTTCTTCAGCTTCTTCTTCAGGAAGTCGCGAACTTCGATGTCTTCCTTCAGCATGCCGGCGAACTTCGTGTTGTTGGCGTACCAACGCGAAGCCCAGTTACGGCTGACGGCCAGACGGAAGCCAGTCGGATGAATCTTCTGTCCCATCGTGACTCCTTAGTTGCCGAGCGTCACAGTGATGTGACAAGTTTGTTTCTCGATGCGGTTGCCGCGGCCCTTCGCCCGTGCAGTGAAGCGCTTGAGCGAGGTTGCCTTGTCGACGAAGATCGATTTGACCTTCAGTTCGTCGATATCGGCGCCTTCGTTGTGCTCGGCGTTGGCGATGGCCGATTCGACCACCTTCTTCACGATCCCGGCAGCCTTTTTCGGGCTGAACTGCAGGACATTGAGCGCGCGCTCGATCGGCAGACCACGAATCTGGTCAGCGACCAGGCGCGTCTTCTGGGCGGAGATGCGGGCACCGCGATGAATCGCTTTCACTTCCATGATGGCACCTTACCTCTTCGCTTTCTTGTCAGCCGCGTGGCCCTTGAACGTGCGGGTAAGCGCAAATTCACCGAGCTTGTGGCCAACCATGTTTTCCGTCACATACACCGGCACGTGTTGACGGCCGTTGTGCACGGCGATCGTCAGGCCGATGAAATCCGGCATGATGGTCGAGCGGCGCGACCACGTCTTGATGGGCTTCTTGTCCTTGCCGCCTGCGGCCGTTTCCACCTTCTTCAGCAGGTGGGCGTCGCAGAACGGACCCTTTTTAGCGGAACGAGTCATATCTTTAGCTCCTACCTACCGATTAACGCTTGTGGCGCTTCTGGACGATCATGCTGTCCGTGCGCTTGTTGCTGCGGGTGCGGTAGCCCTTGGCCGGGGTACCCCACGGCGAAACCGGATCGCGACCAGCAGCGGTCTTGCCCTCACCACCACCGTGCGGGTGGTCGACCGGGTTCATCACGACACCACGGACGGTCGGGCGGATACCGCGCCAACGGGTTGCACCGGCCTTGCCGATGACGCGCAGGCTGTGCTCTTCGTTGCCCACTTCACCGATGGTGGCGCGGCACTCGATGTGCACGCGGCGCACTTCACCGGAGCGCAGACGAACCTGAGCGTACAGGCCTTCACGGGCCAGCAGCACGGCGGAACCGCCAGCAGCACGAGCGACCTGGGCACCCTTGCCCGGCAGGATTTCCACGTTGTTGATCGTGGTACCAACCGGAATGTTGCGGATCGGCAGGTTGTTGCCAGCCTTGATCGGGGCTTCCGCACCGTTCAGCAGTGCCTGGCCAGCAACCATGCCCTTGGTGGCGATGATGTAGCGGCGCTCGCCGTCGGCGAACAGCACCAGAGCGATGTTTGCGCTGCGGTTCGGATCGTATTCCAGGCGTTCGACCTTGGCGGCGATGCCGTCCTTGTCGTTGCGCTTGAAGTCGACCACGCGGTAGTGGTGCTTATGACCACCGCCCTTGTGGCGGGTGGTGATATGACCGTTGTTGTTACGACCCGACTTCTGGAATTGCTTTTCCAGCAGCGGAGCGTGCGGGGCGCCCTTGTGAAGGTCCTTGTTGACGACCTTCACCATAGAGCGACGACCCGGGGATGTCGGCTTGGTCTTGACGAGTGCCATGATTACTTGGCCTCCGCTTCAAAATTGATTTCCTGACCCGGCTTCAGCGAAACGTAGGCCTTCTTCACGTGGTTGCGACGCCCCATGAAACGGCCAAACCGCTTTTGCTTGCCCTTCTGGTTCAGGATCTGAACGGACTGCACCTCGACCTTGAACAGCAGCTCGACGGCGGCTTTCACTTCTGCCTTGTTGGCATCGCGAGCCACTTCGAACACGACTTGTTCGTTCTTGTCGGCGACCAGGGTTGCCTTTTCGGAAACCACCGGCGCGAGCAGCACCTGCATCAAACGATGATCGTTCTTGGCTACTTGCGTCATTTCAGCAACTCCTCGATCTGCGCGACGGCTGCCTTGGTCACCAGCACTTTCTTGTAGTGCACGAGCGACAGCGGGTCAGCTTGGCGCGGCTCGACAACTGCCACGTGCGGCAGGTTGCGCGAAGCCAGGTAGAGGTTTTCGTCGAGGCTGTCGGTGATGATCAGCACCGAGTCCAGGCCCATGGCCTTGAACTTGTCGGCCAAGAGCTTGGTCTTGGGCGCGTCGACGGTGAAACCGTCCACCACATTGATACGGCCTTCACGTGCGAGCTGCGAGTAAATCGAGCGCATGCCGGCACGGAACATCTTCTTGTTGACCTTCTGGGTGAAGTTCTCTTCCGGCGAATTCGGGAAGATACGGCCGCCCCCGCGCCACAGCGGCGAGGAAGACATACCGGCACGAGCACGGCCCGTACCCTTCTGGCGCCACGGCTTCTTGGTCGTGTGCTTGACCTCTTCACGATCCTTCTGCTTACGGTTGCCGCTGCGAGCGTTGGCCTGGTAAGCGACGACGATCTGGTGAACGAGGGCTTCGTTGTAGTCACGGCCGAACACTTCGGGCGACGCGTCAACGCCGGCACCGATCTGGCCATTGTCCTGGAGGAGCTTGAGTTCCATTACATGCGCTCCTTAAGCTTTGGCTTTGGCCTTGACGGCCGGGGTAACGATGACCTTGCCGTTCTTGGAGCCGGGGATGGCGCCCTTGACCAGCAGCAGCTTGCGCTCTGCGTCGATCTTGGCGATTTCCAGGTTCTGCACGGTGCGGGTGACATCGCCCAGGTGACCGGTCATGCGCTTGCCCGGGAACACGCGGCCCGGATCCTGCGCCATACCGATCGAGCCCGGCACGTTGTGCGAGCGCGAGTTGCCGTGGGTGGCACGGCCCGAAGCGAAGTGGTGACGCTTGATGGTACCGGCGTAGCCCTTACCGATCGTCACGCCCTGCACGTCGATCTTCTGACCGACTTCGAACAGGTCGACCGACAGCGAACCGCCAGCTTGCAGTTCGGCAGCTTGGCTGCATCGATACGGAATTCGCGGATGATTTCACCGGCTTCCACGCCGGCTTTGGCGAGGTGACCCGCCAGCGGCTTGGTGACGCGGCTTGCGCGTCGTGCGCCGAAGGTGACTTGAACGGCGGTGTAACCGTCGGTCTCGTCCGTCTTGATTTGCGTCACGCGGTTGTCGCCGACCTCGACCACGGTAACGGGAATCGAATCACCGTCGTCCGTGAAAATACGGGTCATGCCAACCTTGCGACCTACAAGGCCAAGGCTCATGGTTTGCTCCATTCCCAGCTGCGATTGGCCGGGGCTGATTGATACACGAAAACTGTGTTTGCGCATTTGCGCTTTCGGGCTGCGCTAAAGAGACTGCGCAAGGCCAAAGCGGCCAACCCACCACCCGGATAGACGGGTAGCCTTACACTATAACGCAGCGTTTTTGGAAGGGCAAGCTGTATTATCGATTTCCGCAGGGTGCTTCCACGGCAGCAGCCGGATTCGGCGAAATTGCGGCGAAAAGCCAACTTGCGGCGGCGCGATGGCCGCCGAAGCGCTCCGATCGCCCGCACACCTGGCGCAGGTTGTGCGCGGGTCGCCGCAAGCGGCAGTCGGTCATTTGCCTTCGCTCTGGCTCCAGCGCGCCATCAATGTGTTGGATGGCAGCGTTTCGTCCAGCAGTTTGCGCGCTGTCTCGACACCCGCCACCGGCAAGCCGGTCGGATCGAGCTTGCCGATCTGCACCAGTACGCTGGCCTGGTCCCAGTAGATGTGCTCGTGGTAGAGCTTGTCGCCGCGGAACTTCACGATGGCGATCAGCGGGATCTCCACACGCTTGCCGGTCGGCGGCACGCCGGGCAGCATCCAGTCGATTTCGCAGGTGTGGGTGAAGCAGAACAGCATTTCGTCGACCACCTGACTCGCGCCGATGGTGCGCGACAGCGGGATCAGCGTGGTATCGGGCGGATTGCTGTGGACGAAGTGATGCTGATAGAAGCGCTTGAGCTGACGATAGCCGACGCCGCCGGTCATCGTGGGAATGTGGTTGACGTAGGGTTCGGCCACCATCGTTGCCATGGTTGCATCGACATCGCGCGTGGCGAATTCATACTCGCAGTGCTTGTCCCACAGCGCGGAGAAGTCATAGTGCGGGCCCATTTCGGCGCGGTACGCCGCAATGGAACGCTGGTGCGCCATCAGTGCCGAGGCCTTGTCGAAGTGCTCGCCGCCGGCGCGAGCGAACGCGTGGTCCATGCCCGGGTACACATAGAGCTCGATGCCGGGCCGCTGCCCAGCGCCTCGCGGATCCGCGCCTGTGCCTCGGGCGGCAAAAGCCATCACGCTCGGCGACATGCAGCACCAGCCGGCCGCGGATATTGGCCGCCTCGGAGAGTGCATGTTCGATGCCGACGCCGTAGTAACCGACGGCGCACGCCACGTCCGGCAGCCGGCATGCCGCCAGGTAGGCCAGCTTGCCGCCCAGGCAGAAGCCCAGCACACCGGTTTGGCCGACGCATTCTGGGCGCTGGCGCAGCGCGGCAAGCGCCGCGCCCACGTCCTGCACGCCCTTGTCCTCGTCGAACTGCTGATAAAGCCCGAGCGCACGCTGGAAGTCCTCGCCCCGGTCAGTCAGCTCGATCCCGGGCGCGATGCGCCAGAACAGGTCCGGCACCAGCACGGTGTAGCCTTCTTCGGCGTAGTAGTCGGCCACCTGCCGCATGGTGGCATTGACGCCGAAAATCTCCTGGCACAACACGATGCCGGGGCCCTTGCCTGCCGCCGGGGTCGCGAGATAGCCGCTGAAACTGCATCCTGGGTCTGAATCTGGATAGTCTGGCCCATGCGCTTTGCTCCTGTAGGGTTCTGTGGGTAAGGCCGCCATGCACGCCTCCGCCCGTGCCTTCATGACGGGAGACCCGCACCGCAGCAAAACTAGCCGGCCGATGCAGCGGCTATCCGATTAGTGCAGGAAAATGCGTCCCTGTTCAAGCCCCTTTCGAGCCGCCGGAGCGAATCCGCTATAGTGGCGCGCGGCGAGGCAGAGCGGCACCGGACGGTACGCCAGCCACAAAACAAAAACGCGAACCGAAGTTCGCCGTTTTTGCTGCAGCAGGCCGCCGAAGCGGCCCGAAGCATGATTACACCTTGATCTCGACGTCCACGCCGGCCGCAGGTCGAGCTTCATCAGCGCGTCGACGGTCTTGTCCGTCGGATCGACGATGTCCATCAGGCGCTGGTGAGTGCGGATCTCGAACTGATCGCGGCTGGTCTTGTTGACGTGCGGCGAACGCAGGATGTCGAAGCGCTGGATGCGGGTCGGCAGGGGCACCGGGCCCTTGACGATCGCGCCGGTACGCTTGGCGGTATCCACGATTTCGGCAGCCGACTGGTCGATCAGGCGGTAGTCGAAAGCCTTCAGGCGGATACGGATCTTCTGGTTCTGCATGATATTTCCTTAAAAGAGCGATGGGCAATGTGCCCGGTTCAAAGGGGACATGCCTGCAGGCATGTCCCAGGAAGTTGCTTAGTCGAGGATCTTTGCCACGACGCCGGCGCCGACGGTACGGCCGCCTTCACGGATAGCGAAGCGCAGGCCTTCTTCCATGGCGATCGGGGCGATCAGCTTGACGGTGATCGACACGTTGTCACCCGGCATCACCATTTCCTTGTCCGCCGGCAGCTCGATCGAGCCGGTCACCGTCGGTGGTACGGAAGTAGAACT
>LRMT01000257.1 GCA_001725945.1 Cupriavidus sp. UYMMa02A | reverse complement strand
CGGCCTCGCGGCGTCGGGCGCGCGGTGGCCGAAGCGCCGCCGTGCGCGAGTTGGCCGGGCCGGGAAGTGGCGCACCAGCATCGTGCGCATCCCCGGCATCTATGCCGAGGACCGCCTGCCGCTGGCCCGCCTCAAGCGCGGCACGCCGGCGCTTGCGCCGCAGGACGATGTCTACACCAGCCATATCCACGCCGACGACCTCGCGCGGACCATGGTCGCCGCGCTGTTCCGCGGGAGCGCGCAGCGCGTGGTGCATGCGAGCGACGACACCGAACTGCGCATGGCCGATTATTTCGATCTTGTCGCCGATCGCCGCGGCCTTCCCCGGCCGCCACGGATCACGCGCCAGCAGGCCCGCGAAGTGATTGATTCGACGCTACTGAGCTTCATGAGCGAATCGCGCCGGCTCGACAATCAGCGCCTGAAACGCGAGCTGCGCCTGCGGCTTCGCTATCCGACCGTCTCCTCCTTCTTCGACACCTGAGCCGGGAAGACCTTCGCGCCGTGGCTTTTCAGGCGCGGCGCTTGCTTGCGTTCCCGTCGTTGCCTTGCCCCTGTCTATACAGCATCTGCTTTTTCGCCGTGAACCGGTGCACACACGCCGCGTCCGGACGGTGGCTTCGCTAGGCGCTTCGCACGGAAATTCTCGATAAAAGTGCAGAATTAGCTGCCTGTACGAGGTCGTTGCTACGGACTAGTACTACGTTGACTTGTATATACAGGACTGTAAAATTAGCCGGAAACGAGCAGTGCCACAGGCATGGTGCCGCCGCTGACGGACAAACCAAAGGAGCTTACCGATGAGGATTCAGAGCCGGATTGCAGGTCAGGCTGTAGTGCGCGTGGCCCGCGCATCGCTGCTGGCAGCGGTTGCCATGGCCGGGGCGGTCCATGCCCAGACGACCCAGGTCACGCTCGGCATGAGCGGCTGGACCGGCTTCGCGCCGCTGACGCTGGCCGACAAGGCGGGAATCTTCAAGAAGCACGGCGTCGACGTGGACATCAAGATGATTCCGCAGAAGGACCGCCACCTGGCACTGGCCTCGGGCGCCATTCAGTGCGCGGCCACCACCGTGGAAACGCACGTCGCGTGGAACGCCAACGGCGTGCCGATCACGCAGATCGTGCAGCTCGACAAGTCCTACGGTGCCGACGGCCTGGCCGTGCGCGCTGACGTCAAGAGCTTTGCAGATCTGAAGGGCAAGACCATTGGTGTCGATGCGCCCGGTACCGCGCCGTACTTCGGCCTGGCATGGATGCTGAAGAAGAACGGCATGACGCTCAAGGACGTGAAGACCACCACGCTGTCGCCACAGGCAGCCGCGCAGGCCTTCGTGGCCGGGCAGAACGACGGCGCCATGACGTACGAGCCCTACCTGTCCACCGTCCGCCAGAACCCGGACAAGGGCAAGATCCTGGCCACAACGCTCGACTACCCGATGGTGACCGACACGCTCGGCTGCGCGCCCAAGTGGCTCAAGGACAATCCCAAGGCCGCGCAGGCACTGGTCGACAGCTATTTCGAAGCGATCGAGATGATCCGCAAGGAGCCCGGGAAATCCAACGAGATCATGGGCGCGGCGGTCAAGCAGACCGGCGAGCAGTTCGCCAAGTCGTCGGCCTACCTGCGCTGGCAGGACCGTGAGGCCAACCGCAAGTTCTTCTCGGGCGAACTGGCCAGCTTCAGCAAGGAAGCCGCCGGCGTGCTGCTCGACATCGGCGTGATCCGCCAGGTGCCGGACGTCACTGCGCTGTACGACGCGCGCTTCCTCAAGTAAGCACGGGCTGATGTCATGGCGCAAGTTCAAGTGAGTTCCCCCGCGCCGGTGGCCATGGCCGCCAAGGCGGCACCGGCACGCCGCCGGCATCCATGGCTGTCGCCGCTGGTGCCGGTGTCGCCGCACGCACGATGGGTGCTGGGCCTGTCGTTCTTCTTGATGTTCTTCGCGGTGTGGGCCGTGGTGACGCTGGGCGGCTTCGTGTCGCGTACCTTCCTGGCCGATCCGCTGACCATGGCGCGCGAAGGGATGACGCTGTTCACGCAGTACAACTTCATCGGCGATATCGGCATGACTGTGTGGCGCGTGGTCGGCGGCTTCGTGCTGGCCGCGGTGCTCGCGGTGCCGCTCGGCATCCTGATGGGCGCGTACAAGGCGGCCGAGGCCTTCTTCGAGCCGTTCGTTTCGTTCTGCCGCTACCTGCCGGCCTCGGCTTTCATTCCGCTGCTGATCCTGTGGGCCGGCATCGGCGAGACGCAGAAGCTGCTGGTGATCTTCATCGGCTCGTTTTTCCAGATCGTGCTGATGGTGGCGGTCGCCGTGGGCGGCGCGCGCAAGGACCTGGTGGAAGCCGCCTACACGCTGGGCGCCAACAGCCGCGGCATCGTCAAGCGCGTGCTGATTCCGGGCGCTGCGCCGGAGATTGCCGAGATCCTGCGGCTGGTGCTGGGCTGGGCGTGGACCTACGTGATCGTCGCCGAGCTGATCGGCTCGTCCTCGGGCATCGGCCATATGATTACCGACAGCCAGGCGCTGCTGAACACCGGCAGATCATCTTCGGCATCATCGTCATCGGCTGCATCGGGCTGGTGTCCGACCTCGTCTTCAAGCAGGCCAACCAGCGCCTGTTCCCGTGGAGTTCGATCTGATGAGCGCTCTGTCCATCCAGCAGGTCTCGCGCACCTTCACCAACCCGCTCGGCGGCCAGACCCAGGCGCTGCTGCCGGTCGATTTCGAAGTGCGCGACAACGACTTCGTCACCATCCTCGGCCCGTCGGGCTGCGGCAAGTCGACACTGCTGCGCATCGTCGCCGGGCTTGACACGCCTACTGCGGGCACCGTGCTGCTCGACGGCCAGCCGGTCAGCGGCCCCGGCGCGGACCGCGGTATGGTGTTCCAGTCCTATACGCTGTTCCCGTGGCTGACGATCGAGCAGAACGTACGCTTCGGCCTGCGCGAGCGCGGCATGAGCGAGGCCGAGCAGCGCGAGCGCAGCGGCTTCTTTATCCAGCGCGTGGGTTTGCGCGGCTTCGAGCACCACTACCCGAAGCAGCTCTCGGGCGGCATGCAGCAGCGCACCGCAATTGCGCGCGCGCTCGCCAACGATCCGAAGATCCTGTTGCTCGACGAGCCGTTCGGCGCGCTCGACAACCAGACTCGTGTGCTGATGCAGGAATTGCTGCTCGGCATCTGGGAGGCTTCGCGCAAGACGGTATTATTCGTGACCCACGATATCGACGAGGCCATCTTCATGGCCAACCGGGTGGCGGTGTTCTCCGCCAGGCCGGGTCGGATCAAGAGCGAGATCGCGGTCGATTTTCCGCATCCGCGCCATTACACGATCAAGACGTCGCCGGAGTTCTCCGCGCTCAAGGCGCGGCTGACCGAGGAGATCCGCGCCGAGGCCATGGCCGCGGCCGAGCACTGAACATCATGAACCACGCCGTCGGTACCACTAGCCCCGCTTCCTCTCCCACCGCGCTCTACCAGCAGGTGAAGGAGTACATCGCCCGCCAGATCCAGAGCGGCGCGTGGCAGCCGGGTGACCGGGTGCCGTCGGAGCAGGAACTGGTGACCCGCTTCGGCGTGTCGCGCATGACCGTCAACCGCGCGCTGCGCGAGTTGTCCGAGCAGGGCAGGGTGGTGCGCGTGGCCGGCGTGGGTACCTTCGTGGCCGAGCACAAGCCGCAATCCACGCTGCTCAGCGTGGTCAACCTGCAGGACGAGATCCGCATGCGCGGGCATGACTATGCCTGCGACGTGATCCTCGTCGAACGCGTGGCCGCGTCGATCGAAGTCGCTGCCGCGCTGGAGTTGCGCACAGGCGAATCGGTTTTCCATTCGGTCTGCGTGCACCGCGAGGATGGCGTGCCCGTGCAATTGGAGGACCGCTACGTCAACCCGCGCGTGGCGCCGGACTTCATCAGCCAGGACTTCAGCGGCATCAAGCCCGGCGAGTACCTGCTGCGCAATGTGCCCTACGACCAGGTCGAGCACGTGGTCGACGCCATTTCCGCACGCCCGAGCAGGCCGCGAAACTTGAAATGCCGCCGACGCAACCGTGCCTGATGCTGACGCGCCGCACCTGGACCAACGGCGTGCCGGTGACCTTCGTGCGTTGCCTGCACCCGGGCAACCGCTACCGCCTCGGCAGCCGCTTCCGCGCCGACGGCAATCCCGCTTTCGGCTGATTTCCGACGGAAGTCAGCCATCTCACCCAAATTTTGTTCTAAGCTGTATAGACAGGAACATACAAGAAAGGATCCACTCATGAGCGCCAGCCACACCGACCAAGCCTCCCGCCCGCTGCTGACCCTGAATCCGGGCCAGGTGACCCTGGCCGACCTGCGCCGCATCTACCGCGGCGAAGTGCGCCTGGAGATGGCCGCGTCGGCCTGGGCCGGCGTGCGCGCCGCGCAGGCCACCGTGCAGGACATCATCGACGCCGATGCCGTGGTCTACGGCATCAACACCGGCTTCGGCAAGCTTGCGCAGACGCGCATTCCGAACGACAAGCTGACGACGCTGCAGCGCAACCTCGTGCTGTCGCATAGTGTCGGCACCGGCCCGGACCTGGGCGAGGACGTGGTGCGCGTGATCCTGGCGATCAAGGCGGTGAGCCTCGCGCGCGGCCATTCGGGTGTGCGGCCCGAGATCATCGAAGCGCTGCTGGCGCTGGCCAACCACGGTGTCACGCCATGCATCCCGGCCAAGGGGTCGGTGGGCGCGTCGGGCGACCTGGCGCCGCTGGCGCATATGTCGTGCACGCTGATTGGCGTGGGCGACGTGATCGTCGATGGCCGTCGCGTACCCGCGGCCGAGGGCCTCGCCCATGCCGGGCTGCAGGCCTTCGAACTGGGCCCGAAGGAAGGCCTGGCGCTGCTCAATGGCACGCAGGTTTCCACGGCGCTGGCGCTGGCGGGCCTGTTTGCCGCCGAAGACGCTTTCGCCGCCGGGTTGGTGGCTGGTGCGCTGTCGCTCGAGGCGATCAAGGGCTCGGTCAAGCCGTTCGACGCGCGCATCCATGAAGCGCGCGGCCAGGCCGGCCAGATCGCCGTGGCCGGCGCCGTGCGCGCGATGCTCGACGGCAGCGAGATCGTCGATTCGCACAAGGCCTGCGGCCGCGTGCAGGATCCGTACTCGATCCGCTGCCAGCCGCAGGTCATGGGCGCTTGCCTGGACAACCTGCAGCACGCCGCGCGCATCCTGCGCATCGAAGCGAATGCGGCCTCGGACAATCCGCTGGTGTTCCCGGAGCAGGGCGATGTGATTTCCGGCGGCAACTTCCACGCCGAGCCGGTGGCGTTTGCCGCGACATCATCGCGCTGGCGATTGCCGAGATCGGTGCGATTTCCGAACGTCGCCTGGCGCTGCTGCTGGATACGGGCCTGTCGGGCTTGCCGCCGTTCCTCGTGCGCGAAGGCGGCCTGAATTCGGGCTTCATGATTGCGCAGGTCACCGCGGCGGCGCTGGCATCGGAGAACAAGTCGCTTGCGCATCCGTCGAGCGTGGATAGCCTGCCTACGTCGGCCAACCAGGAGGACCATGTGTCGATGGCGACCTACGGTGCGCGCCGGCTTGGTGACATGGCGGCCAATACCGCGGTGGTGGTCGGCATCGAAGCGATGGCTGCGGCGCAGGGCATTGAATTCCATCGTCCGCTGAAGTCGTCGCCGCTGGTGGAGCAGGAACTGGCCCGCATTCGTGCGCGCGTGGCGTTCGTGGAAGCGGATCGCTACCTGGCGCCGGATATCGAGGCGATGAAGCAGTGGGTGGTGCAGGGGGATGCGGGGGCGGGGTGCCTGCGGCGGTTCGGGAAATTTTGCCGACCAACGCGAGTTGATGCGCCTGCCCTCTCCCCCAGCCCCTCTCCCGCTCGCG
Source organism: Cupriavidus sp. UYMMa02A (assembly GCA_001725945.1). Taxonomy (GTDB): domain Bacteria; phylum Pseudomonadota; class Gammaproteobacteria; order Burkholderiales; family Burkholderiaceae; genus Cupriavidus. The sequence goes on along the minus strand of LRMT01000257.1, from coordinate 5,219 downwards.
GGGAGGGGAGCAAACCGGCAGCCTCTCCAACCCTGTCTGGTGGCTCCCCTCTCCCGCGAGCGGGAGAGGGGCGGGGGAGAGGGGCAGCGCTTCCAAGTGCAATCACGTACCAAGTGGCAGCAGCCTGAATTGATCGCGCCAACAGCGCTTTCGAAGGAGAACAACGACATGAACGCCCACGAATCCCAATTCCTCCAGCGCGGCCAGCGTGAAATCCGCGCGCCGCGCGGCACCGAGCTGCACTGCAAGAACTGGCTCATCGAAGCGGCCTACCGCATGATCCAGAACAACCTGGACCCCGACGTCGCCGAGCGCCCGCAGGACCTGGTGGTCTACGGCGGCATCGGCAAGGCAGCGCGCAACTGGGAGTGCTTTGACGCCATCCTCGACAGCCTGCGCCGACTCGGTGAAGACGAATCGCTGCTCGTGCAGTCCGGCAAGCCCGTGGGCGTGTTTCGCACGCACGCCGACGCACCGCGCGTGCTGATCGCCAACTCCAATCTCGTACCGCACTGGGCCAACTGGGACAAGTTCAACGAGCTCGACCGCGCCGGCCTGATGATGTACGGCCAGATGACCGCGGGCTCGTGGATCTACATCGGCACGCAGGGCATCGTCCAGGGCACGTACGAGACCTTCGTCGAAGCCGGCCGCCAGCACTACGGCGGCGACCTGTCGGGCAAGTGGATCCTGACGGCGGGCCTGGGCGGCATGGGCGGCGCGCAGCCGCTGGCCGGCGTGCTGGCCGGTGCATGCGTGCTCGCGATCGAATGCCAGGAGTCTCGCATCGATTTCCGCCTGCGCACGCGTTACCTCGACAAGAAGGCCACCACGCTCGACCAAGCGCTGGCCATGATCGCCGAGGCCACGCAGAAGAAGGAAGCCATCTCCGTCGGCCTGCTCGGCAACGCCGCCGACATCGTCCCGGAACTCGTCAAGCGCGCGCAGGCGGGCGGCATGCGTCCGGATATCGTCACCGACCAGACCTCTGCGCATGACCTCGTCAATGGCTACCTGCCGCAAGGCTGGACCGTCGACCAATGGGAACACGCGCGCCAGCACGATCCCAAGTCGGTGGAAGCCGCTGCGCGCCCGTCGATCGTCAAGCATGTGCAGGCGATGCTCGCGTTCCAGCAGATGGGCGTGCCCACTGTCGACTATGGCAACAACATCCGCCAGGTCGCCTTCGATGAGGGCGTGAAGAACGCGTTCGATTTCCCGGGCTTCGTGCCGGCCTATATCCGGCCGCTGTTCTGCCGCGGCAAGGGCCCGTTCCGCTGGGTCGCGCTGTCGGGCGATCCCGAGGATATCTACAAGACCGATGCCAAGATGAAGGAGCTGTTCCCCGAGGACAAGCACCTGCACCGCTGGCTCGACATGGCGCACGACCGCATCGCCTTCCAGGGCCTGCCCGCGCGCATCTGCTGGGTGGGGCTGGGCGAGCGCCACCGCGCGGGCCTCGCGTTCAACGAGATGGTGAAGTCGGGCGAGCTCAAGGCGCCCGTCGTGATCGGCCGCGACCATCTCGACTGCGGCTCGGTCGCCTCGCCTAACCGTGAGACCGAAGCGATGCGCGATGGCTCCGATGCCGTATCCGACTGGCCACTGCTCAACGCGCTCTTGAACACCGCCGGCGGCGCCACGTGGGTCAGCCTGCACCATGGCGGCGGCGTCGGCATGGGTTTCTCGCAGCATGCGGGCGTGGTGATCGTTTGCGACGGCACGGACGCGGCCGCGAAGCGCATCGAGCGCGTGCTGTGGAACGATCCGGCTACGGGCGTGATGCGCCATGCCGATGCCGGCTACGAGCTCGCCATCGATTGCGCACACGAAAAGGGCCTGGACCTGCCGATGGTGAACCGCGCATGACCCGTTTCGCACTCGACACCATTTCGCCCACGCCGTGGAAGAACGGCGGCGGCACCACGCGCGAGGTCGCGGTGTGGCCGCCCGATGCAGGGCTTGACGAGTTTGCCTGGCGCATCAGCGTCGCCGATATCGCGGCGGACGGGCCGTTCTCCGCGTTCGCGGGGATCGATCGCCAGATCGTGCTGCTCGACGGCGCGGGCGTACGCCTGCGTGCCGCCGACGGGAGCTTCGACCACCGGCTCGCCACGATCGGCGAACCGTTTGCATTTTCGGGCGACGTTGCGGTCGATGCCACGCTCATTGCTGGCGCAACGCGCGACTTCAATGTCATGACGCGCCGCGGGGTTTGCCGCGCGCAGGTGCATGCCATGCGGCACGGTTTCTCCTTCACGCGGGCGAGGACGCGGTGGCGTTGTTCGTGCTCAGCGGTGCCTGGCGCGATCCTGGCGCGAGCCTGATGGAGCCGCTGCGCGCCGGCGAAGGCGTCTGGTATCCGACCGGCGTCACTGCGGCGTTTCATGCGCTCGCGCCGCTCCAGGGCGATTCGCTGTGCCTGTGCATCACGCTGGAAACGGAGGATAGCCAATGAACGCGCCCCTCACTTCGGGACGCCCCGAAGCGCGATCCGCAGATGGTGTCTGGCACCGCTGCCACTTGCTGCCCGACGCCGATCCTGACCGCGCTGTGCGGGACGGGGCGCTGGTCGTCGAGCAGGGCCGCATCGTCTGGCTCGGCGCGCAAGCCGAGCTGCCCGCTGGCTATCGCAGCCTGCCTCGCCATGACGCGGGCGGGGCATGGATCACGCCTGGATTGATCGATTGCCACACGCACCTGGTCTACGGCGGCCAGCGTGCCGACGAGTTCGCCATGCGGCTGGCCGGTGCCAGCTATGAGGAGATCGCGCGCGCCGGCGGCGGCATTGTTTCCTCGGTGCGTGCCACCCGTGCGGCCGACGAAGACACGCTGTTCGCGCAGGCGGCTGCCCGCCTCGCGCCGCTGCTCGCCGAAGGCGTGACGGCCATCGAGATCAAATCCGGCTACGGCCTGGAACTCGAGGCGGAGCGCCGGCAATTGCGAGTCGCACGCCGCCTTGGCGAAGCGTTCGGCGTGTCGGTGCACACGACCTTCCTCGGCGCGCATGCGCTGCCGCCCGAATATGCGGGCCGCGCCGACGATTACATCGATCTCGTCTGCAACACGATGCTGCCGACACTGGCCGAAGAAGGCCTGGTCGATGCCGTCGATGCGTTCTGCGAATCGGTCGGCTTCTCGATTGCGCAGACCGAGCGCGTCTTTGAAGCCGCCGCGCGCCATGGCCTGCGCGTCAAGCTGCATGCGGAACAGTTGAGCAACCTCGGCGGCGCCGCGCTGGCTGCGCGCCATCATGCGCTGTCGGCTGACCATCTCGAGCACCTCGACGAAGCCGGCGTGGCCGCCATGGCCGCTGCCGGCACGGTGGCAGTGCTGCTGCCGGGCGCCTATTATTTCCTGCGGGACACCAAGCTGCCGCCGGTTGCGCTGCTGCGCCAGCACGGCGTGCCGATGGCGATCTCCACGGATCACAATCCGGGTACATCGCCGGTCACATCGCTGCTGCTGATGATGAACATGGCCTGCACGCTGTTCCGCCTGACGGTGCCCGAGGTGCTGGCCGGCGTGACCACGCATGCGGCGCGGGCGCTGGGCGCGGCCGACAGGCATGGACGGCTGGCGGCCGGACGCGCAGCGGATTTCGTGCTCTGGCGCGTCGATTCGCCCGCGGAACTGGCCTATTGGTTCGGCCGCAATCCGGCCGAGGCGGTCGTGCGGCAGGGGCGCATCCATCCGGCGCCGTCGCTCGATGGCAGGAGGGCATGAGAGCATGAACGAAGCACGCATCCTTGCGCCCCATGCACTGCTGCCCACCGGCTGGGCGCGCGACGTCCTGCTGGCATGGGACGCGATGGCCGCCTGACGGCGGTACAGGCGGGCGCATCGGCCGCAGCCGAAGTGCCGCGCGCAGCCGGGCCGGTACTACCCGGCATGCCGAACCTGCATTCGCACGCGTTCCAGCGCGGCTTTGCGGGCCTGACGGAATACCGCAGCGTGACGCAGGGCGGCGATCCGGCCGGGGCCGACTCGTTCTGGAGCTGGCGCACGCAGATGTACCGATTCGCGCAGCGGCTTTCGCCAGACACGCTCGAAGCCATCGCCACGCAGCTCTATATCGAGATGCTGCGCGCGGGCTATACCAGCGTGTGCGAGTTCCACTACGTGCACCATGACATCGGCGGCAAGCCGTACGCGGATGCGGCCGAGATGTCGGTGCGCCTGCTGCGTGCAGCGGACCGCGCCGGCATCGGCATGACGCTGCTGCCGGTGCTGTACCAGACCGCCGGCTTCGGCGACAAGCCGCCGCTGGCCGAGCAGCGCCGCTTCCTGCACGACACCGATGCGATGCTGAAGCTGCTGGAGCGGCTCGCGCCGGCATGCGCGCAGCACGGCGCGCGCCTGGGACTGGCGCCGCATTCGCTGCGCGCGGTGCCGCAGCAAAGTCTGATGCATGCGTTGGCCGGCCTGCATGTGATGGACCCCACGGCTCCCGTACACATCCATATCGCCGAGCAGCAGCGCGAGGTGGACGACTGCATCGCGTGGACCGGTATCCGGCCCGTGGAATGGCTGCTCGACCATGCCGAGGTCGATGCACGCTGGTGCCTCGTGCATGCCACGCATATGGACTGGGACGAACGCCGGCGCCTCGCGCACAGCGGCGCGGTGGCCGGCATCTGCCCCACCACCGAGGCCAACCTCGGCGACGGCGTGTTCGAAGCCGCGCCTTACCTTGCGCAGCACGGCGCCTGGGGGATCGGCTCGGACAGCCATGCCAGCGTCAGCGTGGCCGAGGAGCTGCGCATGTTCGAGTACGGCCAGCGGCTGGCGCTGCAACAGCGCAACGTGCTGGCATCGGAGTCGCACATGCAGGTCGCGGACCGACTGTACCTCGAGGCCGTGTCAGGCGGCGCGCGTGCCTCGGGCCGTGCCGTGGCCGGGCTGGCGCCAGGGCAGCAGGCCGATTTCGTCGTGCTCGACGGTTCCCATCCGACGCTGGCGGGGCTCGACGGCGCGCAGGCGTTGTCCACGCACGTGTTTGCCAACCACGGTCATGAGACACTAGCGGAAGTCCGCACCGCCGGCCGCTGCCGCGTGCAGCATGGCGCGCATCCGCTGCAGGCGGAGGCCGGCCTCGCTATCCGAAGCCTGTGGTGGCGCTGATGGATGGCATCGTCATGGGCGGCGGCATGGGCCTGTCGCAGGCCGCGCATCTGCGCATCGTCACCGAACGTTCGCGCGTGGCCATGCCGGAAACA
>LRMT01000256.1 GCA_001725945.1 Cupriavidus sp. UYMMa02A | reverse complement strand
TATCAAGGCAGGGCGTATGTCAAGTACCGTAGCGCCTCACTTCGTGGAGACTCCAGCCCTCTCCCCCGCCCCTCTCCCATAAATGGGAGAGGGGAGACAACACTCTCAGTCCTCACGCCGCAAATGCGGGAACAAAATGACATCACGAATATTCGGGCTGTCCGTCAGCAGCATCACCAGCCGGTCGATGCCGATGCCGCAGCCGCCCGTCGGAGGCATGCCGTACTCGAGCGCGCGGATGTAGTCGGCGTCGTAGTACATCGCCTCTTCATCGCCGGCATCCTTCTGCTCGACCTGCTTGCGGAAGCGGTCGGCCTGGTCTTCGGCGTCGTTGAGCTCGGAGAAGCCGTTGGCGATTTCGCGGCCGGTGATGAACAGCTCGAAGCGCTCGGTAATGCCCGGCATGGTGTCGGAGGCACGCGCAGCGGCGACACTTCCACCGGGTAGTCGACGATGAAGGTCGGCTCCCACAGCTGGCTTTCCGCGGTTTCCTCGAACAGCACGAGTTGCAACGTACCCAGGCCGGCGTCAGGAACTGCGGCGCGCTGGTATTGACGCCGAACTTCTTCAGCTCGGTGCGCAGGAATTCGCGTCGGCCAGTTGCGCGTCGGTGTACTGCGGCGCGAATTTCTGGATGGCCTGGCAGATGGTCAGGCGGTGGAACGGCTTCGACAGGTCCAGTTCGCGGCCTGGTACGTCAGCACGGCCGTGCCGCTGGCATCGACGGCGGCTTCGCGGATCAGGTTCTCGGTGAAGTCCATCAGCCAGCGGTAGTCCGTGTAGGCCGCGTAGAACTCCATCATGGTGAACTCGGGGTTGTGGCGCGGGCTCACCCCTTCGTTGCGGAAGTTGCGGTTGATCTCGAACACGCGCTCGAAGCCGCCGACGATCAGGCGCTTCAGGTACAGCTCGGGCGCGATGCGCAGGAACATCTGCATGTCCAGCGCATTGTGGTGCGTGATGAACGGCTTGGCCGCGGCGCCGCCCGGGATCGGGTGCAGCATCGGCGTTTCCACTTCCATGAAGCCGGCGTCAGCCATATGGCGGCGCAGCGACGACATCGCCTTGGTGCGCGCGCGGAAGGTGTTGCGGGTTTCCGGCGAGACGATCAGGTCCACATAGCGCTGGCGGTACTTCATTTCCTGGTCGGCCAGGCCGTGGAACTTGTCCGGCAGCGGGCGCAGCGACTTGGACAGCAGGCGCAGCTCCTGCACCTGCACCGACAGCTCGCCCTTGTTGGTGCGGAACAGCACGCCGCGCGCGCTGATGATGTCGCCGAGGTCCCAGTGCTTGAACGCGGCGTACACCTCTTCGCCGACCTTGTCGCGCGTGATGTAGAACTGGATCTGGCCGCTGCCGTCCTGCACGGTGGCGAAGCTGGCCTTGCCCATCACGCGCTTGAGCATCATGCGGCCGGCGATGGCCACTTCGACCGGGATCGCTTCCAGCGCGGGCTGGTCGGTCTCGCCAAACTGCTCATGCAGCGCGGCGGCCTGGTGGGTCGGGCGGAAATCGTTGGGGAAGGCCACGCCTTGCTGGCGCAGGGCCGCCAGTTTCTCGCGACGCTCCGCGATGATCTTGTTCTCGTCTGCGGCGGGCGTGTCTGAGGCCGGTGCGGCCTGGGCGCGGTTGGGTTCGGTCATGATGTCTTGTCGGGTCGTGCGCGGCACGCCGCGCGCGGATTCAGTATGGCTTCAGTAATTGCGCAGGTCGTCCAGCTCGGTGCTGCCGAAGTCCGGGCGGTGCAGGTAGGCGATGATGCGGCCGGCGGTTTCCTCTGCGGAGGCAAGCTGCTGGTTCGCTTTCAGGTCGCGGAAACGCTCCACCCCGGCAAAGTCGGCATTGCGGATGGTGGCCTGCATGCCGGTATCCACCACGCCCGGCGCCAGCGCCACCGCGCGTACGGTGCGCGGTGCCGGAGCATCGGCATACTCGGCATTGACCGAGCGGATGAACATGTCCAGCCCGGCCTTGCCGGCGCAGTAGGCGCTCCAGCCCTCGACCGGGCGGCGTGCCGCGCCGGACGAGATGGCGAGTACCTTGCGCGGGCAGTCGAACTTCTCGGTGCGGTCCAGGAACGCGCCGGTCATGATCATCGGCGTGGCCAGGTTGGTCAGCAGGTGCGGCAGCAGCGAGCCTTCCTGCAGGCGCGACACGGGGCCGATGGGCTCGACCACGCCGGCATTCAGGATCAGCGTGGCGCTAGCCGGCTGGTCCTGGCTCTCCAGCACGCTGGACAGCCAGCCCGCGGCCGACGCGGGCTGCGACAGGTCCTGCAGGTGCCAGGCGACGGGCACACCGCTCATGGTGGCAACGCGCTCGAGTTCCAGGTTGCGGCTGCGCGCCACGCATACCAGGCGGTTGCCCGGCACGAGCAGGGCATTGGTCAGTGCCGCACCGAGCCCGCGCGAGGCGCCGGTGATGATGTAGAGATGGTCTGCTTCGCTCATGATGCCCCGATCGGAGCGCCGCCCGCGGCGGGCGGTGCATGGTTGGCGGATGCGTCCGGCACCATGCCCGCACAGGCGGGCATGGCAGCGGTCTTACAGTCCCTGCTTGAGGCTGGCCTCGATGAATGGGTCCAGGTCGCCGTCCAGCACCTTCTGGGTGTTGGACATTTCCACGTTGGTGCGCAGGTCCTTGATGCGGCTCTGGTCCAGCACGTAGGAACGGATCTGGTGACCCCAGCCCACGTCGGTCTTGCCGGCTTCGAGCTTGTCGGCCTCGGCCTGGCGCTTGCGCATTTCGTGCTCGTACAGGCGCGACTTCAGCATCGACATGGCCTCGGCACGGTTGCGGTGCTGCGAACGGTCGTTCTGGCACTGCACCACGATGCCGGTCGGCATGTGCGTGATCCGCACGGCCGAATCGGTCTTGTTGATGTGCTGGCCGCCGCGCCCGAGGCGCGATAGGTATCCACGCGCAGGTCGGCCGGGTTGACCTCGACCTCGAACGAGTCGTCGACTTCCGGGTACACGAACACCGACGAGAACGACGTATGGCGCCCGCCCGACGAATCGAACGGCGACTTGCGCACCAGGCGGTGCACGCCGGTTTCCGTGCGCAGGTAGCCAAAGGCGTATTCGCCCTCGATCTTGATCGTCGCGCTCTTGATGCCGGCCACGTCGCCTTCGGACTCTTCGAGCACCTCGGCCTTGAAGCCTTGCGCTCGCAGTACTTCAGGTACTGGCGCAGCAGCATCGAGGCCCAGTCGCACGCTTCAGTGCCGCCGGCGCCCCGCCTGGATGTCGATAAAGGCGTTGGCCTGGTCCATCTCGCCCGAGAACATGCGGCGGAATTCCATGCCCGCCACGATTTCCTCGAAGCCCTTGACGTCGGTTTCGATCGACTCGAGCGTTTCGTCGTCGCCTTCTTCCTTGGCGAGTTCGAACAGCTCATCGGCACCATTGAGGTCGTCCGTGAGCTTGCCGAGAACGCTTACCACGCCCTCGAGTGCCTTCTTTTCCTTGCCGAGATCCTGGGCGCGCTTGGGGTTGTTCCAGACGTCCGGGTCTTCGAGCAAACCGTTGACTTCTTCCAGCCTTCCTACTTTGACATCGTAGTCAAAGATACCCCCGTAGATCTTCCGTCCGGGAACGGAGATCGGAGATGGCACCGGAGATGGCGTTGAGGCGTTCTGCTTCCATGATGATCCTGCGCTTCGAAAACCTTGAATTATAGCGGAATCGGGCCGTATTTCGGGCCGCCGGGCGGCGCTGGCAGGCCCTTCCTTTGAGAACCGGAGACCCTGCCGACGGTCTATTGAGCGGGCCGCGTGGCGCCGGGGGCGATAATAGATCCCCTGCAGACCCGCAAAGTCGCCCCCCGAAGACCACACCAACAGGGACGAATGACGCCAACAAGACACGATACCGCCGGCCGACGCCGCATGCTGGGATGGATACTCGCGGCCGCTTCCGCCGCGCTCGCCGCCGGTTGCGGCACCCTGTCCTCCGAACCCGCACCCGAGGGTTTCTACCGCGTGGAGAGCGGCGATACGCTGTATTCGATCGCACGCAAGAACCGGCGCAATGTGCGCGACCTCGTGCGCTGGAACAACCTGCCGAGCGCGGACCGCATTGAAGTGGGGCAGCTCATTCGCGTCAAGCCGCCGGGGGCCGGCACTGCCACGGCATCGTCATCGGGTTCGTCGCCGCAAACTGTGACGGATACGCCGCGTGCGGATGTCGGTGGCCAGTCAAAGCCGCCTGCAAGCGCCCCTCGGTTGCAGTGGCCTGCCGACGGCAAGGTCACGGCGCGCTTCGCGCCGCCGGCCACCAAGGGCCTGACCATTGCGGTGCCGCCCGGCGGCACGGTGAAAGCCGCGGCGGCAGGCTGGGCCATCCACGTCGGCAACCTGCGCGGCTACGGCATGCTGGTGATCGTCAAGCACAACGACGACTGGCTGACCGTCTACGGCAACCTGGACAAGCCGCTGGTCAGCGAAGGCGCCGCGTGACCGCGGGCCAGGACGTCGGCAGCATGGGCAGCGCCGGCAACGAACTGCATTTCGAGGTGCGCGGCAACGGCAAGCCGGTCGATCCGGCCAACTACCTTCCCGCGCGCGGCTGAACGGCGGCGCTACTGCGCGTGCTCGATCACGAGCTGCACGCGCGTGACGCCGTTGAAGGTGTTGTTGTCGAGCCGGTAGGCGATCTGCGCGCTGGCGCCGAGCTCGTCGGCGTGGTTGAACCAGATCGCGTCGAAGCGCTGCTTGCCGCGGCCGAGCTGGAGCTTGAGGTGCTTGCCCTTGAGCACGCTCTGGCGCAACACGTCGAACTCGCCGCAGAAGGTCGGTGCCGGGAAGCCCTGGCCCCAGACCTGCTGCTCCAGCAGTGTGACGAAGTCCGGGCTGAAGCATTGGTCCTCGATGTCGCCATCGGTCTCGATCACGCGCGCGAGCTGTTCGTCGGTCAGCCATTCCTTGCCGACTGCTTCGAACGCTTCCTGGAACTCGGCAAAGCGCTCGGCGCGCACGGTCAGGCCGGCCGCCATGGCGTGGCCGCCGAACTTGACCATCATGCCCGGGCAGCGCTTGGAGACCAGGTCGAGCGCATCGCGCAGGTGGAAGCCAGGGATCGAGCGGCCCGACCCCTTGACGGTGGTTTCGTCGCCGGGCGCGAAGGTGATGGTCGGGCGATGAAACTTGTCCTTCAGCCGTGAGGCGACGATGCCGATCACGCCCTGGTGCCAGGTGTCGTTGAACACGCTGACCGTAAAGCGTGCCGACGGATCGGGACCGGCCAGCGGCTGCTCGAGGATCTGCAAGGCTTCCTGCTGCATGCCGGCCTCGATATCGCGGCGCTCGCGGTTCATGCCGTCCAGTTCCTGGGCGATCTCCCAGGCGCGGTTGGCATCGTCGGTCAGCAGGCATTCGATGCCCAGCGACATGTCCGCGAGCCGGCCGGCGGCATTCAGGCGCGGCCCCAGGCCAAAGCCAAGGTCGAAGGTGTTGGCGCGCGCGGCTTCACGCCCCGCGGCACGGAACAGAGCCGCCACGCCCGGCTGCATGCGGCCGGCGCGCATCCGCTTCAGGCCCTGTGCCACCAGGATGCGGTTGTTGGCGTCGAGCTTGACCACATCGGCTACCGTGCCCAACGCGACCAGATCGAGCAGTGTTTGCAGCGGTGGCTGGGTTTGCTGCGTGAAGACACCGCGCTTGCGCAGTTCGGCGCGCAGCGCCATCAGCACGTAGAACATCACGCCCACACCGGCCAGGTTCTTGCTCGGGAACTCGCAACCGGGCTGGTTCGGATTGACGATCACCGCGGCTGGCGGCAGTTCCGAGCCGGGCAGGTGGTGATCGGTCACCACCACGTCGATGCCGAGCGCGTTGGCGGCCGCCACGCCGTCGACACTGGCAATGCCGTTGTCGACGGTGACGATCACGTCGGGCTGCTGCTTCGCGGCCAGTGTGACGATCTCCGGGGTCAGCCCGTAGCCGTACTCGAAGCGGTTCGGGACGATGTATTCCACGCGCGCGCCCAGCATGCGCAGCCCGCGCACGCCGACCGCACAGGCCGTCGCACCGTCGCAGTCATAGTCGGCCACGATCAGCAGGCGCTTGCGTGCCGCAATCGCGTCGGCCAGGTACTCGGCGGCATGGCCGATGCCCTTCATGGCCTCGGGCGGCACCAGCCCCGGCAGTTCGGTGGAGAGTTCGGACGGCTGCGCCACGCCGCGTGCGGACAGGATGCGGGCCAGCGTCGGGTGCAGGCCGGCGGCCGCCAGGGTGCTGGCGTGCTCGGCGGAATAGGTGCGGATGGCAATCCGGGTCATGGGGCGGTCTGCTTCTTTTGTGTGTGGGGGGGCTCAGGCGGCGTAGGCGAGGTCGGACAGCAGCGCGCGCCAGTCGCCGCGCTGGCCCATGCCGCGCCAGAACTTGCGCAGGTCGGCGCGGCGCACCGTGAATTCGGCGAAGTGGTTCTCGCCGCCGAGCACCAGCGTGATGGCTTCAATGCGGCCGTCGCCCAGCGCCTGCAGCGCCGGGGCGAACCAGTCGGCATCCAGGGCGTGCATGCGCTCGATCCACAGGCCCCAGTCCTCGGCGATATGGGCTTCGGTGGCGCTGTCCAGCATCGCCAAGACCGCGCCTTCGGCCTGCAGGCGCGCAAGTCCGGTCGCATGGCCGCGACCCGGCTGCCACCGGCGAGCCCCAGGCCGGTCAGGAACGGATCGCTGGTGAGGACGGCATCGGCCAGCTTCGGCACCGGCTGCATCGCGCCGCCGCCGTACAGCCAGACGGAATTGATGGGCAGTTCGCCGACCGCCTCGCGGGCCTGGTTGACCGGGTGGTCGAACCACGTCATCTGGATCTCGTTCTGCAGCCGGCGCCAGTCGCGCGCGCGCTCGCCGGCCTGCAGCCAGATGTCGATATTGCGGCCGGTGGCGCGCAGGGGCGTGGTGGCGTCCAGCGGGCCGAACACGGCTTCCGGCAAGTACCAACGCGCCGCGTTCGGGGTTTCCAACGTGATGTCCGCTTCGCGCAGCAGCGGTTCGATGGCGGCGTACAGCGACGCGGCTTCCTCGTCACGCACGCGTAGCTGGTCCGGGTGCATCAGCACCAAGTGGTCGCGCGCGGCATGGATGTGCACGAGTTGCAGGCAGGTCCAGGCTTCGTCGCCGGCCGGCGCGGTTCCGCCACTGTCGGCCAGCCGCATATAGGGCGCCATCGGCACCCGACCCGTGTCCAGTCCGGCCTTGCCAGCCAGCCAGCGCTCGTGCGGCAGGCTGCGCAGCATGGGTCGTCATGCCGCTCGCGCTCGCCGGGCGTCGCCCGGGTCAGCAACTTTCCGAGCGCCGGCAACTCCAACTGCCGCAGCAGCGCACCGGGCACGACATCGTCCGTGGCGTCGTCGCCGGCGCCGGGCGGGACGGAAAAGGGCACAATCAGGGTCAAGTGCGTCATCATGGTGGCGAGATTGTAACTTCCGGCTGGCCGGCGCCAGCCTGGCGTGTGGCGCGGGGCACCTGCGCCACCGGACAGGGCGCTTTCCCGAATCAACAGGAACCCTCTTGAAATTTCCCTACGAGTGGCAGATTGGCTGGCGATATACCCGCGCAAGCAAGCGCGCCAGCCGCAATACGTTCATATCGTTCATCTCGATGATCTCGATGCTTGGCATCGCGCTCGGCGTGGCCGCACTGATCGTGGTGCTGTCGGTGATGAACGGCTTCCAGAAGGAAGTGCGCGACCGCATGCTGTCGGTGCTGTCGCATATCGAGGTGATCGGCCCGGCGGCGCTGCCCGACTGGCAGCGCACCGCGGCCGAGGCCCTGCAGAACAAGGAAGTCATCGGCGCCGCGCCTATGTGGCGGCCCAGGCCATGCTGACGCGCGAAGATGCCGTGCGCGGCGTGCTGCTGCGCGGCGTGGATCCGGCCGAGGAGCCGAAGGTGTCGGACATCGGCAAGCAGTTCAAGGCCGGCCATATGGAAAGCCTGCAGCCCGGCCAGTTCGGCATTGCGCTCGGCAATGAGCTGGCCAATGCAATGGGCGTGCAGGTCGGCGACAAGATCACGCTGCTGGCGCCGCAGGGGACGATCACGCCGGCCGGCGTGCTGCCGCGCCTCAAGCAGTTCACCGTGGTCGGCGTGTTCTCGTCGGGCCATTTCGAGTTCGACAGTGCGTTGGCGCTCGTGAACATCCGCGACGCCGAGACGCTGTTCCGCATGAGCGGCCCGACCGGCGTGCGCCTGAAGCTCGTGGACATGCAGCGGGCCCCGCAGGTCGCCAACGACCTAGCTGGCACGCTTTCCGGCGAGCTCTATCTGCGCGACTGGTCCAAGCAGAACCGCAACTGGTTCGCGGCCGTGCAGACCGAGAAGCGCATGATGTTCATCATCCTGACGCTGATCATCGCCGTGGCCGCGTTCAACCTGGTGTCGACGCTGGTAATGACGGTGACGGACAAGCAGGCGGACATCGCCATCCTGCGCACCATGGGCGCGCAGCCCGGATCGATCATGAAGATCTTCATCGTGCAGGGGGTGGCCATCGGCTTCATCGGCACCTTGCTCGGCGTGGCGGGCGGTACGCTGATCGCCACCAATATCGACGTGATCGTGCCATTCATCGAGCGGCTGCTGCATGTGCAGTTCCTGCCGCGCGACATCTATTTCATCAGCGAATTGCCTTCGGACCCGCGTGTGAACGATATCGCCACCATCGGCATCATTTCCTTCGTGCTGGCCACCCTGGCCACGCTCTACCCAAGCTGGCGCGCGCCCGCGTCAACCCGGCGGAGGCGCTGCGCTATGAGTGAAGCCATGCTGCAAGCCGATACCCGGCCCGTGACCGCAGCCGGGAACGGCCACGCCCGTGCTGCTAGGCGAAGGGCTGTTCAAGCGTTTCCGCCAGGGCGGACTCGACGTCGAAGTCCTCAAGGGCGTGGACGTGCGCGTGGAGGCGGGCGAGAAGGTCGCCATCGTCGGTGCCTCGGGCTCGGGCAAGAGCACGCTGCTCCATGTGCTGGGCGGGCTCGACAATCCCGACGCCGGCCGCGTGGCGCTGCACGGCAAGCCGTTCACGGCGCTGCGCGAGCGCGAACGCAACGTGGTGCGCAACCGCTCGCTCGGCTTCGTCTACCAGTTCCATCACCTGCTGCCGGAATTCACGGCGCTCGACAACGTGGCCATGCCCATGCGCATCCGCGGGCTGAACCAGCAGCAGGCGCGTGACGCGGCGCAGGCCATGCTGGAGCGCGTGGGCCTGGGCGCCGTTCGAAGCATCGCCCTGGCGAGCTGTCGGGCGGCGAACGCCAGCGCGTGGCGATTGCGCGCGCGCTGGTCGGGCCCGCCTGCGTGCTGGCCGACGAACCGACGGGCAACCTCGACGACCACACTGCAGGCGGCGTGTACGACGTGATGCTCGAACTGTCGCGCACGCTCGGCACGAGCTTTGTCATCGTCACGCACGACCTGGACCTGGCCAGCCGCTGCGACCGCGTGCTGCGGCTGCGCGACGGGCACCTGCACCAGGAGCGCTGATCGCGCATTGCCATGTGGATCGACACCCATTGCCATCTCGACGCCAGCGAGTTCGATACCGACCGGGGCCAGGTGGCCGACGCGGCTGAAGCGGTCGGCGTAACCGGCATCGTCGTGCCGGCGGTGGCGGTGTGGAACTTCGACACGGTGCGCACGCTCGCGCGGCAGGATTCCCGATGCGTCTATGCGCTTGGCATTCATCCGCTGTGTTCGCCGGGCGCGGCGCAGCCCGATGTGGATGCGTTGCGCAGGGAGGTGGCCGCCTCGATCGGCGATCCGCGCTTTGTCGGCATCGGCGAGATCGGGCTCGACTTCTTCGTCGCCGGCCTCGATGCGGACCACCAGACCTGGCTCTACATCGAGCAACTGAAGATCGCGCGCGAGTTCGACCTGTCAGTGCTGCTGCACGTGCGCAAGTCGCAGGACCAGGTCTGCGCGCAGCTGCGCAAGCTCGGCGTACGGCAGGGCATCGCCCACGCCTTCAACGGCAGCCATGAGCAGGCGCGCCGCTTCATTGACCAGGGGCTCAAGCTCGGCTTTGGCGGCAACGTGACGTTCAGCCGTGCGCGGCAGATCCGGCGGCTCGCCACCGAGCTGCCGCTCGACGCGCTGGTGCTCGAAACCGATGCGCCCGACATCGCCCCCGCCTGGCTGTCCGACGACCAGTTCGGCGAGCAGCACAAGGCGCGCAATACGCCGGCACAAGTGGCCGGTGTCGCGCGCGTGGTCGGCGAACTGCGCGGGCTGGAGCCGGCTGAACTGGCGCAGACCATGTGGCGCAACTCGGTCGCCGCGCTGCCGCGCCTGGCGGCATTTGCCGATGTCATGGCGCCTGCCGGCGTCTGACGTATCCGACAACAATCTCTGACACGCTGACAAGCTTTCGGTGGCAAGACGAGGGTACAACGATGGCCCTCTGAACTTGCCGGGGAAGCTTCGTGCGCCTGATCCTGCTGGGTTTCGTAGCCGGCTGCTGGGGCTTGCAGCGGCAGGGCACGCTGCCGGCGGCCAGCACGCTCGGCATGATGGCGCTCGCATTGGCCGCGCTGGCGATCGTGGCCGCCTGGCTCGCGCGGCGCCGACCCGCCAGCCGGACGGTACGCGGGCTCGCGGTCCTGCTTGCGATTTCCGTCGGCTTTTGCTGGGCGGCGTGGCGCGCGCACTCACGCCTGGGCGACTGGCTGCCCTCGCAACTGGAGGCGCGCAATATCGAGGTGACCGGCGTGGTGTCCGGCCTGCCGGCCGAACTCTCGCCTGGTGCCCGCTTCGCCTTCACGGTCGAGGCTGCGCCGCACGGTGAAAGCGCGCCGGCCCGCATACTGCTGAACTGGCGCGAAGCGCCTCCCGAACTGCGTCCCGGTCAGCGCTACACGTTCACGGTGCGCCTGCGGCGTCCACGCGGGCTCGCCAATCCCCACGGTTTCGACTACGCGTACTGGCTTCTTGGGCGGGGCTATGGTGCGACGGGCTATGTGCGCGGCGTCCGCGACGGTCCGCAGGAGGCCGTGCACGAACGGCTTGCGTGGCGCATCGAGGCGAAACGTGCCGCGCTGCGTGACCACATCCGCGCAGCGCTGCCCCCGGATGCCCGCTTCGCACCGGTGCTGGTGGCGTTGGTCGTTGGCGATCAGCGCGGCATCGACGGCGACGACTGGCTGCTGTTCAACCGCACGGGCATCGGCCATCTGGTCAGCATTTCGGGGCTGCATATCACCATGATCGCGGGCCTTGCGGCAGGCCTCATGCATTGGGCCTGGCGGCATTCATTCGGCCTGGGCCGCCGCCTGCGCCGGCCGCTGCCACTGTGGTGTCCGGCGCGGCAGGCTGCGCTCGTGGCAGCGGTGCTCACCGGGCTGGGGTACGGACTCATTGCCGGGTTGCAGATCCCGGCAATGCGCACCGTAGCCATGTTGTCCATCGCGGCCCTGGCCGCATGGAGCGCGCGCACGCCGCCAGCGTCGGTGGTGCTCGCATGGGCGGCCTTCGTCGCGCTACTGCTGGACCCGTGGGCGGTGACGGCGCCGGGGTTCTGGCTGTCGTTCGGTGCGGTAGGGGTGATTTTCCTGGCGGCGTCGCGCCCTGAGGTTCCTGTGAGTGGCCTCTGGCCGCGGATGCGGGCATCGCTCGCCGCCGCGGCGCGAACTCAATGGGCGGTCACGATCGGGCTGGTGCCGCTGACGCTGCTGCTGTTCCGGCAGTTTCCGGTGATCTCGCCGCTGGCCAACGCCATCGCCATTCCTGTGGTCAGCATGCTGGTCACGCCGCTGGCGTTGCTGGGCGCGGCCATGCCGCCGCTCGCCGCCGCGCCGCTGCTGGGCATGGCGCATCAGGCGCTGGCGTGGCTGGTAGTCGTGCTGCGCTGGCTCGCATCGCCGGAATGGGCCGTGTGGGAGACGGCGCAGGCCGGCGTGCCGGAGACCGCGCTGGCGCTGCTGGGGACGCTCGTCCTGCTCGCGCCGGCTGCATTCGGGTTGCGCATGCGCGTGCACGGCGTGCTGCTGATCCTGCCCATGCTGTTCGCGCGCGGCGTGGCCGTGGAGCGCGGCGAATTCCGCGCCGTGATGCTCGACGTGGGGCAGGGCACGGCAGTACTCGTGCAGACCCATGCGCATGCCTTGCTCTACGATGCGGGCCCGGCTTACGCCTCGGGCGGCAGCGCGGGTGCGCAGGTGATCGTGCCTTATCTGCGCGCCGTTGGCGTGCGCCATCTGGACCACCTGATGGTCAGTCACGAAGATGCCGATCATGCCGGCGGGGTGCGGCATGTGATGGAGGCCGTCTCCGTGGCCGGCAGCTCCACCGCCGCTCCGCCGGGGCACGCGCTGCTCGGCAAGGGAGAGTGGGTGCCGTGCGCGGCCGGCCAGCATTGGGAGTGGGATGGCGTGCATTTCACCGTGCTGCATCCGACGGCGGAGCAGTCGCGCGACGCGGAGATCGGCAGCAACGCGCGCAGTTGCGTGCTGCGCGTGGACAATGGGCGCCACAGCGTGCTGCTGACGGGCGATATCGGCAAGGCCGAGGAGCGCGAACTGGCCGGGCGACTGCCCGCGGAACTGCTGCGCGCGGATGTCCTGGTGGTGCCGCACCATGGCAGCGGCACATCATCGAGCCCGGAATGGCTTGCGGCGGTGAGCCCCGGTGCGGCGGTGTTCCAGCTTGGCTACCGCAACCGTTACCAGCATCCGCGCCCGAGGTTTGGGAGCGCTATGGCGATGCCGGCATCCTGCGCTATCGCTCGGACGAAACCGGTGCGGTCACCATGATCACGCAGGGAGAGGGCTATGCAATGGAGGCGTTCCGACAGGCCGAGCCGCGCTACTGGCGCGACGCGTCCGGTGCGCCGCGCTAGCGCGTCATTAGCTGGCAGCTCGGGTGCGGGGCCGCGCCGCTGTCTTGCGGCCGGCGCGTGGCGTGGGCGCATCCGATTCCTGCGGTGCCCGCGCGGGCTCGGCGCCGCCGATGCGACGCTCGCGCAGATGGGCCTTGGCGCGCTGCAGCCCGGCAGCGACGACATCGGCACGTTCGAGCGCGACGCCGGCAGCAAGCACGTCGCCGAGCACGAGATGGCTGATGCGCGACGTCATGGGCGTATAGACCTCGCTGTCTTCCTCCACGTCCGAGAACACGCAGACATCGGCCAGCTTGGCCAGCGGCGAACCGCTGTGCGTCAGCGCCAGCACGCTTGCGCCGCTCGAGCGCGCCAGCGTGGCGGCGGTCAGCATGTCCCAGGTGCGGCCGCTGTTGGATACCAGCACCGCTACATCGCCCGGTCCCAGCAGGGCTGCGGACATGCTGAACACGTGCGGGTCGGAATAGGCCGTGGTGGGAATGCCCAGGCGGAAGAACTTGTGCTGGATGTCGAGCGCGACGATGCCCGAATTGCCGCAGCCGTAGAACTCGATGCGCGCGCGCTCGCCAACAGGCGGATGCCATGTTCGATCTGGTCCGCCGACAGCGCATTGCGCACGCTCATCAGCGTGGCGATGGTGCGGTCGAATACCTTGCCCGCGATATCGGCCGGGCCGTCGTTCGGCTTCACGTCCTGGTGCACGAACGGCGTGCCGCCACCGACGTTCTGCGCGAACTGCAGCTTGAACTCGCGGAAGCCGTCATAGCCGAGCGCCGCGCAGAAGCGCGCGATGGTCGGCTGCGACACGCCGGCGCGCTCGGCCAGTTCGGGCATCGAGAGCCGGATCACGCTGGCGCCATGGCGGGCGACATAGTCGGCCAGGCGGCGTTCGGACGGGCGGAGCGTGTCGTAGACGGCAAGGATTCGGTCGCGCATGACGTTGGCTGTGTGTCGCGGGCATCAATGAGGATGTAGATATTCTACAATGACGTGACATTACGGAAGCTAGCGAATGGCGCCCCTGAACGCTAGGGATTTCCCGAATCAAGGCAATTTTGTGGGCTATGTGGCGCACGCAGGGCTGCTCAGGCAATTCATGTATCGCTATAATGTAGAAAATCTACATGCAGGAGGCGGCCAAGCCCGCCCGGACTTCCCACAGGAGCGTTCATTCATGCCCCACGCCGTCCATGCCGACATTCTTGCCGTGACCCGGCGCATCACCGAGCGCAGCCGCGCGAGCCGTCAGGCTTACCTGGCGCGCTGTGAGCGGGCCCAGGCGGAGCTGGGCCCGCTGCGTGGCCTGTCTTGCGCCAATCTGGCCCACGGCTTCGCCGCGCTGCCGCGCACGACAAGCTCAAGCTGCGCGTCGAGCATGCGCCAAACCTCGGCATCGTGACGGCCTACAACGACATGCTGTCCGCGCATCAGCCATACGAGCGCTACCCCGGGGTGATTCGCGAAGCGGCACGCGCCGTGGGCGCGGTGGCGCAGGTCGCGGGCGGCGTGCCGGCGATGTGCGATGGCATCACGCAGGGTAATCCGGGCATGGAGCTGTCGCTGTTTTCTCGTGATGCGATTGCCATGAGCACGGCGGTCTCGCTGTCGCACAACACGTTCGACGCGGCGGTGATGCTCGGCGTGTGCGACAAGATCGTGCCGGGCCTGGTGATGGGGGCGCTGCAGTTCGGCCACCTGCCGGTCGTATTCGTGCCGGCCGGGCCGATGGCGAGCGGCCTGCCGAACAAGGAAAAGGCCCGCGTGCGCCAGCTCTACGCCACCGGACAGGTGGGCCGCGAGGCCCTGCTCGAAGCCGAATGCGAGGCCTATCACAGCGCCGGCACCTGCACGTTCTACGGCACGGCCAACAGCAACCAGTTCCTGATGGAAATCATGGGCCTGCACCTGCCCGGCGCTGCGTTCGTGCATCCGGACAGCGGGCCTGCGCGACGCGCTGACCGCGCCGCGGCGCAGCGCGCGCTGGCGCTGTCGGCGCGTGGCGGCGAATACATGCCGATGGGCGCATCGTCGACGAACGCGCTGTCGTCAACGCGATGGTTGGCTTGCTTGCCACAGGCGGCTCCACCAACCACACCATCCACCTTGTCGCGATGGCGCGCGCTGCCGGCGTGCTGATCGACTGGGACGATTTTGACCGGCTGTCCCGTATCACGCCGCTGCTGGCGCGCGTGTATCCGAACGGCTCGGCCGACGTGAACCATTTCCACGCGGCAGGCGGCACGGGCTACGTGATCCGCCAGCTTCTCGAGGCCGGGCTCGTGCATGAGGACGTGCAGACCGTGGCCGGCCCCGGCCTGGCGCGCTACACGCAGGAGCCGGTGCTGGCCGACGGCGTGCTGCGCTGGCGCGACGGCGCGGGCGCAGCGGCGATGCACAGGTGCTGGCCACGGTGGCCGAACCATTTTCCGCCGAAGGTGGCCTTCGCCTGATGCAGGGCAACCTGGGGCGCGGCGTGATCAAGGTATCCGCCGTGGCGCCAGAACATCGCGTGGTCGAGGCTCCGGCGCGCGTATTCGATACGCAGGAAGGACTGCAGGCGGCCTTCGAGGCAGGCGAGCTGAACGGCGACGTGGTGGCCGTGGTGCGCTTCCAGGGCCCGAACGCCAACGGCATGCCCGAGCTGCATCGCCTGACGCCCGTACTCGGCGCGCTACAGGATGCCGGTCACCACGTGGCGCTGGTCACGGACGGGCGCATGTCGGGTGCATCGGGCAAGGTGCCAGCGGTGATCCACGTCGGTCCGGAAGCCCTGGCCGGCGGGCCGCTGGCCCGCGTGCGCGACGGCGACCTCGTCAGGGTGGACGCCATGGCCGGCACCCTTGCACTGCTCGGCGATCCGGCCGAGTTCGAGGCGCGCCCGGCGGTGCCGGCGCCGGTCGACGAATTTGCGCAATTCAGCGTGGGCCGCGGCCTGTTCGGCCTGTTCCGGCGCCACGCGCGCAAGGCGGAAGAGGGCGGCAGCGCACTCGACCTGTCCGAAGCCGACGCCGTTCCCTCGGCGGCGCTTTCCGTCGCACAATAGTCGGGCCAGTGGCCCGCTTTCCCCGCTTTTTCTGATTCCCCCAGACGGCGCCCAGCCGTCGTCCGGGCACTGCGCCGCCCGCCGGCGCGCAGGCTACCGACAAGGATGGGGCAAACCATCCGACACCATGATCGACGGAGCAGACATGATCTATATCCTGATGGGCGTATCCGGCAGCGGCAAGTCGACGGTTGGCGAACTGCTTGCGAAACGCCTGGCTGCGCCTTCCATGACGCGGACGAGTTCCACAGCGCCGCGAACAAGGCCAAGATGCATGCGGGCATCCCGCTCACGGACGAAGACCGCTGGCCGTGGCTCGCGGCCATGCGCGCGGCCATCGACGCCGCGCGGGCCGAAGGCCGCACCCACGTGTTCACCTGCTCCGCGCTGCGCCAGGTCTACCGCGACCGCCTGACGCCGCCGGACGGCGGCGTGGTGTTCGTCTACATGAAGGGCGACGCGCAGTTGATCGGCTCGCGCCTGTCCGCGCGCACGGACCACTTCTTCAATCCGGCGCTGCTGGAGAGTCAGCTCGACACACTGGAAGAGCCGCAGGGCGCGCTCGTGCTCGATATCCGGCAGACGCCGGAAGCGCTGGTGCAGGCCATCCTCGCCGACGGCGAACGGCACCGCGTCGCCGCCCCGCGCTGAGGCCGCGGCGCGCCGCCTGCCGGGACGCTGGCAGGCATCTTGCTTAACCCGTTTCCGTGCCGCGCAACCGCGGGGACTTGCGGCTTTCGCTGGCACAGGTATGCTGAAAGGGCCAGTCACTCGACAGCTGTACAGCCAGGAAAACAAGGGGGCGGCGGTTCCGGCGGGAGGCCGGCAGGCCAGGCGACCAGGACGCCCCCCATTTCACGGAGGGAAGGGCCATCATGGCGGCGCGCGTTTTCGACGAGATGCTGGATTGGCGGGATGACGAAACCGCTGTCATCCAGGCGGGGCAGGCATTGCCGGGCGGCCTGGTACGGCCGCACTACCGGAACTTTTCGGACTGGCTGGCGCGGCAGTCCGGGAGCACCATGGCCAACAAGCGCGCCGAGGCGGACCTGATCTTCCGGCGCGTGGGTATCACCTTCGCCGTCTATGGCGACAAGGACGAATCCAATAGCGGCACCGAACGGACGATACCGTTCGACGTGATTCCGCGCATCTTCCCTGCCAGCGAATGGGCGGTGCTCGACAAGGGCCTGCGCCAGCGCGTCGCGGCGCTCAACCGCTTTGTCCACGATATCTACCACGGGCAGGACATCATCCGCGCCGGCGTGATTCCGCCGGACCAGATCTACAACAACGCCCAGTACCGGCCCGAGATGCTCGGCGTGGACGTGCCGCACGACATCTACGCGCACGTGGCCGGCATCGACGTGGTGCGCGCCGGCGAGGGAGAGTTCTACGTGCTGGAGGACAACCTGCGCGTACCGTCGGGCGTGTCGTACATGCTGGAAAACCGCAAGATGATGATGCGGTTGTTCCCGGACCTGTTCGCGCGCAATCGCGTGGCGCCGGTGGCCCACTATCCCGACCTGTTGCTGGACATGCTGCGCGGGGTCTCGCCGCAGGCCATCTCCGACCCGACCGTGGTGGTGCTGACGCCGGGCATGTACAACTCGGCCTACTTCGAGCACGCATTCCTCGCGCAGCAGATGGGCGTGGAACTGGTGGAAGGCAGCGACCTGTTCGTCGAGGATGACCACCTGTTCATGCGCACCACGCAGGGCCCGCAGCGCATCGACGTGATCTACCGGCGCGTGGACGACGACTTCCTCGACCCGCTGGTGTTCCGGCCCGATTCCTCGCTGGGCGCGGCCGGGCTGCTGTCGGTCTACCGCGCGGGCAACGTGACCATCTGCAACGCCATCGGCACGGGAGTGGCCGACGACAAGTCGATCTACCCCTACGTGCCCGACATGATCCGCTTCTACCTGGGCGAAGAGGCCATCCTCAACAACGTGCCGACCTATATGTGCCGCCGCCCGGAGGACCTGCAGCACGTGCTCGACAACATGGCCAACCTGGTGGTCAAGGAAACCCACGGCGCGGGCGGCTACGGCATGCTGGTAGGCCCGGCGGCCACGCGCGCGGAGATCGATACCTTCCGCGAAGTGGTGAAGTCGCGGCCGGAGCAGTACATCGCCCAGCCGACGCTGGCGTTGTCCACTTGCCCGACTTATGTGGAGTCAGGCATTGCGCCGCGCCATATCGACCTGCGGCCGTTCGTGCTGTCGGGGCGCGAGGTGCGCATGGTGCCGGGCGGACTGACGCGCGTGGCGCTGCGCGAAGGCTCGCTCGTGGTGAATTCCTCGCAGGGCGGGGGGACCAAGGACACCTGGGTGCTGGAGCGCTGAGCGCTCCGCCACCAAGCCGCCAAGCCGCCACGACCGCATTGCGAGGAGAACAATATGCTGAGCCGCACCGCCGACCACCTGTTCTGGATGGCGCGCTATACCGAACGCGCGGAGAACACCGCGCGCATGCTGGACGTCAACTACCAGACCTCTTTGCTGCCGCAGTCCGCGGAAGTGGCCGAGCAGGGCTGGTGGGCCATGCTTGACATCTCGGAGCTCACCAATGCCTTCGACCATAAATACGGGCTGCTGACGCGCGACGACGTGATCGACTTCATGGTGCGTGACATGACCAATCCGTCGTCGATCATGAGCTGCCTGCGCGCGGCGCGCGAGAACGCGCGCGCGGTGCGCGGTTCGCTGACCACCGAGGTCTGGGAAACCGTCAATACGACGTGGCTCGACGTGCAGCGCATGATCGCGGACAGCGAGCTGCAGGACGACCCGTCGCGCTTTTTCGAGTGGGTCAAGTTCCGCTCGCACCTGGCGCGCGGCGTGCAGTTCGGCACCATGCTGAAGGACGACGCTTTCCACTTCATGCGGCTCGGCACCTTCCTGGAGCGCGCCGACAACACCGCGCGGATTCTCGACGTGAAATTCCAGGCATCCGGCAGCGACGACAGCGGTCCCAACCGCGAGCAGAACGACTTCTACCACTGGGCGGCGGTGCTGCGCTCGGTGTCAGGCTTCGAGGTCTACCGCAAGGTCTACCGCGCGGTGATCACGCCGCAGCGCGTGGCCGAGCTGCTGATCCTGCGCCCGGACATGCCGCGTTCGCTGGTATCGAGCATGGACGAGGTGGTGGCTATCCTGGCGCTGGTCGGCAACCAGCAATCCGCGGAGACCGAGCGCCAGGCTGGTAAACTCCACGCCGACCTCAAATATGCCCGCATCGACGACATCTTTGCCGTCGGGCTCCACGCCTACCTGACCAGCTTCCTGGAGCGCATCGGCGACCTCGGCAACGGCATCAGCCGTGATTTCCTGGTGCCGCTGCAGGCGGCCTAGCCGCCGGCCGCATGCCGCCAGGAGCACACCATGCGCAACAGTCGTCGCCGCGGCGCCGAACACCGTGAAATACAAGATCCACCACCAGACCGTCTACCGTTATGCGGAGCCAGTGCGGCGTAGCGTGCACGAACTGCGGCTCGCGCCGCGCTCGGGCCCGCTGCAGGCCGTACAGGCCTGGGCGCTGCAGGCGCCCGGCAACCTGTCCGAGGCGCGCGATGGCTTCGGTAACATCGTGCATAACTTCACCGTCAGCGGGCCCGCCGACACCATTGCGATTACCGCGATCGGTGAGGTGCACGTCACGCCGCAACATGCTGACAGCCGCGACGGCCATCATGCTTTCCGGGATGTGCCCGCCGATGGCGAATCGCGCGTCTCGCCGCTGTACTTCGTGGGCGGCACGCCGCTGACCGCTGCCCCGCCCGAAATGCAGGCCTTCGCCGCCCCGTTCCTGGCGGCTGGCCATGAAGTCCAGGCACTGCTTGCCCTGGCCGGAGGCATCACCGATCGCGTGCGCTATGCGGCCAATACCACGCACGTCGGCACGTCCGCCGCCGAGGCGTTCCACCTTGGCAGCGGCGTGTGCCAGGACCAGGCGCAAGTGATGGTCGCGGCCTGCCGCGCATTCGGTATTCCCGCGCGCTATGTAAGCGGATACTTCTACGATCCTGCCGCCACCGAACTGGCCAGCCATGCGTGGGCGGATGTCTGCCTCGATGCCGGGCGCGACCTGTGGTGCAGCATCGACGTCACGCATCGTTGCGTGACGGACCACCGGCACGTCCGGCTTGCCGTGGGTCGCGACTACCAGTCGGCCGCCCCGGTCCGGGGCGTCCTCGAAGGGGGCAGTGGCGAAACCCTGCGGGTGAACATCGCCATCACGCCGTTGCAGGATTGATGTGGTCGCGGCGCCTGCCAGGCACGACACTCCACCGTTCGGCGAGAACCGAAAAATCAACGACAAAACAAAAAACGGCCGCCCCAGAGTCCACCCCTGCGCGGCCGCAACGAGCATATGTGTTGAAGATCGATCAGAACTTGTGCCGGATCCCCAGTGCCACGCCCAGCATATTGCTCTGCCCGTTGGCCAGCGCGTAGCTGTTGCCCAGCGACAGGCTGTTGGCATAAACGGTCGCCAGTGATTCCAGCATCAGGCCGGCATTCTTCGCATACGCAGTGGTCAGGTAGACATCCGTGCGCTTGGAGAACGCGTAGTTGGCGACGAACGCGATCTGCCACGGATTGGGGACACTGGTATTGCCATACAGCGTCTTGACGTTGTCGTAGTTGTACTCCAGCGTCAGGCCAACGGCAGGCGTGACCTGGTAGTTCGCGCCGATCCAGTAGAAATCATCGCGCTGAATCACGACGTCGGCGGCGTTCTTGTTCTGGCCCCAGCGGTAGCCGCCCATGATCTTGGCCGGGCCATAGGTGTAGCTCGCGCCGAACACTGCTTTCTTGATCGTGCCGCTGCTCGTGCCGATGGTCGGGTTCCACTGGTCGTAGCCGACGGTCAGGCCGACCGGGCCGCCCTGGTAGGCCAGGGCCGCGCCATAGGCGCTGTCGCGGCGCGCCTGGCCGGGGATTTCACCGTTGCCGCCGATTGGCGTGGCGACGCCGACGGTCGCCGGCAGGGCCAGGCCCACACCGAAGGAATAGTGCGCAAGCGCCGTCACGGGACCGAACTGGCCGGTGTACTTCACCGTGTTGTCCTCGCGGAAGTTCGGGCCCGACTGCAACACGACGGGTTCGTACTGCGTGGCATAGGCCGTGGGCGAGAAGTTGGCCAGCGCTTCGAACATCGAGGTGTACTGGCGGCCCAGGCTGAGTTGGCCGATGCCGGCCCGCTGCACGCCAACGTAGGCCTGGCGCCCGAACAGACGGCCGCCTTGCTGCATCGTGCCCGTATCGAGGTTGAAGCCGCTTTCCAGCACGAACAGGGCCTTCAGGCCGCCGCCGAGGTCTTCCGTGCCGCGCAGGCCCCAACGGGAGCCGGATACGCCGCCCGAGTTCATGCGGTACACGTCGTTGGACGGGCCGCGGTTGAACTGGTTGGCGGCAGTCGGGACCGCGCCGATGTGGTTGGCGTACTCGATGTTGACGTCGGCCACACCGTACAGCGTGACGTTGGACTGTGCGAACGCGCTTCCCGAACAGACAAGCGATGCCGCCAGGGCCATGCTCCTGAATTTCATGGGTCTCCTTCTTTTCCTTTGGTTGTTGTGCGGGTATTCCCGTCGAAATTGGTACTGCTGGTGCTGGTTACTACGTTCCGTGCGGCGCGGACGCGCCCGGACGACCCGCCGCCGGCTTGTTCTCAATCCGCTTCTGGCTCAGCTCGTGTGAAGCAGCTTTTCGATCAGTTCCATGGCACCCGGCCATGGCCCGAAGCCGGCTGCCGGATTGAGGTGGCCGACCTCGCCGAGATCGACAAGCCGGCTGCCCCAGTCGCTCGCCATCTGCGCGGCGCGGTCGTACGTTGCGAGGGGATCATTGCGGCTTGCTGCCAGGATGCTGGGGAAGGGCAGCGGCTTGCGCGGTACGGGCAGCCAGCCGTGTGCATCCAGCGTCGCCGTTTCCGGATAGCCGGCCGGCATCGGGCTTTCGAGATCGGCCGGCGTGGCCAGCAGCGCGCCGCGGATCTTGCGGTGATGCCGGGCGGCCCAATGCACGGTGATCATCACGCCCGCGCTGTGTGCGACGAGCAGGACGGGGCCGTCGATGTCGGCGAGTGCGGCGTCCAGGGCGGCGACGCGCGCGGCGCAGCTCAGCTTGTCGTGTTCCAGCGGCGACACGGAGCGTGCGTTCGGCAATTGCGCCTGCAGCAGGGTCTGCCAGTGCTCCGGCACGTGGTCGCGCAGGCCGGGAACGAACAGGATGGTGGTATCGGCGGTGAGGCTCATCGGTGTTCCAGTCAGTCGAAGAAATCAGGCGTTGGCTTGCTGCGCGTCGCGTAGAGCGCGCTGGTGCTCCAGGCGCTGCAGATCGGCCGCGTAGTAGCGCCGGCCGGCGACAAAACATGCCGCAGCGAGCAGACCCGTCAGCGGAACCACCTGCAGCGCGCCAAGCAGGCCGACGCGGTCGGCGATCACGCCGGTGAGGAAGGGGCCGGGCGCCAGGCCCAGCAGGTTGTTGGCCAGCGTGAGCGTGGCGAAGGCCGTGGCGTGGATGGCAGGACGGGTCAGGTTGGCCACGACCGCGCTGGCCGGACCGGCCGTGCCGCCGACCAGCAGCATGCCCAAGCCAATCAGCGCAAGCTGGGCGCCACCGGCCGGCAGTCGGAATGCGACCGTCAGCAGCGCGCAGCAGGTCAGGCTGTAGGCCATGGCCATCAGCCACTTGCGTGACGGCGCCTTGCGGGCGACCCAGTCAGTCAGCGCGCCGCAGATCACCATGCCGGCGCCCGCGGCCAGCACGAACGCCGCGGCGGTCATGCCGGCGCGGTCCGTCGCCATGCCGTAGTAGCGCGACAGGAAGCTGGGCATCCACGCGAGCAGTGCGCCCATGACCAGCAATTGCAGCGCGCTGCCTACGTACGCGCAAAGAATGGAGGGTGCCGAGAACAGGGCCGACAGCAGCGGGCGCATGGCCAGGCTTTCGCGTCGTGCGTCGGTGGCCAGGTCCTCGCCAAGCTTGCGGCGCTCGTTCAGCAGGCGAGGTTCGGTGATGACCGCGCGATAGATCACCACCAGCACCAGCCCGAAGAGCGCCATGCCGGCAAACGCCCAGCGCCAGCCGAAGTGTGCCGACAGGTGCCGCCGGCGGCCATGCCCAGCACCGAACCGAGCGCCGCCGGCGATGAAGGCGGAGCTCAGGCTGGCGCGCAGGTGGCGCGGGAATACCGACAGCACCACGGCAATGCCGACGCTGCCATAGGCCGCTTCGCCGATGCCGACGCACAGTCGGGCGATGAACATCTCGCCAAAGCTGTTGGCCAGCGCGCAGCCCAGCGTGGCCACGCTCCAGAGCGCGGCCATCAGCGTGAGGCTCCTGACGCGGCCCCAGCGGTCGGCCAGGATAGACAGCGGAAACGTGAGCAGGCCGACCATCAGGGCCACGACGCCGCCCAGCGCGCCGAGTTCGGTGTCGCTGAGCGCCCATTCGGCCTTCAGCAGCGGGAATACCGCATTGAGCACCTGGCGCGACATGTAGTCCGACAGCAGCAGGCCAAAGCTCAGCGCGAACACCAGCCACGGGTAGAAGCGGGACGCGGCGGTGGTTGGCTTGCCGGTCATCATGGCGGGATGGGTGGATTGTTGTCCGAGCATGGGTGCGTCTCCTGAAAAGCTTAGATCGCGCTTCCGGTTATGCCGGCATCGCGTTGTCGCTTTCTTCCCGGGGCGCTTGCCAGCGTCCGGTTGCGACTGGCGAAGTATCTAGGATTGGCAGGTACTGGTTTGACTATGCGGGACAACTTGTTTGCATATGGGGACAGTCGGGGAAAACGCGTAGGGCGCGGCCGCAGTCATTGCCGCAACCGCAACGGCAACGCGCTGCTTCCGCGGATTGGCAGGGTTCCGCTGATCGCGGCGAAGCTCCAACTGGCGTAAATGTGCGTAGAAATTGCAAATGTGGCAGCGACGCACTATGGTCGTATCGGGACCGTCACTAGCACTGACTGTGACTGGCCCGACAGCACGGTCGCCGTGCCCGCTTCAATCCGCTGAATTCGGCCGGGGAGAATCGCCATGAGTGTTTGGGGGAGGGGACTAGTCCGCGCGGTCTGTGGCGTGCTTGTTGCCTGTCTGATGCCCGGGGCGGGCCAGGCCATCGCACAACAGCCACAGCCACAGCCACAGCCACAGCCACAATCACAGCCGGCGCAAGCGCCCACGTTCAAGCCCGAGGAGCTGGAGGCGCTGGTGGCGCCTATTGCTCTGTATCCGGATTCTGTGCTTTCGCAGGTGCTGATGGCATCCACCTATCCGCTGGAGATCGTCCAGGCGGCGCGCTGGGTCAAGGCCAACCCCAAGGTCAAGGGCGACGATGCGGTCAAGGCCGTAGCCAACCAGCCGTGGGATGTCAGCGTCAAGTCGCTGGTCGCATTTCCGCAAGCGCTGGAGCCGATGAACGACAAGCTGGACTGGACCCAGAAACTCGGTGATGCCTTCCTGGCGCAGGAAGCGGACGTGCTGGCCGCGGTACAGCGGTTGCGCGCGAAGGCGCAGCAGTCTGGCAACCTGAAGTCGAATGAGCAGCAGCAAGTGACCGTCGAGCAGGGCACGGTATCGGGGCAGCCGGGGCAGACCGTCGTCAAGATCGAGCCGGCCAATCCGGAAGTCATTTACGTGCCATCTTACAACCCGACTGTGGTGTACGGGTCATGGGGGTATCCGTCCTATCCGCCGTATTACTGGCCGCCATATCCGGCGTACTATCCGGGCGCCGCGCTGGCCACCGGCTTTGCCTGGGGCGTTGGCCTGGCGGCGGCGGGGGCGATCTTTGGCAGTGCCAACTGGGGTGGTGGCGACGTCAATATCAACGTCAACCGCGCCACCAATATCGACCGCAACTTTGACCGGACCAAGGTACAGAACGGCAAGTGGCAGCACGACGCGGCCACCGCAAGGGCGTGGCTTACCGGGACAATGCTTCGCGCGAGAAATTCGGCCGCAATGTGCCGGGCGCCGATGGGCGCAATGACTTCCGTGGTCGCGGCGGTGACCGGCAGAGTGTGGCCGATCGCGGCGGCGTAGGCGATCGCGGCG
>LRMT01000255.1 GCA_001725945.1 Cupriavidus sp. UYMMa02A | reverse complement strand
GCAGCGCGTAGTGCGCAGCACGACGTTGCGCGTCACCGTGCCGGGCGGCACGTCGCGGGGGTTCCAGTCAGTGTTCAGGAAGCCTGCAATTGGCCCGCTTGCCGCGGGCGATGCGTTGGGCGTCGGGGCTTGTCATCATCTCACTCCGTTTTTACAGAATAGTCCATTTTCTACGTGCGCGTAATTTACGAGAGGGACGATTGGGCCATCAAGCGGCGTGCGATGCACTGACTAGTTAGAAGGCGAGGCTGGGCGGCAGTTGCCGGGGTGGCGTGTTCCCGCCATTTGTTTATCGTGAGGGCTTGTCGACGCCTGCGTCGAAAAATCAATGGCAGTCCATGGCAAAGACACAGACCAAGAGCGACGCGCTGCGGGATTCGATCCTGGAGGTCGCGACGCGCCTCTTCATCGAGCGCGGCTTTGATGGCACTGGCCTCAACGACATCGCGGATGCGGTGGGGCTGAGCCGCCCGGCGCTGTACTACTACTTCAAGAGCAAGGAAGCCATCCTCGAGGAGCTGACCACTGCGGTCACGCGGACCGCCGCCCAACTGGCCACCGAAGCGATTCCCGAAGCCATGCGCACGCCCGCCGGCATCCTGCGTCACCTGGTGCTGCGCCACGCCAGGCTGATCCTGTCGCACCCGCTGCAGTTCCGCGTGGTCGAGCGCAACGAGAACAACCTGCCGCTCAAGCAGCGCAAGATGGCCGAGCAATCGCGCCGCGCGGTGCTCGATCAGTTCCGGCAGGCAATCGAATTCGGCATCGACCACGGGACCTTCCGCGTGATCGACGCCAAAGTCACGGCCTTCTCGATCATCGGCATGTGCAACTGGACCGCTTGGTGGTTCAATCCCGCCGGACAGGTTTCGATGGATGAGGTGGCGGACCACATCGCGGACATGGCCCTGCGCTCGGTCGAGCTACCGGCCAGCCGCGCGCTGGACAAGCCCGGGCCCGCTGCCATCCTGCAGTTGCTGCGCGATGATCTGACGCTGCTGGAGCGCAGCCTGACGACGCCGACGGCCGGCTGACAAGCCTGACTCGTCAGTTCCTCGGCATCGGAGAGACGGGCAAGCTCCACGTTGCCGACCAGCGAGTGCTACGGGCAGTGTGGATATCCACAACTACCGACGCTGGCTCTGAGAGGCAAGCTATGCGCTTATCGGCCGCCTGCTTGTGCTCGGCAGTCCTGAGCATGAAGGCGGTCTAGCGCCCTGAGAACAGCGTACCCCTGGATTGTCACCTGGGGGCGGCTACAGTTTGGCCCGACCCGCTCCAGCGTAACGAGTTGACGCGCAAGCAGCGCCTCTATGTCCTCACGGTCCAACTCCGCGGGGTCCGGGCTACCTTTTACCAGTACCAGCGTGGCAAATTCATGATGACTCAGCACAGTTGTCTCCCAAGCTATAGGTCTAATAGGGCTACGGGACTTCACTACCGTCCGTGACTGACTGGGTTGGCCGGCGCAAGGCGGCAACCTGTTCGCGGACGCAAGATCTGGCTGGAGCGTGGATCTGACTTTCTCGCTCGGAGAGAGCATCTTAGTCACTCACAGCGCCGTGTTCAATATAAAAAGAGCGCATCTCTGCAGTAACTCACAGCCTCGCACTTACTGACCATTGAGTCAGATTGGGGGCGACGTTCCGCAAGACAGATGCCGTTGCAGCAGGAAGGCGTCAAGCTTGGAGCAAGTCACCGCCGCTGCAAAAAAAAGAACCCGCGTCGCCGGGGTGGTAACGCGGGTGGTAGCAGGTCTACAGCGACAGTCTATATTGACATGCATTTTCTTACGTCAGAATTAAGCAACGCTTTGGCCCGCAACTCTGAAATCGCAGGTCATAGTGAGCAGGCAACCTCGTGTTGAACTCAGCAAAGACGTACACGTCGCCGGCGCTGTAGACTGGCGTGTGACTGGAGGCGGAAATGACAACGGCTAGGGCTGGAACCAAGGGCGAAGCATCAGGCTCCTGGAAGCAGAGGGGGTTGCACTGGTCGAACTCGACTATGAGTCAGGTTGGCAAGATGCCGTCGAACTCGGCCGCCTTGGCGATAAGGTAGGGATACGCGTGGAATATCGTGGGCACGAGAGCATTGCGGTGGAGTCCCACGCCGCACTCGTTGCTGGCCTCAATCGACCCAAGATTTCCTTCCGGCAACGGAATCTTTACTGCCTGTTCGGACTGGATGGACTGAGCGCCAGCGAGCTGACGGCCTTGGAATCGAGGCCATGAAGGACGGAGACTACATCCTCGCCGGGCATCTGCTGCGGGATGTCGATGCCGTGTGGAATGAGTGAGCTTGCCCCACGCAGTTCCGGCCTCTTTCCCGCTCGCAATGTGCGCCACCGGTGCGTCTCGCTACTTGTTTCATGTCACTATCAGGTCTGCGGCCAAGAGGTAAACCCTGAGATGAAGCGACTACCTCTTCAGCTATGCTGACAGTTCGGGCGCCTCCTTGAGGCGGCGCGGTGATTCCTGGGGCGCAGGCCCCCCTGCACACGCAGCCTGCGTGTGCGCAAAATGCTGAGGACGAATGGCGACTGGCATTGTGAAGTGGTTCAACAATGGAAAAGGCTATGGCTTCATCACGCCGGATGATGGCGGCAA
Source organism: Cupriavidus sp. UYMMa02A (assembly GCA_001725945.1). Lineage (GTDB taxonomy): Bacteria > Pseudomonadota > Gammaproteobacteria > Burkholderiales > Burkholderiaceae > Cupriavidus. The sequence continues at coordinate 21,347 of LRMT01000255.1, read as the reverse complement.
GGACTTGTTTGCGCATCACAGCGAAATCCAGGGCACCGGATTCAAGGCGCTTGAGGAAGGTGCCAAAGTCGAGTTTGAAGTCACGCAAGGCCAGAAGGGCCCGCAAGCGTCAAAGATTCGCAAGCTGTAATCGCCTGCACCGCACGGACCGGAAAACGATGGGCAGGCTAGCCGCGACGCCTACAAGGTTGGAGCGGCACGCCCGCAGTCGTGAGAATCTCTTATTCGCTTCTGTAGCCAGAGTTGCGGACAATGGGTCCCCAATGGTCTACCAGTCGCGTCTTCAACGCGGTCACCTCGGCAGGAGTTCCGCCGGGAACAGGCTCATAGCCGATATCCTGAATGCGGCTGCGAACATCGGGCATCGCCAGGACCTTTTTCATCGCCGAATTCCAGCGCGTGATTTGATTCGCCGGCGTAGCGGCTGGGGCATATAGCGCGTAACCCGACCGCACGGTCAACGAGGGAAATCCTTGCTCGGCGAAGGTCGGCACATCCGGTAGCTGGCTCGCCCGTTGCTTGCCAGAAACAGCCAGAATGCGCAGCTTATGTGCTTTATGCTGTTCGACAAAGACGCCCAGCCCATCAATGGCAGAACCAATCTGATTGCCAATGAGGTTTGTCACCACGCGCCGCCACCTTGGAATGGCACAACGGAGAGGTCCGTCTTGGACGCCTTGGCCAAGTCAAATGCCAGAAAGTGCGGCACCGTCCCGAGCCCCGATGCGACGCCGAGAGAAGCCGCGGTTTGATTCGACTTTGCCGCCTTGACATAGTCAGAGACGGACCGGTAAGGCGAAGTCTCGCTGACAGCCATGCAGAAGTTGACAGCCGCCACTTCGGTAATGGGGGCAAAGTCCTTGTCCGGGTCATAGCGAAGGTTGGCGTAGACCATCGGAGCAATGACCATCGTGTCGAGCAACGTCAGAAGCACCGTATTTCCGTCCGGATTTGAGTTCTTCAGCATCTCCGCGGCCAGCCGGGTACTGGCTCCAGGCCGATTGTCAACGATGACATTCTGCTTGAGCTCATCCTTCAGTTTGTCGACCAGCACCCGTGCCATTGCGTCTGCGGGTCCGCCCGCAGGGAACGGCACAATGAGTCGGACAACCGGCCCCTGTGCATTGACGATTGTCGGCAGGACAGCGCATGCCGCAATGCTTACCGCTGCAAAGCCACGCAATATGCGGCGGCGGCTCCCTCCCCGAAACTTCGACATGTCTATCGCTCCCTGTGGTCTGGTTAGGCAGTGGATTCTGCTGGTGTCACTCGGCAGCGAGGCAGCGATGCCGTGGACGAACGCATCATCGTCAGAGCGACACCGTTTGTCGAATCACCTTTCGAAATAGGCCATCACGAGAACGAAATTGTCCACCGGGCAACGGCAGTGCATAGTGAAACGGCACCACAACCGATTGGTGTTCCTCCCTATTCACTCGCATTCCAAAATGACAATTGAACCATCTGCCGAAGCTGCTGCCCGTCGACCTGACGTGGCCGTTGTCGGTGCCGGAATCGTTGGTCTATGCAGCGCGATTCATCTTCAACGGGCTGGGTGCAACGTCACAATGTACGAAACACTGGGCCCAGGCGGTGGTGCGTCATTCGGCAATGCTGGATTGGTCAGCGTCGACAACAGTATCCCCTTCTCGTTGCCAGGTATGGCTTGGCAGATTCCAGGCTGGCTGGCACAGCGAGACAGTCCTCTCGCCATCCACGCCCCGCACGTCTTGAAAGCCTGGCCATGGTTGCTAGCCTGGTTGCAGGCCGGTCGCAGGCAAAATGTCATAGCCGCTTCGCAAGCACTCCGTGCGCTTCACTCGTATGCACTGAAAGGGTATCGCGACCTCCTCGGCGACGAGGTGTTCGAATCGGTCATCCGTCGCAATGGCCAGCTTTACATCTGGTCTTCCGCCGTGATGACATCGCGTGCAGACCGCCTCGTAGCGGACCTGCGCCGCGCCCAAAATGTGGCGATCGAGCCGATGACTGGCCAGGCAATCCGAGCGATGATTCCAGACTTGGCGCGTCACGTCATAGGTGGTGTCAGGTTTCCCAGCAACGCCAACACCGTGAATCCGAGCCGCCTCACCGGCTCGCTGGCCGAACGCTTTCGTGCAATTGGCGGACATATACTCCCGCGTTGCGTCTCCCGTATTCAGCCTAATGAGAAAGGTTTCGGCTTTGGACCAATCGGGGCGATTACCACGCCACCAAGGTAGTCGTGGCGGCGGGCGCACTCTCGGGGGAATTGCTCCAGCCGTTGGGCGTCCGCATTCCGCTAGAGGCCGAACGCGGCTATCACGTGCAGCTTCCCAGGCCGGACGTCGATGTGCCTTTGCCTTTCATCTACAAAGACAAGGCAACTGCCGTGACGCCAATGGAGAATGGCCTGCGCTTTGCCGGGACCGTCGAGCTTGCCGGCCTGCGACATCCGCCCAGTGAACGGCGCATCGATGCAATTCTGGCTACCGCAAAGAGCCTGTTCCCCCGAATCAACACCAAGGACGCGAGTGTATGGTTTGGACTTCGCCCGTCCACCCCGGACAGCGTGCCCGTCATTGACAACGTGCCGTCGATTCCGGGTCTCTATCTCGCATGCGGACACGGGCATACGGGGTTGACCGGCTCCCCAATGACGGGTCGCGTCTTAACGCAACTGGTGACTGGCGTGCCGAGTGGCATCGACGTTGCGCCCTACCGCTTATCACGATTCTGAGTTGCCGCCACGACTTCGGCGAGCTCCGCCTGAGCGAGTGCGATGAGTGGATCGGGGTCGAAGTCAGAGGACTTCGATTTCGCCCAGTACGCACGGTAGGTTAGCCTGCAAGTGGACTCGAAGGGCACTGCAACCACCTGGGCGCGGTCCAGAACACGTGCAGGCAGCCCATCAAAAAGCGTGAAGCCCATGCCGGCTGCGACCATTCCACACGCGGCAATTGCGGCAGGACACTCGGCCACCGCAACCGGTGTATTTCCGCGTGCCTCGAAGGCGCGCTCGACGAGTTCCTCGACGCCTTCCACGCTGGAGAGGGATATGAAGGGCTCATCGATGACGTCCGACGGAAGCACCACGTCGCTGGCGGCCAACGGATGCCCGGCGGGCAAGTAGCAACAAAGCGGCATCTCGCCAATGACGACGCTATTCACTCCTGGCACCGGCGGCACGTCCAGGGCGAAGCCAATGTCGGCCTTTCTGGCGCTCACCAGCGCTGCTACGTGATGGGCGACGCGCGAGTTGACTGACAGAAACACGCCCGGGAATGCCTTCGTGTACGCCGCGGCGATGCGCGGCATCACCGACGCCGCAAAAGCCGGCGCGCAGGCCACGGAGATATTGCGCGCCTGATTGCGTTGAAGCGGTCGCAGAATGCGTTGATTGACTCGAGTCCAATAAACGAGCGCTCGATTTCCTCGAACAGGAGGTCCGCTCCTTTCGTGGGCACCAGATGTCCCCCACGCCGGTCGAACAGGCGACGCCCAAGCGCTCTTCTGCATCTCGCAAGATGTTACTGATGGCTGGCTGGGTCAGGTGAAGCGCGTGGCAGCTCCCGTGACTGAACCCGTCAGGACAATGGCGTGGATAGCTCGATATGCCGAAAACCCAGCTTCCGTCGCATGAAAATAAACAGGTGGTTGCGAAGCGCGCAGCAGCACCGGGCCGGCGCATTTCCGGCGCATCACTGGCCAGCACTTTCAGCGCGGAATCGATGATGGCCTGCCTCGTCTGCGCAGGAAATTGTTTGGTCGATTTGTGCTTTGCCCTCACGACCGTGCTTTGCTGTGGCCCGGTATTATGCAGCCCCACGTGATGCCGTATCAAGAGGCGCTATCCTGAAGCAGGATGTCGAGAAACCGGTCCACAATCAGATTTTTCTTCGGCCCTTCCGCGTTGCGACGCCAAGCGTCACTACGAAATGCATCTTCCTGGTGGCCAAAGGTATGAGCATGCCCTTCTCGACCCAGGTTGCGGCGAAATGGTCTGGCAGAAAGCGATGTACTCACCGGTGAGAATTAAGAAAGCGATGCCTTCGCGGTCCGTCGCCGTTGCCGCACAATTCAACTCCTGGTGCAATTGCATGGCCTCCGGGCTCATCCGGTAGCTCGGCGCCACAGCCGGCACTTCTCGAAGGTCCGCCACCGACACCTTCTTCGTTGACGCAAAAGTCGATGGTTTCGGCTGCAATAGAGCTGCGAACGCTCTTCGTACAGGGGAATGTAGTCCAGCGTCGAGAGGGTGGTGAGCATGGGCAACGCGCCAATGTGCAGGCGACCATCCAGCAAGCCCCTCTCGATCTCCCCGGGCGTGCTCATGCTGATATTGATGCGCACACCATCGCTCTGGCGCCGGATTCCCTTCAAGGCATCGGTAATCCGCATTTTCGGCTGAGTCACGAGGTTGTTCATGAGCCCGAGGTTAAGCTCGCCCCGGAGGCTTTGGTGGAGCTGATTCACCTCGGTCCGGAAGCCCTCGATGGCGGCGAGAACCGCCTCGCCTGCCCGCAGTACCTCGCGCCCTTCGTCCGTTAGCGCAAATCCCGCGCGCCCGCGCTGGCACAGCCGTACACCGAGCCGCTTCTCAAGGTCACTCATGTGCAGGCTGATCGCCGACCTGGTGATTCCGAGGACGCTTTCAGCAGCCGTAAAGCTCCCTACCTCTGCGACCGTGCGGAAGACCCGAAGCAATCGCAGGTCGAAGTCCGCGACCTGTGAAACCGGCAGCTTCTTCATAGGTGAGCAAATCAATAAGTGACAGTTAGAAGAATTGTATTTTACTCACACATGGAAAGGACCACACTCCTGGTCGTAAACCTCTTCAAAGGAAGCCGCAGTGAACCCCTCCGCCGCCCACGCCCTCACGAACAAGCACGAGCTCAATCTCAGTGCTCACTGGATGCCGTTCAGCGCGAACCGCAACTTCCGCCAGGATCCGCGCCTGATTGTCGCGGCTGAGGGGCGTTATCTTGTTGATGCCGATGGCCGCAAGGTTTTCGACGGATTGTCGGGCCTGTGGACATGTGGTGCCGGCCATAGCCGGAAAGAGATTCAGGAAGCCGTGGCAAGCCAGCTGGGAACCCTGGACTACGCGCCCGCATTCCAATTCGGCCACCCGCTGTCGTTCACGCTCGCCGAGCGCATCGTGGACATGATGCCTGGCAAGCTGAAGCACGTTTTCTACACCAACTCCGGCTCGGAATGCGCCGATACGGCCGTGAAGATGGCCCGCGCATACTGGAGGCTGAAGGGCCAGCCGGCAAAGACCAGGCTCATTGGCCGTGCCCGCGGCTATCACGGCGTGAACATTGCAGGCACGAGCCTGGGTGGCATCGGTGGCAACAGGAAGACGTTTGGCCAGCTGATGGACGTGGACCACCTCCCGCACACCTTGCAGGCCGATTGCGCTTTCACCAAGGGCCAGGCCGAAACCGGCGGCGTGGAGCTCGCCAACGCGCTGCTGAAGCTCGTCGAACTGCACGACGCATCGAACATCGCAGCGGTCATTGTCGAGCCGATGTCGGGTTCGGCCGGCGTCATTGTTCCGCCCCAGGGATACCTCCAGCGCCTGCGCGAAATCTGCGACCAGCACGGCATCCTGCTGATTTTCGATGAAGTCATCACGGCGTTCGGACGCATGGGCGAGGCAACGGGTGCGGAATTCTTCGGCGTCACCCCCGACCTGATGAATGTCGCAAAGCAGCTGACCAACGGCGCAATCCCAATGGGCGCGGTCATCGCGTCGAGCGAAATCTACGAGACGTTCATGAACCAGTCGGCGCCGCAGCATGTCGTCGAGTTCGCGCACGGCTACACGTACTCGGCCCACCCCGTGGCATGCGCCGCTGGCCTGGCGACGCTGGATTTGCTGAGGCGTGAAAACCTGATTCACCAGGCTGCCGAGCTGGCTCCCCATTTCGAACAAGCCATTCACGGCATTCGCGGCGCAAGACACGTCGTGGACATCCGCAACTGCGGCCTGGCCGGAGCCATCCAGCTGGCCCCGCGCGATGGTGACGCGACCATCCGCCCGTTTGAGGCCGGTCTGGCGCTGTGGAAAAAGGGGTTCTACGTCCGGTTCGGTGGAGACACGCTCCAGTTCGGTCCGGCGTTCAACACCACGACCGGCGAGCTTGACACCATGTTGACGCGGTCGGCGCGGTCATTGAAACCCTCGCCTGAGAGGTAAGCACAGGTTCTGTCTCACATGGCGTTAGCAGGCTCGAACGCCGACCACGATGACGGCGACCAAAGCCGTTTGAACGACTGCCACCGTGGAACGGATGGCCAGCCACCAGGCGAAGCGCTCTTTGATCCTTTTGTCGCTCGCCCGGACAAAAAGTGACTCGCCCGCTACGCCGGCGAAACAGCGGCGCCCAGCAAGCACGACAACCCCAACCCCTGCGCACAGGGAATAGAGACATCGTGCTTACCCTACCTGTCCCGAACCGTCAAAAAGATGACCCCGATGGTGAAGGCCGTCCGCGCCATTGGCCGATACTTGCCACTCGGGTACACGATTTCGCGGAGGCATGAAAGCCGACGCACGCACGCCAGCTGCCACCCGAAGAAGCATCCAGATCCGGTCCCACGGGCTTTCCACATCCCACATCTAAAACGGGGAGACACCCATGCCAATCCGCCCTGCCCTCTTGCGCGCGCGCCGCGCCGCCGTCTGCGCTGCCCTGGCCCTGGCCATGCCCGCGGCCATGGCATGGACCAACAAACCCATCCGGGTGCTGATTCCGGCGCCCGCCGGCGGCACCATGGACGTGCTGGCCCGCGTGCTCTCCGAACAGCTCACGGCAGAACTGGGCCAGCCCGTGGTGGTCGACAACAAGCCGGGTGCCGGCGGCTCGATCGCGATCAACACCATGCTGGCGGCACCGCCCGACGGCCAGACCATCCTGCTGTCGACCACCAATGTGCTCACGGAGATCCCGCATGTGATGAAGGTCTCCTTTGACCCGATGAAGGATGTGAAACCCGTGGCCGCCGTGGCCAAGTCGACCCTGCTGCTGGTCGGCTCGACGAGCCTGCCGGCCAAGGACCTGCCGGCGCTGGTGGGCTACGTGAAGGCCCATCCGGGCCAGTTGAGCTTTGCTTCCTACAGCGCGGGCACGGTGGCCCAGTATGCCGGCCTGATCATGAACCAGAAGGCCGGCATGGACCTGCAGCACGTGCCGTTTGCCGGCTCGCCGCCGGCGTGACCCAGGTGATGGGCGGACAGATCACCGTGATGTACGACGGCATGGTGACCTCGCTGCCGATGATCAAGGCCGGCAAGCTGCGGGCCTATGCCGTGGCCGCAACGCAGCGCTCGCCGATGCTGCCGCAGGTGCCGACCTTTGCCGAGTTGGGCTATCCGGACATCGACTTCAACAATTGGGCCGGTGTCTTCGTGTCGGCCCAGGTGCCGCAGACGTGGTCCAGAAGATCCAGGCGGCCGTCAACAAGGCAGCGGCCGCACCCAAGGTGCAGGAAAGGATTATCGGGCTCGGCTTCGAGACGGTGCCCGCCCAGTCCCCCGCCCAGCTCGGTCAGGCCCTGCGTACCGAATTCGATCGCAATGCCGGCATCGTCCGGACCTACCACATCCAGCCCTGAAGCTGCGCCCCGGGCCCTGCTTGTTCGCCGGGCCAAGCGGGCTTGCTGTTTGCTCCGCTCTCCCGCATGGCGGGAGAGCAACCGCAGTCTCGCGCCACACACGTTCAGTGTCCCCAATGGTCACGGCGAAGACCCCGGGCATCATCCGCCAGACCGCCGCCCTCCCTAGAATCGGCACACACACACCTCACGGCACAGCACGCCGCGCCAATGGCTCGGTGCCTGCCACCGGCGCGGTCCGCCGAAACATGAAGGAGACTGCATTGCCTCTCAAGACCTGCCCTCTGGACCGTGCCGAATCTCCCGAAGCGGCAGGACTTTCCGCGCGGCGGCTGCAGGCCATCTCGTCGGTGCTCAATGCCGATGTCGATCGGCGCAAGATCCCGGGGGCGGTCGTGCTGATCGCACGCAAAGGCCGAATCGCATGGTTCGAGGCATTTGGCTTCGAACATGCGGATGCACCGTCGCGCCCAATGCAACGCCATTCCGTCTTCCGCATTGCTGCAATGACCCGGCCGTCGTCGGCGCGGCGGCGTTGATGTTGATGGAAGAAGGCCGCCTGGCACTGAACGACCCGGTCGAACATTACATCCCCGAGTTTGCCCGCGTGCAGGTCGGCGTCGAGACCGTCGACGCGAATTCCGGCGAGCGCCGCCTTGCGCTCGCGCCGGTGCGTCGCGCCATGACCGTTCACGACCTGTTCCGGCACACGTCCGGCCTGACCTACGGGCAGTTCGGCGATTCGCTGGTGCAGCGCCAGTATCGCGAAAACGGCCTGATGGACCCTGCGCAGAGCAATGCCGAGATGGTCACGAAGCTGGCGGCCCTGCCGCTGCAGTGCCAGCCGGGCGAGGTGTTCGAGTACGGCATGTCCACCGACGTGCTTGGCCGGATCATTGAAATCGTCTCCGGCATGGACCTCGATCGCTTCGTCGCCGAGCGCGTGACCCAACCGCTGGGCATGCATGCAACCGGCTTCCGTTTGATCAGGCAGGACGGCGCAGGCCTGGCAGTACCGTTTCGCGATTCCGCCGTGCCCAGCGCGCTGTTCGCCTATGACGACGACAATCCGCCCCGGTGGCATTCCGGCGGCGCCGGCCTGCTGTCCACGGCCGGCGACTACGCGCGCTTCTGCCAGATGCTGCTCAATGGCGGCGTGCTCGATCGCGTGCGCGTGCTGTCGAGAAAGAGCGTCGACCTGATGCTTGCCAACCATCTTCCGCCGGGGGCGGACTACGGTGGTTCGACAAGAGGGCTGGGCATCAACGCACCGTTGCCTGAACTGGGACAGGGGCACGGCCTGGCCGTGGGCGTGCGCACCGAGCGCGGCCTGTGCCCGGTGCCAGGTTCCGTCGGCGATTTTTACTGGGGTGGCGCACTCGGGACCTATTTCTGGGCAGACCCGCAGGAGCAACTGTTCGCCATCCTGATGCTGCAGGAGAACGACCTGGCGACCCGCGCCGGGTACCGGTCACTGCTGCGCAACATCGTGTACGGCGCGCTGGAAGACTGAGCCGCCGGCCGCAAACCCTGGAGAAACAAGCATGAAGAAGATGAACCGGCGCTGGATCCTCAGGCAGCGCCCCGTCGGCGATGTCTGCGACGACGACCTGCAGCTCGTGGAAGCACCGCTGCCACAGCCGGAAGATGGCGAGATGCTGGTGCGCAACATCTACCTCATGGTGGCGCCGACCAATCGCGTCTGGATGAGCCAGATCGACCAGTACATGGCACCGGTGGCCCTTGGCGAGGTGATGCGCGGCGTCACCATGGGCGTGGTCATCGAGTCCAGGCATCCGGACTTCAAGCCCGGCGACATCGTAGAAGGTGGCATGGCCTGGGAAGAGTACTCGGTGACAAGGACCGCCAGGCGCGTGCCGGTGGCGTACGACCTGCCGCTGCACGCATTCGCGAGCGTACTGGGCAACTCCGGCATGACCGCCTACTTCGGCATGCTCGACATTGCCAGGCCGAAGGCCGGCGACACCATTGTCGTGTCGGCCGCCGCGGGCGGCGTCGGCTCGATCGCCGGGCAGATCGGCAAGATACTCGGTTGCGGGTGGTAGGCGTCGCGGGCGGCGAGAGCAAATGCCGGCTCGTCAAGGAGGAGTACGGCCTGGATGCCTGTGTCGACTACAAGGGCGGCAACGTGCTTGCCGATCTCCGCGCCGCCTGCCCGGACGGCATCGACGTCGATTTCGAGAACGTGGGCGGGGACACCGATGGATCCGGTGCTGGCGCTCATCAACCCGGCGCCCGCATCGCGCTTTGCGGGATGATCTCGACCTATAACGCAAGCGGTGACTGGTGGAGCCCGAAGATGTTCCGCAACGTCATCATGAAGCGCGCGCGGATCGAAGGCTTCCTCATTGCCGACTACCGTTCGAGATTTCCGGAAGCCGTGGAAGTCCTGGCGAAATGGGTCCGGGACGGCCAGCTCAAGTACCAGTCGACATGGTCGACGGCATCGAGCAGGCGCCTGCCGCGCTGAACCGATTGTTCACCGGCAAGAACATCGGCAAGCAGCTTGTGCGCCTGTCACCGGAACCCACGCTCGGCTGAGTGCCGCAGCCCATCACGCCAATGTCCATGATCCGCACAGATATCACCGGCGCGACTCGCCGGAGACAACCGGCACGGCCGATCCCGCGCCCGCCCCCGCCTTCACGATTTTCGGGGCAAGGCCGCAATCATTACCGGCGCCGCGTCCGGCATCGGCCTGGCCCTGGCAGAGGCACTGGCGGCTCAAGGTGCCGACCTTGCGCTTGCCGACATCGACGCACGCGGGCTCGACGCGGCGCGCGCCCGGCTCGCATCGACCGGCAGGCGCATCTGCACGCGCGTCCTCGACGTTTCGTCGGATGCGGACGTGCGCGATGCCGCAGCGGAATTCGAGGCAAAGCTGGGCCGCGTGCATCTGGTGTTCAACAATGCCGGTATCGATATGAGCGGCGAACTGGCTTCGCTATCCGAGCAGGATTGGACCCGCGCTTTCGGGGTCAACGTGTTCGGCGTGATTCATGGCATCCGTCACTTCCTGCCACTGCTGCACCGGCATGACGAGCCGGCGCATTTCGTCAACACCGCGTCCGGCGCGGGCTTCTGGGTCAACGGCGATTTTCCGATGGGTGCCTACGCGGCCACTAAATACAGCGTGGTCGCCCTCTCCGAGTCGCTTGAACAGGAACTCCGCGGCACCGGCATCGGGGTATCGGTGCTTTGCCCCGGGCCAGTGAAGACGCCCATCGCGGAACGCTCAAGCCATGCAAGCGAGTCGTTCAAGGCCACTGTTGCGGCAGGCACGGCCCCGGAGATGGTGGCCAGCCGGGCGCTGGATGGGATTCGCGCGGGCGAGTTCTATATCTTCACGCCGACGCGCATGCGGCCGCGTCTGGAGGCGCGATTCGCGCGCATTCTCGATGCCCTGGAACGTACTCCCACCAAAGCCACCGGCGCCGCTACCACGTGATTCAGCATTGCAGCGCGGCACCCGCTACCCCGAGTTCGCCACCAACAGCGGCCGGGGTAGAACAGGCCCGGGTGGCTGCGCGCCTTCGGCGCGCCACGCGCTCGGACTGCAGCCGAAATGACCGCGGAACCAGCGGGAAAATGCGCTCTGCATCGAAAACCCGAGCAACACGGCCACGTAGCTGACCGAACGCTCCGAATGCCCGAGATACTGGACCGCAAGCGTGACCCGGACTTCGTCAAGGATGTCGCTGAAGGTCGCGTCTTCCTGCAGCAGCTTGCGGTGGAGCGTGCGCCGGTCGATGCCGAGCTGGCCGGCAACCCGTTCAACGCTGCAGTGTCCCGTAGGGAGCAAGGACAGCACCATGCGCCTGACTTTTTCGGTCATGGACGGGGACGCATGCGCGGCCAGTGAGTCGAGGTACGCATGCGCATACCGCGCGAGTTCCGGGCGCGCGGCGGGCGGCACGGCCTCCATGTCTTTCAACTCGCAAACAATGCCGTTGAAGTCGCAACCGAAGTCGACCGCCCCGCCGAACACGCGCAGGCAGGATGACAGGTTCCTTGGGGCACTGTGCGAAAAGCAGATGCGGCGCGCGCGCCAGCCTGGACCGATCAGTTCCTTGAGCATTCGATAGAGGGAGCCCAGCACCATTTCGTCGGCCTGACGCATCGAACCGGCGTACCCCGCCATCAGCGACATGCCTATGACAAAGGCGCCGCCTCTTTCTTCCACGCCAAGGACCAGAGCCTCGCTGTGCAGAGCGACGTATCGCACCATCGCACTGAGCGCGTCGCGCAAGGTCGGGGAATCCCGCACGGCCATGCCGAGCGGCCCAAGCACCGACAACTGGCGGCTCTCGGCCATGCGCAGGCCGAAGTCTTCGGCACCGGATGCTGCCGCGGACACCTCGAGCAACCGGCAGACGGCGCTGGCGGAGATCAGGTTGTCTTCGGCGTCCAGGCAGCTTCGGGGCAGCCCGACTTCGGCCAGGATCGGCAGTGGATCCAGCCCCACCGAGCGGGCAACCTCGGCATAGCGAGACAGCGTAGCGCTGCGGACTAAGCGGCTCATAGGCCTCCTTGCATGGGCAGCGGCTGCATTGCCATGCAGCCTGCGATTGTCGCGGGAGCTGAATGCCTGGCCGGTCTGGCTTCAGGCGCGGCGCATCAGGCTGTAGCTCTGGGCGCTTGGGCCGACATCGGGCATGCTGGCCAGGAACATCGCGAGCGGGATGACATCCCCCGGCTCCTTGAACCATTCGCCGGGCGGCACCGCGACATCGCGCGTCATGTCCGTCCTGACCGGCCCAGGAATCAGCTCATTGACGCTGATGTTGTCCTCCTGCAGTTCCGTCGCCAGGGACTGGGTCAGCATCCACAGGCCGGCCTTGGAGCACGAATAGGCCGAGAAGCCCGCGTTGGGCCGCCTGCCCTGGCCGGAGCCAATCATGATGATCTTGCCCGCCCCGCGCCGGCGCAGGTGGGGAATGGCCGCATGGGCGGTATGGTAGGCACCGGTCAGGTTGATGTCGATGGTCTTGCGCCAGAGCGCAGGGTCGCCGTCCGCGATCCTGCGCTGATCGAGTGCGACGCCGGCATTGGCGACCACGATATCGACACCGCCGAACGCATCGCTGGCGCGCTGGAACAGCGCCGTCACCGTCGCGTAGTCCGCCACGTCGGCGGCATGCGCAATGGCCCGGCCGCCCGCTTCGCGGATCAGCGCGGCCGTCTGTGCGATGTCGGCCTCGTTGCGGGCGCTGCATACGACCGCGGCGCCAGCGCTGGCGTAGGCAAGCGCAATGGTGCGCCCGATGCCACGGCCGGCGCCCGTGATGACGGCGACCTTGCCCTGGAGCAGTTCAGGATCAATATGGCTCATTGCGATTCTCGATGGGTGTTGCAACGGGTTGTTGCAATGGGTTGAAGGTGTCCAGGTACCACGCTGCAGCCTGTTGCTCAGAATGGGCGGTCCCCGATCACGGTGGCACGGTCCATCCTGCGATGGCACGGCGGGTAGTCCATGACCGCGTAGTGCTGGGTGGATCGGTTGTCCCAGATCGCCACGCTGTTCGTGGTCCAGCGCCAGCGCACCTGATGCTCGGGAATGTAGGCCTGGGTGATCAGGTAGCGCAGCAGGTCAGAGGCCCCCAGGCTGAAGTCCTGCCCGAAGCGAACGCGCTCAGGTATATGGAAGTTCGTGAAGTGGGTGGTAAAGCCGTTCACGAACAACACCTTCTCGCCGGTCTCGGGATGCGTCCGGACGACAGGATGCTCGGCGTCCGGGAACTGTGCCTTCAGCGCAAGGCGCTTTTCGATCGGCATGGCCGCGCCGAAAGATGCCTCGATACTGTGGCGTGCACGCAGCTCAGCAATCTCCGCCTTGACGTGTTGCGGCAGGTTCTCGTACGCCAGGACCATATTGGCCCACATGGTGTCGCCACCAACTGGCGGGCATTCCCGGCAACGCAGGATGCTGGCAAGCGGCGGCGCCTCGCGCCAGGTGGCATCCGTGTGCCAGGAATTCTCGTAGCGCGGGGTGGGCTGCTCGGGGCTTTTGTAGATGCGCACCAGCCCGGGATGCTCGGGATCGCTCCCCGCCACCGGATGATCCTCAAGTTCGCCAAAGCGGCGTGCAAAGGCCACGTGCTCGCCGGCCGTGATGTCCTGGTCGCGCAGGAACAGTACACGGTGTCTGAGCAGCGCCTCCCGGATGCCGGCGAATACGCCGTCATCGTGAATGGCATCGACGAGGCTGACGCCGACCAGTTCGGCGCCAATGGAACAGGTAAGTTGCTCGACTCGCATGGCGACTCCGTCAAATGGTGAAGTTCGAAGCAGAGTATTGAAGAAGTGGCGCGCGACGCGTTGACATTCCGGGGCAGGCACTTTACATTTTGGGGCACCTTGGGGGAACTCCTATGTCGACGCCGCTGCAACACGTGAACCTGACGGAGTTTGTGGACGTGGCCCGCCAGGTCGGCCTGGATCCCTACCGGCAATTGCGGCAGGCGGGGATCAGCCCGACGGCCTGGTGGACCCGGATATCCGGTTCCGGCAAAGTCGGTCATGCAATTGCTCGAGGATTCGGCGCAGTTCGCGGGCGTGGAGGACCTTGGACTGCGCGTGGCGGAAGCCCGTCAGCTGGCCAGTCTCGGACCGCTATGGATGGTGATGCGTGAGGGCGCCACCCTGCGCAACGCGCTGGAAGCCATGGCGCGCTATCTGCATTTGCTGAATGAAGCGCTGGACTTGCGCATCGAGGAAGTCGGGGACATTGCGGTCGTCAAGCCTGAATTCCTGGTAAGTGTGCCGGGCTCCATGCGGCAATCGACGGAGTTCATCATTTGCCTCTGGTTCCGGCTGTTCAAGCTGCTGTCGGGGACGACCTGGAAGCCGCGCAGCATCTGTTTCACCCATGCCGCGCCGGCCAGCCTTGCCACACATCGGCGCCTGTTCGGCATACCGGTCCGGTTCCGCCAGGATTTCGATGGCATTTTGCTGTCCGCCGCAGACCTCGACGTAGCGGGTCCCGTCTACGATGCGGCGCTGGCCCGTCATGCACGCGAATTCCTGGATACCAAACTGGCGCAGTCCGATTCGACCATGCCTGACAAGGTCCGCAAGCTGGTGTTCGCCTTGTTGCCAACAGGCGAGTGCGGGGCCGAGCAGGTGGCCCGCCAGCTTGGCATTGACCGCAAGACGATGCATCGCCATCTGGCGGGCTATGGCGAGAACTATCTGTCCGTCGTCGATGCGGTCAGGGCCGATCTTGTATCGCGATACGTCGCGAATAGCGAACGGCCCTTGTCGGATGTTGCGACCTTGCTGGGCTTCTCTTCGCTCAGTGCCTTCTCAAGGTGGTTTTCCACGCGCTTCGGCTGCAGCGTAACGGCGTGGCGCCGTCAGCAATCGGCGCCACAGCGCATGCGCTAGACCGGTTGCGTCACGCTTGGCATGCGGACCCAGTCCGCAGCCAGATCCGTCAATGCGGGACAGCCCAGCAAACCGAGCGTGCGGTCGATCTCGGCACGCAGTATCGCCAGCGCGTGCGCGACCCCCGCCTTGCCGCCAGCCGCCAGGCCATACAGCGTGGCGCGGCCTGACATGGCCGCATCGGCTCCCAGCGCGCGTGCCTTGACGAAATCGCTGCCGCGCCGCAGGCCGCTGTCAACGATCAACGTCATTCCGGGGCCGACCGCGGCACGAATCGCGGGAAGCACCTCGATGGGCGCGACGCAGCTGTCGAGCTGGCGACCGCCGTGGTTCGTGATGACCAGGCCATCAACGCCCAACGCCCGGGCCCGCAGCGCATCGTCGGGCCGCATGATGCCCTTGATGATGAGCTTGCGCGGCCACAGGTCGCGCAACCACTGCATATCCTGCCAGCTCAATGACGGGTCCATCTGCTTCGACAGGAAGGTTGCCGCGTTGCGGGCATCGTCCCGGCCGGGTGGAAGGACGTCGCCGAGATTGCGGAAGCGCGGCATGCCATGCGGCACCAGAACGTCCCACCACCAGGCGGGCCGCATGGCGACGCTGACCAGGTTGGCCAAATCAAGCTTCATCGGCGCCCGATAGTTGCGCCGGTCCCATTCCCGGTTGCCGAGCACGGGAACGTCCGTGGTCACCACGATGGCTTCGGAGCCGGCCGCTTCGGCACGCCTGACAATGCCCGCCAGATTCGCGCGATCCTTGAATGGATAGATCTGCATCCAGTGCCGTACGCCGGTCTCGGCAACGCGTTCGAGCGCGACCGTCGACACCATGCTCTGGCACATGGGAATGCCTGCATCGCGCGCAGCGTGTGCGAGTGCCAGGTCGCCCTCGTGCGCCAGCAGTCCGTTGAAGCCGGTCGGCGCAACGACCGCGGGCATGGCGATGCGCTCGCCGAACAGCAGGCAGCCGGAATCGCGCACGGAAACATCGACCAGCGTGCGCGGCGCGAAGGCGATCGCGTCGTAGCTGGCGCGATTACGGCTCAGGCTCAGTTCGTCGTCCGCGCCGCCTTCCAGGTATTCAAGGCAGAAGTTGGGCAGGCGCGCGGCCGCCATCGCGCGCAGCTCGGCAATGTTCTGCGCGCGCCGCACGTCGCGGCCGCGGTAGAGTCTGCGTTTCATTGTCATGTGGACCGGTTCCCTTTGATCGCCGCTGCAGGGTTCCGATTATCGGGAGACTGAGAGCGACCGCGCCCCCTGCGCGGAGGAGGGGGCGAGCCGCGCGGCGCGCCGGCAAGCGCGAGGGCCGCGGCAGGGCGAAGTTACTCGAGGCCTTCCAGCAGCCCCAGTAGTTGGGCGCGCCGCACGGCATGCTTGCGGGTGCCGGCGCTGAGTTTGCCGAACAGGTTCTTCACATGCCACTTGGCGGTGACCTCGCCCACGCCGATGGCCTGCGCGATTTCCTTGTTGGAGAGATTGCGCGCGAGCAGTTCAAGGACTTCGCGTTCCTTGGGCGTCAACACCGTGCTGGCAACGGCGCGCGGCTCCGTGGCAGGGCGTTCCGCGCGGCGCGGTATGCGTGCAACCGGAGCTATCTGGCCCGCGTCCGCGTTCCCGGCTTTCCCGGCGTCCTCGTCCGCGACGCGCCTGGCCCAATCGGCCAGCGCCGGATGCGCATCGACGAATATGCGGCGGGAAAAGCCATAGGTCTGTGCCAGGTTCATCGCTTCCTGCAGCAGCACACGGCTGTCTTCGCCGTTGCGATGACGCACGAACGCCTTCAGTGCCATGACCTCGATGCGCCGCGCGCCGAGTTCAGGCTCGGCCAAGGTGCGGCGCGGTCCAGGGCGTCGGCAGCGGCTGGCCAGTCCTGAGCGGCTATCGCCGCGTTGGCGTGGGCCATGACCTGCAACAGCGACACCTCCCGGCGCCACAGCGGGCCATGGTCCGCTTCGACTTGCGCAACGAGTTCGTCAATGCGGGTGATCAGGCGCGGCACGTCTCGGCACGGAAGCGCCCCGCATGCATGCGCACCTGGTCCGCGAGGCTCGCGATGCAAAGCCGCGGCGTCCGGCGCGCGACGCCCACTGCGTACAAGGCTTCGAGCAGGTCGAGTGCACGGTGCTCGACGCCTTGCGCGGCCGCCACGCGCGCAGCGGTCAGGTACGCCAGCAACGACGTTCCGACGTGCCGGACCGCTCCAGCACGTCGAGCCGGTTGGCGAGCAGCGCACCCGCTTCGTCGACCCGGTCGCGCTCATAGACTGCCGCGGCCAGCAGCGACGCCAGCATGCAGGCGAGAGGATGGCGGCGGCCGAGATCCGCTTCCGCGCTTGCGAGGGCGGGCCGCAGGACCGCTTCGCTCAACATTACCTGTCCTTCACGCAGGTAGCTCAGTCCAATCACGAACTCGCCCCAGCGCGCCGCGTAGCGATGACCCTCGCCGAGGTCGCCGCGCGGCGCGAGCTGCAGATGGCGTCGCGCATTCCCTGTCTGCCCTTGCAGGATCGCCGCCATCGCCAGGCGGTTGGCATGCATCTGGGCCAGGCGCGGGTCGTGCAGAGCGGGGGGCTGGAGCCACGGTTCCAGCAGCGCGAGGCAACGGTCTGGCTGGTCTGCGTAGTAGGCCGCTACGCTCAGTATCAGCGCGCATTCATAGCGCAAGGCGGTATCGGCGCCTGCCCCTTCGAGCAGGCGCGCCACCAGCGACTCGGCCTCAGCATGCCGCTCGCCGAGCGCAAGCACCCAGGCGGCGGCCAGGCGCAGGCCAGGATGGCGGTCCAGTTCCGCATCGGGGAGACGATCGAGCCATTCGAGCACGGTCGTGAGCCGCCCCTGCATCACCGCGTCGTAAAGCGAACGTCCGGCCAGTTCGAAGGCGAGCTCGTGCTGGCCTGCCGCGTGCGCGTGGCGCCCGGCTTGCTCGGCCATGCCGTGCGCAGCCAGCCAGCGCATTGCCCGGACATGCAATTCGGTCAGCGCTTCGCCGGGCAGCTCGGCCAGGCGCACCTGCAGGGCGCTGCGCGCCAGCGTGTGCAGCCGGCACCAGTCGCTGTCGTCGCCGGACACGAAGATGGGTGTCTCGCGGACCAGCCGCGCCAGCTGTCCGGGCGCCTGCTCGCTGCCTGTCAGCGCAGCGCACAGGTCGGGGTGAAGGTGATCCACGACGGCGATGCGGGTGAGGAAGGCAACATCGTCGGGCGCAAGCCTGGCAATCAGGCCGCCGACCAGGTGCTCGCCCTCATCGGCCGGGCGGGTCGACATGGTATCGATGACGCTGCGCGGATCGGCGCCGCGCTCCATGGCCGCCAGCACGAGTTGCAGGCCGAGCGGCCATCCATCGGTCATCTCGTGCAGCCGCGCGCAGCTGTCCGCATCCACCCGGTCGCCGAAGCGACTGCGCACGAGAGCCATGGTTTCGTCGAAACGGAAACGCAGCGCTTCGGGTCCGATGCAGGCGCACTGACCATACGCCGTCAAATCGAAGACGGCCGTGTCGAATCCGCTGCGCGCCGCGACCACGATGCGCAGATTGGGCGGCGCGTTGTGCAGCAAGTAAAGCAATGCCGGAAACCCGTCCTGCGAGAGACGATCGGCTTCGTCGACGATCAGCATGAGGTCCAGCGATGTCTGCGCCACCTCGGCAAGCCAGGCCGTCAGCCCCTCGGTGCCACCCGGCGCCGCGGCTGCGCCTTCGAGCAGCGTGCGGCCGAAACCGGGCCGTGCGCAGCCCGCGCGCACGGCAAGCACGAGGCACTGCAGGAAATGCAGGGGATCGTCATGGGCCTCGGCGGAAACCCAGGCAACGGGGGCACCGCGCGCCAGGGACTCGCGGCGCCATTGCGCAAGCAGCAGCGTCTTGCCGAAGCCCGGCGGCGCCTGCACGACGACCACCTGCCGGTCGCGCAGCGCATCGCTGTCGAGATTGAGGCGCGCCCGCGCAAGCAAGTGCCGCGGCGCGCGCGGCGGCATGGTCTTGAGCGCAAGTTCGGAAAACGCGGCACCTGCGCCGCGGTTCACTAAGGTCATCTGGCAGGTACCGGTTAGCTTGGATGCGGCGCTCGCCGGGGCGTGCATGCCGGACTGCCTGCGGGGCAATGCATCGTCCGCATCGCCCACATAGTCCACATAGTCCGTTACTGCGCCCTGCCGTTTGGGGCGGCGTGCCTGGCTCGAAATTGGGTGCCTCATTATAGGCACACGACGACGCCGCATGGCAATCGCCCCCCTCCTCCGCGGAGGGGGCGCACGATGCGGCTGCGGCCTAGTATGCGTCCAGGTCGATACTGAGCGCGAGGTTGGGATGCAATTCACGGACGTGAGCGCGTTGGAGCGTGTGCTGGTCGGGGCGCCGGCATGAGCCAACCTTGCCCCGGTGCCGACGCCATCACGTGCCGCCACCTGCTGGTCCCCGTCGATGAAACGGGCGAAGCCATGGCTACCGTTGTCGGGGCCATCGAGCTGGCGCGCATTGCGGACGCACGCATTACGTTATCCATGCACCGCACCTGGCCGTCGCAACGCCGTACGGCAGGTGAACCGCGGCCGCGAGCTGCTGGGCAAGGCCGAGTCGGTCGCGCGCGCCCACGGGGTGCCATGTGCGTCGGCTGGCACCAATGGCGGCAACCCGCAAGCCGCCATCCTCGCGGCGGCTCTTGAGGCCGGCTGCGACCTGGTCTTCATCGGCGCCCACGCGCACGGCGCCAGTTCCGGCGCCATGACACGATCGCTGCTCCTGGCCGTGCTAGCGGCGAGTATTCCGGTGTTCGTCATGCCGAACGCCGCGCCGGTGAAGCCTGTGCCGGCCGTCCAGTGCATCCGCGACGAGCACCGTGCCCTCGGTGCCGTATTGCGCGCCTGGCTGGACATGCTCATGGCCGCGAACGACCACGGCACCACCGTTGAGGTGCGGGTGATGCGAAGCATGATCCGGTTTATCCAGACCTTCCCGATCGCGCGACACCATGCGCGCAAGCAGGCCTGCCTCTTTGGCCGCCTGCGCCGGCGCACAGCCAGGGCCGACGCCGAACTCGACGAACTGGAGCGCCAGCATGAACGCGATGCGCAATGGGCAGGAGCACTGGCCGAAGCGGTCGAGAAGTTCGCGGCCGGCGGCCCGCTGGCCGAGCTGCTGAGCAAGGTAGATCACTACGCGCAGTTCGCCTGGGCGCTCATGGGGCGCGAGGAAGGCGTGATCCTCCCGGCGGCGCGGCGGCATCTGACCGAGGCGGACTGGGACAAGATCAACGCCGCTTACTGCGCCGCGAACACCAGCACAGCGCCCGGCGTGCGCGCCGGTGGGCATGAGGATCGCCCGTTCGACCCGCTGCTTGCCT
Organism: Cupriavidus sp. UYMMa02A; assembly: GCA_001725945.1. GTDB lineage: Bacteria > Pseudomonadota > Gammaproteobacteria > Burkholderiales > Burkholderiaceae > Cupriavidus. The sequence continues at coordinate 1,001 of LRMT01000255.1, read as the reverse complement.
GCCTTGCCGGCCTTCCGGACGCCGATTGCTTGGCCCGCATTTGCTCGCAAGTGGAAGACGGGTCAACGACGTTCAGGTGAAAGCGCGGCCATGCGCGTCGAATCGTGGCCATTGGATCAAACACCGCCAAACCGGCGCGTCGAAGCGCGCCACTCACAATCAGGAGGAGACCATGCAATTTCTCGACGATTCCCTGCATCCGGAGAACCAGGACAAGGTGGTCATCACGGTGGCCCCGTATGGCCCGGAGTGGATGCCGCAGGATTTCCCCGAAGACATCCCGGTGACCATGGAAGAACAGGTGCAGAAGGCCGTGGATTGCTACAACGCTGGCGCCACCGTGCTGCACCTGCACGTGCGCGAACTCGACGGCAAGGGTTCCAAGCGCCTGTCCAAGTTCAACGAGCTGATCGCTGGCGTGCGCGCCGCGGTGCCCGACATGATCATCCAGGTCGGCGGCTCGATCTCGTTTGCACCCGAAGACGACGGTGAAGCCGCCAAGTGGCTGTCCGATGACACCCGCCACATGCTCGCGGAACTCACCCCGAAACCCGACCAGGTGACGGTGGCGATCAACACCACCCAGATGAACATCATGGAACTCCTCTATCCGGAGTACCTGAAGGGCACCTCGCTGGAGCAGCCGGCCTACCAGGCCGCCTACCGTGAAATGACCGTGCCGGCCGGCCCCGGCTGGGTGGAAGAGCACCTGCGCCGCCTGCAGGCTTCACGCATCCAGCCGCACTTCCAGCTCACCGGCATCCACGCGCTCGAAACGCTCGAGCGCCTGGTGCGCAGCGGCGCCTACACCGGCCCGCTGAACCTCACCTGGATCGGCATCGGCGGCGGCTTCGACGGCCCCAATCCGTTCAACTTCTTCAACTTCGTGCACCGCGCGCCGGACGGCTGCACGCTGACCGCCGAGTCGCTGCTGAAGAACGTGCTGCCGTTCAACATGATGGCGATGTCCATGGGCCTGCACCCGCGCTGCGGCATCGAGG
>LRMT01000254.1 GCA_001725945.1 Cupriavidus sp. UYMMa02A | reverse complement strand
GCACCGCGCAGTGCCGGCCTGCCGGCAAGGTGCTCGCGGCGGGCGTGAGCGTCGCCGTCGCGGCCGGTGAAGGCCAGTGCGTGGAGATCGGCGGGTTCAGCGCGCAGGCAGTGCGCCGGGCCGCGGAGGATCTTTCCGGCGGCGCTGGCAAGTGGAACAGTTCGAGCGCCGCGAACAGGTGCGCTGGTGGATCCACCTGCCGGCGCAGCCTACGCGAGAGAACCTCGAACGCAAGCTGGCCGAGCTGCGCCGCCGCAACGTGACGGACTATTCGGTGGTGACCAGCGGGTCGCCCGAATCAGAGTCGGAGTCGTTTACTGTGTCGCTGGGCCTGTTCCGTGAGCGCGAGCGGGCCGAAAACTATCTCGAAACGCTGCGTGGCCAGGGCGTGCGCACCGCCGTGCTGGCCGATGCGCCGCGCCCGCTGACACGGCAATGGCTGCGCGTGCGCGGCGTCGACGATGCGGTGCGTGCACGGCTGGACGCCATGCGCCAGCGCTACGGCGCGGAGACGCTGCTGGCCTGCGGCGCTGCCTGAGGGGCGCCGTCAATCTCCCGTCGCTGCCGCGAAGGGGGGAGCCCAGCGTCTTTGGCGACAGACGCATGCAAGGCAAAAGTCACTGGGTCCCCGCCTGCGCGGGGACGACAAGCAACCGGTTGGCGTTGGCTGCGGGCCCTTTGCACCGCTCTCATCGCTGCTGCCGGACCTTGGTAAGCAGCTTGGTGGTGGAACGGTCGTGCAGGAACGGGATGGCGACCGCGTGCCCGCCCCAGCTACGCACCAGGCGCGTTTCTTCGAGCATGTCGATGTCGTAGTCGCCGCCCTTCACATAGATATCCGGACGCACCTGGCGGATCAGTTCCACCGGGGTCTGCTCGCGGAACATCAGCACCAGGTCCACCGAGGCCAGCGCGGCCAGCAGCGCCATGCGGTCGGATTCATGGTTCAGCGGGCGGTCGTCGCCCTTGCCGAGCATCCTGACCGAGGCGTCGCTGTTGACCCCCACCACCAGGCTGGCGCCGAGCTCGCGCGCTGGGCCAGGTAGGTGGCGTGGCCGCGGTGCAGGATGTCGAAGACGCCGTTGGTGAACACCAGCGGGCGCGGCAGCGCGGCAAGGCGCGCGGCCAAAGTGGTGGCGTCGTCGGACGAGGTCAGTTTGGATTCGAAGGCGGGTACGGACATGTCTGGGGCCAGGTTTTTCATCCCCGGAATGGTACCCCGGCTTGGCGCTGCTGCGGCCGGATCAGCCTGCGCGCAGCAGCGGCAGGGGCTGGTCGTTGGCCGGCAGTGGCATCGTGGCCGCCGCAATCCCGCGCAGCACTGCCAGCAACTCCCGCCGCACCGTGCCGAGCCATGGCGCTCGGCGCACCCGGCAAGGTAGAACAGGCTCAGGTTGGCCCAGGCCGGGAAGCCGGGCGGCACCTCGGTGACGTAGGCCGCACTGGCGCCGTCGATCCACGGTCGCGCATGCCCAGCGCCGCCGCCGCGCTTCCGATGCTGCCGTGGCGCATGACCTGGAGAAAACATCGAGCGCCTTGAAGTCAATGTGACGCAATACTGAACTCCCAACGATTTTGTTGTCGCGTGCCCGGATCAGAATGCCCGCCCGGCAAATGCCGGCTTATATCCGACGCCTGCCATGCTTTGTGGAAGTGCGGATATGCGAAAGGGAATATCCTGGCCAGTCCCGGATGATTCACCCGTCCGGGGGACGGGCACTGCATTCAGCGTCTCGCCAGAAGGGGAGGCGTGATTAACTTGTCGCATATTTAAAAACTTGATGGCTAGATTAAATCGTCTAATTTCCGCGGGGATAAGAATTAATAATTTTGAATAGTTACCACATTATTCATGGGCGGCGATTTAATTTTTCTTTTGTGCGAATTTAATAATTTCGCGGAGAGCGCTGTTTTCTCATGCGGCAGGCGGCTATGCGGTCATCGGGCATTTGGCCCGGCCGGGCATTGTGGTAACCCGTTACCACCTCAGCGGGCGATGTTGCCGGTAATATCTTCCCCCTCAAGCCAAGGGGGCTTGCCGCATATAGTTATTCGCGGGCCCGGTGCCAGCTACACGAAATCTGTGTCGGTTCGATCTGGCCTGGATTCACCCTGCAGACCGGCGCCCGTGAAAATGACGGTGCCAATGAAAAAAGCCCCATCGGGTCCGATGGGGCTTTTCCAGTCAATACGGAAAGTTGCTGGGGCTTGTGCCTTGTGCCTTATGCCGGCTGCTCGCCGCCAGCCTGCAGGCGCGAATTCAGTTCCTTGCGGTAGCGGTTCAGGTCCTGCACCGTCTCGAAGGTGCGTTCGAACAGCAGCGACATATTGTGCAGGATTCGTTCGATGACCTTCTTCTCCCAGCCTTCGTCGAAGCGGATCTGCTCGTCCAGCCATTTTTCCAGCACTCCGGGTCCGGCAGGCGCGACTGCACGGTGTCGTTCGGGAACAGTGCCTTGTTCACGTGCAGGTTGGTCGGGTGCAGCGGCTTCTCGGTGCGGCGTGCCGACGCCATCAGCACGCCGATCTTGGCGAACGCGGCGCGCGCGTTGTCGCCAAACTGCGTCAGATACTTCTTCATGTAGCGCAGGTAGGCGCCGCCGTGGCGGGCTTCGTCCTGCGACAGCGTGCGATAGATATGCTTGATGACGGGTTCCGAGTGCCATTCGGCGGCGCGGCGGTACCAGTGGTTCAGGCGGATCTCGCCGCAGAAGTGCAGCATCAGCGTTTCCAGCGGCGGGGCCGGGTCGAACTCGAAGCGCACGGCGTGCAGTTCTTCCTCGGTCGGTACCAGGTCCGGGCGGAAGCGGCGCAGGTACTCCATCAGCACCAGCGAATGCTTCTGCTCTTCGAAGAACCAGATGCTCATGAAGGCCGAAAAGTCGGAGTCGTGGCGGTTGTCGCGCAGGAACATCTCCGTCGCCGGCAGGGCCGACCATTCCGTGATGGCGTTCATGCGGATGGTCTTGGCCTGGTCGTCCGTCAGCAGGCTGGCGTCGAAGCTATCCCAGGGGATGTCCTTGTCCATGTGCCAGCGGACCGCTTCCAACGATTTGAACAGTTCGGGGTAGAGCATGGTAAGCCTTTGAAATTACGGGCGGATTCTACCAGATGCGAATTATTCTCTATTCCCTTTTTTAGGGCGGATCGCGGCAAATGCAACGACTATCGTAGCGGTTGGGGCGGACTCTGCTGCATTTTCGGGCGATTAACGGCGCGCGCACGGATCCATGTGTCAGTAGCGGCGCTTGGGCGCCCGCTTTCCCCGTGAGGAAATGCTCAGGAGGCCAGCGCGGTGTGCGCCGGGGCCGGTACGTTGACAGCCGGGGTGCTTGGAATGATGCCATACAGGAACGCGGCCAGTTCGTCCGCCTGGGCAGCGGCATCTCGTTCGCCGAGTGCGATCAGGCTTGCGTGAATTCCGGCTCGAACAGCAGGTAGCTGGCGAACGCGGCGCCGCGCGCCTCGGTGCCGCCCAGCGGGGCCAGCAGTGCACGCACGGTGCGCGGCAATTGCTGCAGGTGGTCGGCGGCGATGGCCTCGATGGGCTCGCTCGGTGAAATCGTCATGACCTGCACGGGCCGCCAGCCTTCGGCATCGCCGGCCAGTTCCGGCATGCGTGCCAGCAGGCGGTTGATATGGAGCAGGCGCTCCAGGTCGGCCGAAAGCCCGTCCAGGAAGATGCTTGCCAGCGCCTGCCCGCCGACCTGTGCCAGCGACGGGTAGCCGCCGGCCGGCACGGTGTCGAACCAGCCCGGGCGCTGCCGCGACGCCGAGCCGATCGCCAGGATGCGCGAGGCCCCGAGGTGGATCGCTGGCGACAGCGGCGACATCTGGCGCATGGTGCCGTCGCCGAACCACTCGTGGTGGCCATCCAGTTCAAGCGCCATGGCCGGGAACAGGAACGGGATCGAGGCCGACGCGAGCAGGTGGTCCACCGTGATCGACGCGGGCACCGCAATGCGCTGGCTGCGGTGCCACGGATGGATGCGCCGATGCGACTGGTAGAAGGTCACATGCCGGCCGGTGCTGTACGACAGCGCCGTGACCGCGAAGGCTTGCAGCATGCCGGCATCGAGGCTTGCCTGCACGCGCTGGCCGTCGAACAGTTCTCCCAGCATGCTGCCCAGCGGGGCGTTGTCGAGCAGCGCGCGCGGCGCGCGCCGTTGGGTGGCCCAGCCAAACGCCAGCGCCGACAGCCAGCGCGCACCCGACATGCCCGCGCGCAGCACGTCGGTGCGGTAGACGTCGTCGGTGTGGATGCCATGCCAGAGCGCCGACAGGCTGTCGGCGGCGGCCTGGAGGTCCGCCGCCTGGATCGCAAGTCCCGCGCCATTGACGGCGCCCGCCGAAGTGCCGGCGACAATGCCGAACGGAATCGGCTCATGGCCATGCCCATGCTGTGCGGCGATGCGCGCCACGCCGCTGAGCACGCCGGCCTGGTAGGCCGCGCGCGCGCCGCCGCCCATCATGATCAGCGCGGTGGCGTTGCGTTGCACGCCGCCATGATGCCGACCGTCGGATCGCGCGGCCTGGTGGCCGGGAAGGCTGTCTCTGTGCATGGGATGAGCGGCAAGCGCCGGGCGTGGGCCGGTTATTTCTCTCCGTTGTCGCGGCTGTCGGGTGTGGCGTCGGGCTTCGGTGCCTTGGCGTTGCCTGCGGGCTTCTTTCGGGCAGCGGTGCCTGGAGCGGCGGCGCCCTTTGCCGCAGTCTTCGTCGCAGTCTTTGCAGCGCCCTTTGCTGCGGTTCCGTTCTTGCGTGCCGGCTCGCCGGTGTCGGCAGGCTTGGGAGCAGGCTTTGCCGCGGCGGATGCGCCCTCGCCGAAGCCGCCCATGCCGAACGGGGCAATGCTGGCCGCGGCCGCGCTGCTTGCGATCTGGTTGAACTGCTGCTGCAGCAAGTCCCACCACAGGGAAGCATTCGGCGGCGGCGAGCTGTCCGCAGCCTTGCCGGATGCGGAGTCCGCGTCGCCAGCGGCTTCGGCCTGCGCACCGGCCTGCGGCGACCCTTCAGATGGGGCGGCCGTGGCTGCCGGCTTGTGATCGTCGGCCGCGCGCTGGGGCGGTGGGGCAGCGCTCGGCGCGTTGGCGGTGCGGGCCACGTTTTCCATGGCGCTTTGCATGGCCTCCGGCGAGAGCGCATTGCCAAGGTGCAGCGCGACCAGCGTGGCACGCTGGACTTCCAGCCCCTGGATGGTGGTGTGCAGCAGATTTGTGTTCAGCTGCAGCCAGCCTTCCACGGCCTTCAAGTCGTGGATGCGCTTGTCGAGGTCTTCCAGGTTCATGGGCGGCGTCATGGCCGCCTGCAGCCCGGGCATCAGGCTGCCGGGCAAGCCCGCGCCGCTACCCCACAGCTTGCGCATGAGCTCGAAGCCATTGGTGAAATCGGGAATCTGTCCGAACATGTCGCGCGCTCCGTGGTGGAGAGCCAGCCGGGCAGGCAGGGGCGCCGCGGTCTGTCTCCGTCCGATCTGGTTGGATTACTTGAACTGAGGCGGCCGCTTTTGTCGCAGGCTCGCCATGCCTTCGTGCACGTCGGGACCGGCAAAGCCCATGAATTCGAGCGCCAGCGAGGAATCGAAAGCGGGGCCGGCCATGCGCAGCCAGTTGTTGAGCGCGTACTTGGTCCAGCGGATCGCCGTCTGCGAACCAGCCGCCAGCCGGTTGGCCACGTCGAATGCGCGCCCGACCAGTTCGTCCTCTTCCACCGCGAGCGAGACCAGGCCGATCCGCTCGGCTTCTTCGCCGCTGACCGACTCGCACAGCATCAGATAGTACTTGGCCTTGGCCATTCCGCACAGCAGCGGCCACACGATCGCGGCATGGTCGCCGGCCGCCACGCCCAGGCGCGTGTGCCCGTCGACGATGCGCGCGGTCTTCGCCGCGATCGAGATATCGGCCAGCAGCCCCGCCACCAGGCCCGCACCGACGGCCGGGCCGTGCATGGCGGAGACGACCGGCTTGTCGCAGTTGATGACGTTGTAGACGAGGTCGCGCGCCTCATGCCATACGCGCGTGCGCGTCTCGAAATCATTGGCCATGTCTTCCACGAGCGACAGGTCGCCACCGGCGGAGAACCCCTTGCCCTCGCCCCGGATCAGCGCTACGCGCACGTCCGGGTCGGCCGATACGTCGCGCCAGATCTCGGCGAGTTCGCGGTGCATATTGCGTCCGCGGTGGCCAGCTTCTGGTTGGCGGACTGCGCCGCGCCCATGATGATTTCCAGGATCGGGCCATGCTGGCGCAGCGTGAGTGCGCGATAGCGTTCGTAGCGGGAAGACAGGGGCGTCTGGGCGGGAGTCGGTGTCGTCATGGCGGGCCTGTGGAATGGAAAAAGGGCCGTGCCGGGTACATGATCCATTCACCAACCGGCCGGTCGGTAAATTATATGCATATCCGGCACGGCCCTGTCTGGCCCGTGCTTGCGCATCAGGGATGCGCGCCAGGGATGCGCGTCAGGGTTGTGCGACGAGCTGGTCGATCGCGCCGAACACCGAGTGGCCCTGCGCGTCGAACATCTCGATCTTCACCGCATCGCCGAACTTCATGAACTCGGTCGACGGCTTGCCGTCTTCGATGGTCTCCAGCATGCGCTTCTCGGCGATGCAGCAATAGCCCTTCGTGCGGTCGACATTCGAGATGGTCCCCGAACCGACGATGCTGCCCGCGCGCACATTGCGCGTCTTGCAGATATGCGCGATGAGCTGGCCGAAGTCGAACACCATGTCGGTGCCGCAGTCCGGCTGGCCGACCTTCTTGCTGTTCCAGTGCACGGTCATGGGCAGGTGTACCTTGCGCTCGCGCCAGGCGTCGCCGAGTTCGTCGGGCGTGACCGCCACCGGCGAGAACGCGGTGGCCGGCTTGCTCTGGAAGAAGCCGAAGCCCTTGCCGAGCTCGGCCGGGATCAGGTTGCGCAGCGACACGTCGTTGGCCAGCATCACCAGCCGGATGCCTTCGGCGGCTTGCTGGGGCGTGGCGCCCATGCCGACGTCGCCGGTGATGACCGCGACCTCGGCCTCGAAGTCGATGCCGAAGGTTTCGCTCGCGCACACGATGTCGTCGTACGGGCCGAGGAAATCGTCGGAGCCGCCCTGGTACATCAGCGGGTCGGTCCAGAACTCGGGCGGCATCTCGGCGCCGCGCGCCTTGCGCACCAGCTCGACGTGGTTGACGTAGGCCGAGCCGTCGGCCCACTGGTAGGCGCGCGGCAGCGGCGCCATGCAGTGCTTCGGGTCGAACGGGAACGGGTGGCGCGCGCGGCCCGCATTGAGCGCGTCAAACAGGTCCTGGAGCTGCGGCGCGTAGAAGGCCCAGTCGTCCAGCACGGTCTGCAGCCTGCCGGCGATATCGGCGGCGTAATGGGCGGTCTTCAGGTCGCGCGAGACGACGACCAGCTGGCCGTCGCGCGAGCCATCCTTGAGGGTGGCGAGTTTCATGGTCGATAAAGGCTTGGTCAGTTCGATGCGTGCAGTGCCGGATTTCCGGGCGCACCGCACGCGGCGGCCGTTAGTCTACCGTGATGCCCTTTGCCTTGATCAGCTTGCCCCAGCGCTCGGCTTCGGCATGCGCGTACTGGGCGAACTCTTCGGGCGTGCTGGAAACCGGTTCCACGCCGACGCCTTCCATGCGCTTCTGCACCTCGGGGCTCTTCAGCGCCTTGACCAGTTCGGCATTGAGCCGGGTGATGACGGGTTTGGGCGTGCCGGCCGGGGCGACCACGCCTTGCCAGGCGTAGGCCTCGAAGCCGGCCACGCCGCCCTCGGCCACGGTCGGCACATTGGGCAGCATGGGCAGGCGCTTCGGCGTAGCCACGCCAAGCGCGCGCAGCTTGCCGGCGGTCACGTTCTGCTGGCCCGATGCGAGGTCCACGAACATCAGGTCGACCTGGCCGGCCAACAGGTCCTGCACGGCCGGCGCCGCGCCCTTGTAGGCACGTGGGTCATCTTGATGTGGGTCTGATCCATGAACAGCTCCATGGCCAGGTGGTGCGGGCTGCCCGGGCCGGGCGAGGCGAAGTTGACCTTGCCCGGGTTCTTCTGCGCGTACTCGATGACTTCCCTGAGCGTCTTGGCCGGGAAGTTGGGCGTGGCGACCAGCACCAGCGGGAAGCGCGCGACCATGCCGACGTGGGCGAAGTCCTTCTCGGCGTTGTAGGGCAGCTTCTTGTACAGCGAAGGATTCGCGGCCAGCGTGGCGGTGTCGGCGGTCAGCACGGTGTAGCCGTCCGGCTTGGCGTGTGCAACGGCGTCCGCGCCGACAATGGTTGCCGCGCCCGGACGATTGTCGACGACCACCTGCTTGCCCAGCGCGGGCGAGATCGCCTGGCCCAGCGTACGCGCGACCACATCGGTGCCGCCGCCCGCCGGATACGGCACGACCCAGCGGATCGGCTGCGACGGCCACGCGTTGCGCACGCGCAGCGCGGCAGCGCTGACGGCGAGCGTGGCGGTGGCGGCAAAGGCGGCTAGGGTACGGCAAGCAGCGCGCAGCGTTGCGCGCGAGGGGCGGAAGGGCGTCATCGGTTGTCTCCGTCTGATATTCGCAGCCCGGTTTTGTCATGCGGCGCCGTGGTTCATCCTGGCCAGTCGGCGCACCGGCTCTGTCGGCAAAGTCTACTCACCGTTTAAAAATTGGTAAATCGATTTCGCTATAGTAAATTCACGTAAGGTTTTTGCTGGCCCCCCTGTGCTGCCGGCGCCGAATAGCCCACAATTCTCCTGTATTTCCCGATTCTTTTCCCACTCACGCCCCCCAATGCTCGCTGCGCATGACCGAACTTGACGAAGACGACGCCAAGCTGCGCTCCGGTATCCAGTCCATCGAGGTAGGTTTCAAGCTGCTGCAGGCGCTGGCTGCCTCGCCCCGCGCGATGATGCTGCGCGACCTCGCCGCCGCGGCCGAGATGAATCCGGCCAAGGCGCACCGCTACCTGGTCAGCTTCCTGCGCCTGGGCGTGGTAGCGCAGGATTCCGTCAGCGGGCGCTATGACCTGGGTCCGTTCGCGCTGCAACTGGGGCTGGCTGGGCTGAACCGGCTGGACCCGGTCAAGAAGGCACGGCCTATCCTGTCGCAACTGCGTGACGACATCGACCTGACCGCGGGCATCGCCGTGTGGGGCAACCATGGGCCCACCATCGTGCACTGGGAGGAATCGAGCCACCCGGTCACGGTCAGCCTGCGGCTCGGCGATGTGATGCCCATGCTCAATTCCGCGACCGGCCGCCTGTACGGCGCCTACTTGCCGCGCAAGCAGACCCTGCCGCTGATCGAGCGCGAACTGGCCGCGCGCGGGCAGGATGAGGTGCCGGATATCCCCGCCAGCCTGTCCCACTACGATGCGATCTGTGCCGACGTAAGGACCCACGGCGCAGCGCGCACGCGCGGCGGCGTGCTGCCCGGCATCAACGCGTTCTCGATGCCGGTGTTCGATGCCAACGGCCATCTGAGCATGGGGCTGATCGTGCTGGGCGCGCAAAGCATATTCGATGCAGAATGGGGTGGTACGGTCGACCGCCGCGTGCGCGAGATCGCCCACCAGCTCTCTTCGGAACTCGGCTACCTTGGCGCCGCCCAAACGGCCGGACGGAACGGCCACTCCTGATTCCCGCGCCAGAACCGGCGCCGATCCGCGCGCTTGGCGCCGGCGCCGCTGGGTCATTGTCGTCGTCCTGGTGCTGCTGGTGCATCTGCTGGCCGTGGTCGCTTCCTGCGCATGCCCGGCCCGCTGATCCCGCTCGATGTGAGCGAGACACCTGCGCTCGAGGCGGTACTGCTGCCGCCGCCGCGGCCAGTACGCCCGCCGCCAGCCGAGCCCCGCCCGGCGCCAAGCCTCGGCCGGCTCCCCCTCAGCCCGTACCCAAGGCGCCGGAAACCCCGCCAGAACCACCGGCGCCGCCGGTGGCGACATCTGAACGCGGGGCCACCGAGACAGCCACCGGGCCCGGCGGCACCGGCACCGCGCAGCGCCCGCGCCCACGCCGTCTCCGCCCGCACCCTCCGCACCATCCGGCCCACCCGCGCAGGAAGGCGAAAAGTACGTGCCGCCGCCGTCGGCCACCATGCACTACGCCAGCTTCGTCAACGGCGTGCAGAATCCGGACGGACTGATCCGCTGGGAGCAGGATGGCAAACGCTACCGCCTCTCGGTCGAAACGCGCGTGCTGTGGTTCCGCTTCGCGTTCCAGAGCAGCGGCGCCATGACCGACACCGGGCTCATGCCCGAGCGCTACGAGGAAAACCGGCGCGGCAAATCCGAAGCCGCGCGCTTCGACCAGGCCGCCGGTAGCGTTGCGTTCGCGCGGGGCACGCAGGCACAGCTGCCGCCCGGTGCGCAAGACCGGTTCAGCGTGTTCCTGCAACTGGTTGGACGCGTACGCGGCAACCCGCAGCGCTACGCGGCGCCCGGCGCACCGAGACATTCCAGGTGGCCGATACGCGGGACATGCAACCGATGCAGGTGCAGTATGTTGGAGAGGAAGAGATCGATACCGGCCGCGGCCTGATACGTGCCAAGCACTTCGTGCGGCTGCAACGTCACGCGGGCGACCGGCGCCGCGTGGAAATCTGGCTCGCGCAGGCGCTCGGGTGGATGCCGGTGCGGTTGCGCCAGACCGAGCCGGACGGCACGCAGATCGACCTCGTCTATCGCAGTACCGAAGGCCAGTAACAGCGAAACAACGGCGCGCGGTGCTGCTGCGTTCAACCCCATCAGCCAATCAAGGAGCACCGTCATGACCGCCAGCACCCCAGCCGCCGCACCCGGCGAGACGCACCGCATCCATGCCGATGGCGCCGACCTGCACGTCCGCGTGGACGGCGCGGAGGGCCCGTGGGTGATCCTTGCGCACGCGCTGGGCGCCAACCACACGCTGTGGGATGCCACGGCGCGCCACCTGTCCTCTCGCTACCGCGTCGTGCGCCCCGACATGCGCGGGCATGGCAAAAGCGATGCCCCGCTGGGGCCGTACACGATGACACGCCTGGCTGATGATGTGGCCGCCATCATGGACGCATTGCAGATACCGCAGGCGCATTTCTGCGGTATCTCGGTAGGCGGCATGGTCGGCCAGACACTGGGCGTGCGCCATGGCGAGCGGTTGTTATCGCTGACGCTGGTTGCGACGATCAGCCACACACCGCTTGAAGCGCACCCGATGTGGCACAACCGCATCGGGCAGGTCGAAGCGCACGGCATGTCCGGACTTGCCGAAGCCACGCTGGAACGCTGGCTGACCGAGCCATTCCGCAACACGCATCCTGACGAAGTGGCACGCATCCGCGACATGCTGCTGGCCACGCCGTTGCGGGGCTATGTCGGCGTCGGGCAGGCCATCATGGCATTCGATGTGGCCAGCGCGCTCGAACGCATCCATTGCCCGACGCTGGTCGTCGCGGGCGACCACGACCAGGGCGCGCCCGTGGCGATGGCGCAATCGATCGCGCAGGCCATTCACGGCGCGCGGCTGGAAGTCTTGCCGGCGGCACATCTGGTGCCGATAGAACAGCCTGAACGTTTCCACGCCGCACTGGATAGCTTCCTTGGTCATGCCGCATGCGGCGGCCAATGCGATATTCCATGAGGCGCAACACACTGGTGTCCTATCCTCAAGAAACTTGTTGGTGTTGTCGTTGCCCAACTCATAAAGGCAGCAAAAGTTGTATTTGTACGGCGGCCCGCACGCAAAACTTGAAATTGGCGTGGCCGCCCCTAGCTTGGAGGTAACGACGCGGCGCCCCGCTCAACGGCAACAATGAAAAGGCCGCCCCAACCATGACACCAGGAGGTGTGCCATGCAAATGATCTACAACAGCGACAACTACTGCATCGTTGAGTTTGGTGTGGATGCCGAGCAAGCGCCTCTCGAATTTGGCGGCTACGAAATCGTCGACAAGAACATGAAGCGCGAGATTTTTCTCGGAGGCAGGCTTGCCGAGAATTTTCGGGCGGATGTGCAGAGGTTGATTGAAAGCGAACCGTCAGTGGAGGAGGTGGATGATTTCCTCGGGAAGTTCGATACGGTGATGACGCATCCGTTGGTGATGCATTGAACGGCCGGATTTTTTTGGATGTCTGGTAACGCCCGCGCTTGAGCGGGCGTTTCCATTTTGGTCTTGGTGCCTCAATACCCTGTCCCCGCAGTCAATACTGCTCCCACGCCAACCCTTCAAACCTCCACCCATTCACCGTATTCCGATGCCGCTGCGCGTCGAGATCCCCTTCAAATCCATGCAGAACGTTATAACGTTCGAAAAGCCGGCCCCTTCCAAGCCCGCCCTGCGGCCGTGGACCGATTGCCGCTGCGGCAGATCAGCAGCACCGGCCGCGCCGACACGTGCCCGGCCAGCTTCTTCACGACTTGCACGAAATGCGGATTCACTTCCCAGTCCGGGCCATCATTCCACGGCACGTTGTGCGCGCCTTTGGGGTGGCCGACGAACAGGTATTCCATCTCGCTGCGGCAGTCGATGAACAGTGTCTCGGGCGATTGCTGCAGCAACTTCTGGGCGTCGGCGGGAATGAGGTGTTCCATGGCGAGGCGGCGTAGCCGGCGCGTAGCCGGCGGTTGGTGATCGTTACGCCTCTCAGTGTAGGCGCCCATCGCCCGCGCAGGCAACCTGCCACAGCCGCAAAGCCTTGATGCACCTGATAAAATCGCCCTCTTGACGATCCGTCCCGCCTTTCAAAGTCCCCGCCATGAGTGCCCCTGACCATCCCCCCGTGCGTCCCTATACCCGGGCTGCCATCCTGCCCCGGCTGCTGCGCGAGCGCATCCTGATCCTGGACGGCGCCATGGGCACCATGATCCAGCGCTACAAGCTGACCGAAGCCGATTACCGCGCGCGCGGTTCGCGGAACACAAGGTGGACGTGAAGGGCAACAACGAACTGCTGGTGCTCACGCGCCCGCAGGTCATCAGCGAGATCCACGAGCAGTACCTCGCGGCCGGTGCGGACATCATCGAGACCAATACCTTCGGCGCCACAGGCGTGGCGCAGGAGGACTACAAGATGGCCGAGCTCGCGTACGAGATGAACGTCGAAGCCGCGAAGCTCGCGCGCGCGGCCTGCGACAAATACAGCACGCCCGACAAGCCGCGCTTCGTCGCCGGCGCGTTCGGCCCTACGCCGAAGACCGCAAGCATCTCGCCCGATGTGAACGACCCCGGCGCGCGCAATGTCACGTTCGAGGAGCTGCGCAAGTCGTACTACGAGCAGGGCAAGGGGCTGCTCGAAGGCGGTGCCGATGTGTTCCTGGTGGAAACGATCTTCGACACGCTGAACGCCAAGGCCTGCCTGTTCGCCATCGACCAGCTCTTCGAGGACACCGGCGAGCGCCTGCCCGTGATGATCTCCGGCACCGTCACCGATGCCTCGGGCCGCATTCTCTCGGGCCAGACCGTGGAAGCGTTCTGGAACAGCCTGCGCCACGTGAAGCCCGTTACGTTCGGCCTGAACTGCGCGCTCGGCGCCACGCTGATGCGCCCGTACATCGCCGAACTGGCGAAGGTGTGCGACGTGGCGATTTCCTGCTACCCGAACGCGGGCCTGCCGAACCCGATGAGCGATACGGGCTTCGACGAACGCCGGAGGTCACCTCGTCGCTGGTGGAGGAGTTCGCGGCTTCCGGCCTCGTCAACCTGGTGGGCGGATGCTGCGGCACCACGCCAGAACACATTGCCGCCATTGCCGAGCGCGTGGCCAACAAGACCCCGCGCGCGTGGCCGGGCCAGTACAGCGAAGCGGCCTGAGCCAGCGAGAGAACAAGACATGAGCACGAACCAACTGCCCCCGCGCCGATGCGCCTCTCCGGCCTGGAGCCGTTCACGATCGACGACGACACGCTGTTCGTCAACGTCGGCGAGCGTACCAACGTCACGGGCTCGAAGGCCTTCGCCCGCATGATCCTGAACGGCCAGTTCGACGAAGCGCTGGCCGTGGCACGCCAGCAGGTCGAGAACGGCGCGCAGATCATCGACATCAACATGGACGAGGCGATGCTCGATTCGAAGGCGGCGATGGTGCGCTTCCTGAATCTGATTGCGTC
The DNA here is from genome assembly GCA_001725945.1 of Cupriavidus sp. UYMMa02A. Lineage (GTDB taxonomy): Bacteria > Pseudomonadota > Gammaproteobacteria > Burkholderiales > Burkholderiaceae > Cupriavidus. The sequence continues at coordinate 9,910 of LRMT01000254.1, read as the reverse complement.
GGAGCCGGACATCGCGCGCGTGCCGATCATGATCGACTCCTCCAAGTGGGAAGTGATCGAGGCCGGCCTGCAGTGCGTGCAGGGCAAGCCAGTCGTGAACTCGATCTCGCTGAAGGAAGGCGAGGAACAGTTCCGTCACCACGCCGAGCTGATCCGCCGCTATGGCGCCGCCAGCGTGGTGATGGCGTTCGACGAAAAGGGGCAGGCCGATACCTTTGCGCGCAAGACCGAGATTTGCAAGCGCAGCTATGACTTCCTCGTCAATGAAGTCGGCTTCCCGCCCGAGGACATCATCTTCGACCCGAACATCTTCGCGGTGGCCACGGGCATCGAGGAACACAACAACTACGCGGTCGACTTCATCGAAGCCACGCGCTGGATCAAGCAGAACCTGCCGTATGCGAAGGTGAGCGGCGGCGTGTCGAACGTGTCGTTCTCGTTCCGCGGCAACGACCTGGTGCGCGAAGCCATTCACACCGTGTTCCTGTTCCACGCCATCGAGGCGGGCATGGACATGGGCATCGTCAACGCCGGACAGCTCGGCGTGTATGACCAGCTCGACCCGGAACTGCGCGAGCGCGTGGAAGATGTGGTGCTCAACCGCCGCGATGACGCCACCGACCGCCTGCTGGAGATCGCCGACCGCTTCAAGGGCGGCGGCGCGAAGAAGGAAGAGAACCTGGTCTGGCGCGGCACGCCGGAGCAGCCGGTGCCGGTGGCCCAGCGCCTGGCGCACGCGCTGGTGCACGGCATCACCAATTTCATCGTCGACGACACGGAAGAGGCGCGCCAGGAAATCGCCGCGCGCGGCGGCCGCCCGATCGAGGTGATCGAAGGCCCGCTGATGGACGGCATGAACGTCGTGGGCGACCTGTTCGGCGCCGGCAAGATGTTCCTGCCGCAGGTGGTCAAGAGCGCGCGCGTGATGAAGCAGGCGGTGGCGCATCTGCTGCCCTTCATCGAGGAAGAAAAGCGCTTGCTGGCCGAGGCCGGCGGCGAAGTGCGCTCGCGCGGCAAGATCGTCATCGCCACCGTCAAGGGCGACGTGCACGACATCGGCAAGAACATCGTGTCGGTGGTGCTCCAGTGCAACAACTTCGAAGTGGTCAACATGGGCGTGATGGTCCCGTGCAACGAGATCCTGGCGAAGGCCAAGGTCGAGGGCGCGGATATCGTCGGCCTGTCGGGGCTGATCACGCCATCGCTCGAAGAGATGGCCTACGTGGCCTCGGAGATGCAGCGCGACGACCATTTCCGCGTGAAGAAGATCCCGCTGCTGATCGGCGGCGCCACGACCTCGCGCGTGCATACGGCGGTCAAGATCGCGCCGCACTACGAAGGCCCCGTGGTGTACGTGCCGGACGCTTCGCGATCGGTCAGCGTGGCGTCGAGCCTGTTGTCGGACGAAGGCGCCGCGAAGTACGTGGACGACCTGAAGGCCGACTACGACCGCATCCGCACCCAGCACGCAGGCAAGAAGGCCACGCCGATGGTGACGCTGGCCGAGGCGCGCGCCAACAAGACGCCGATCGACTGGAGCGGCTATGTGCCGCCGAAGCCGAAGTTCATCGGCCGGCGCGTGTTCCGCAACTATGACCTCGCGGAGCTGGCCAACTTCATCGACTGGGGGCCCTTCTTCCAGACCTGGGACCTCGCCGGCAAATACCCGGACATCCTCAACGACGAGATCGTCGGCGAGTCCGCGCGCCGCGTGTTCTCGGACGGCAAGAGCATGCTGTCGCGCGTGATCCAGGGCCGCTGGCTGACCGCCAACGGCGTCATGGCACTCCTGCCTGCCAATACCGTCAATGACGACGATATCGAGATCTATACCGACGAAACGCGCAGAAAGGTCGCGCTGACCTGGCACAACGTGCGCCAGCAGAGCGAGCGCCCGGTGGTCAACGGCGTGCGCCGCCCGAACCGCTGCCTGTCGGACTTCATCGCGCCGAAGTCTTCGGACGTGGCCGACTACATCGGCCTGTTCGCGGTGACGGCCGGCATCGGCGTGGACAAGAAGGAGGCGCAGTTCGAGGCCGACCACGACGACTACAGCGCCATCATGCTCAAGGCACTGGCCGACCGCTTCGCCGAAGCCTTCGCCGAATGCCTGCACCAGCGCGTGCGGACCGACCTGTGGGGCTACGACGCTGCCGAGCACCTGAGCAACGATGACCTCATCGCCGAAAAGTATCGCGGCATCCGCCCGGCCCCTGGCTACCCGGCGTGCCCGGAGCACACCGTCAAGGGTCCGATGTTCGAATTCCTGGACTGCGCCGAGATCGGCATGGGCATCACCGAGTCGCTGGCCATGACGCCGGCGGCCTCGGTCAGCGGCTTCTACCTGTCGCATCCGGACTCGACCTACTTCACCATCGGCAAGATCGGGCAGGACCAGCTCGATGACATGGCGGCCCGCCGCCATGAAGACCGCGACGCCGTGGCGCGGGCGCTGGCCCCCAACCTGTAACCGCATGCGTCGCCGGGGCGCCGCCGTCGTGCGGCGCCCATTCTGGCGCAGGTCGTTGATGCAGCAGGGAAATTCGCCTTGCATCGCAGCATGGCCGCGCTGCGTGCGGCGTCACCGCCGCCTCACAACTCCTTACACCGCATTGCAATCGCTCACAGACGAGGGGCGGGCGCAACCATAGACTGGCTCCAAGTTCACGTGAACAACAGCGTGAATGCCGCAGCGAATGTTTCGCAGCGGATCACCCTGAAAGGAGCCACTCCATGAAGAAACTGCTGATCTCCCTGTCCGCCCTGTCGATCGCTGCTGCTTCGTCGCTGGCCATGGCGCAAGGCACTGGCACCACCACGGGCAATTCGGGCGTCAAGGCCGATGTCGGTGCCGCCGTGAATGCTCCGGCGCCGGTCGGGGGCGCCACGCGGGCGTAGGCGCATCGACCTCGCTTGACAAGGGCACAGCGGCAACTCCGGCGACACCTGCAACGCCGGCCACCCCCGCTACCCCGGCAGAGCCTGCGAAGGCCGACGCCGGCAAGGCAAAGAGCAAGCACGGCGCGAAGTCGCACAAGAAGGACAAGGCTGACGCCACCCTGGGCGCAAGCGCCGACGCGGAAGCGGGCGCCAAGGCCCAGTAAGCCGGGGCCGGCACAGCCGGCACCGTCTGCACAGGCCCGTGCGGCCTGACGCAACACAGCAGAGCGGGACGGACCTCCAGCCGTCCCGCTCTGCATTTGTGCGTTCGCTTGCTCCTCTGCGTGGTGCGGGCGTTGCCGGTGCCGCTTTCGCGTGCAGCATGTCAAAAGCGCAGGCCTGCGGTGACGCATCATGTCAGCCGCACACCGACAGTCTGCCTTGCGCGGCGGCACTACAATGCATAGACAGCAAGCGGTCCCGCCTGCACCCGTTCTTATTGGGCGGAAGCCCGATCCAGTGGAGCCCATGATGATCCGCGTCCTGATCGCTGATGATCACGAGATTGTGCGCGCAGGGCTACGCCAGTTCCTGGCTGACGAGCCCGATATTCAGGTCACGGGCGAAGCCGGCAGCGGCGACGAAGTCATGGCGCAGTTGCGCGACGGCGAGTTTGACGTCCTGGTGCTCGACATCTCGATGCCCGAACGCAACGGCATCGACGTGCTAAAGCTGATCCGCCAGCGCAAGCCGGACCTTCCGGTGCTGATCCTGTCGACCTATCCCGAAGACCAGTACGCGATCAACCTGATCCGCGCGGGTGCTTCGGGCTATCTCACCAAGGAAAGCGATCCCGATGACCTGGTCAAGGCCATTCGCACCGTGGCCCAGGGCCGGCGCTATGTCAGCGCGGCCGTGGCGGACCTGCTGATCGGCGGGCTGGACAAGCCGACCGAACAGCCGGTCCACCAGATGTTGTCCGAACGTGAGTTCCAGATTTTCTGCAAGCTGTCGCGCGGCCAGTCGGTGTCGGTGATCGCGGACGAACTCTTCCTAAGTGTGAAGACCGTCAGCACCTACCGTTCGCGCATCCTGGAGAAGATGGGCATGAAGACAAATGCGGACCTGACCTACTACGCCATCAAGAACGGCCTGGTCGAATGAGCGGCACGCCCTCCCGTCGCGTGCGCTTGTACATGGCGCGACGGGTGAAACCACCCTACTGAGCGTTGTTGACGAATGTCGGAGCAGGCTTCGAACCCTTCATACCGGGCACTGCGCGTTCTGCTGATCGAGGATTCGGCAGTCCTGCGGGGCATGCTCCTGGAATACCTGAGTGACTTTCCCTATGTGCAGAGCGTCGACTGGGCCGATACCGAGGTCATGGCGCTGCGCATGTTGGACGGCAATCATCCGTATGACGTAGTCATCGTCGACTTGCAGCTGCGCCAGGGCAATGGCATCAACGTGCTGCGCGCGATGCAGCGTCAGGCGCGCCCGGCATGCGCATCGTCTACACCAACCACGCGCAGATCTCCACGTACCGCAACCAGTGCGCCGAGGCCGGGGCCGACTACTTCTTCGACAAATCGCTGGAACTCGAACAGGTGTTCCGCGTGATCGAGGAGCGCGCGGCCGCCAGCTCCTGACGCGCGCGTTCTCGCGGCTTCCCGTTATTTCAGCTATTCCTGCTGGGCCTCGCTGACCGGCTCTTCGGCAGGTGCCAGCACCGACGCCGTAAGCGGCACTTCGACGCGGATGCTCACGCCGGTGTTCGGCGACGAGACGATCTGCATGTTCCCGCCCAGCGCCGTTACGCGCTGCTCCATGCCGAGCAGACCATGGTGCCCCGCGGTGCTGCCAGCATCGAAATCGGGCGGCAGGCCCTTGCCGTCGTCGTGGATGGTCAGCGTCAGCAGCTCGTCCGTGCAGCCGAGCGACAGCCGGATGTGGGTCGCCTCCGAATACTTGCTGGCATTGGTCAGCGACTCCTGCGCAATGCGGTAGAGCGCGATCGCGGCGTCGTCGCGCAACGGCGGGATGTCTTGCGGCACGTCGACCTCGAACTCCCAGTGGTTGCGTCCCGCGACGTCCTCCACGAGCTGGCATAGCGCGACGCGCAGCCCCAGGTTGAGCAGCACGGTCGGCCGCAGGTCTTCGATCAGGCGGCGCTTGATCTGGATGCCCTGGTCCACGTGCAGCATCACGCGCGACAGCTTCTCACCGGCCTCGGGATGGCTTTCCTGCACGCGACGGCGGACCCAGTGCAGATCCAGCTTGATGGCGGTGAGGATGGCGCCGAGTTCGTCATGCAGTTCGCGCGCGAGTCGCGTCTTCTCGTCCTCGGTCACGCGCTGCAGATGGCCCGCGAGCGCCGACAACTGACGCGTGCGTGCGCGCACCTTGCGATCGAGCCGCATGCCTTCCTCCTCGGCCTGCGCGCGCGCCGCTTCTGACAGGGTCAGGCGCTTGGCGTGGCCGAGCCCCACGGTAATCAGCAGCACGATATTGATCGTGGTAAGCAGGCCGATGCCGTAGCGCGAAAGCTGCACATCGCGTTCCGCGCCTTCCAGGCGATGAGCCACGGTCTCGGCTTCGCGCGCCTGCAGCCGGTCCAGCCCGCTGCGTGCGTTGTCCATGGTTTGCTTGCCGTAGTCGGTGCGTACCAGGTCCAGCGCCACCGACAGGTCGCGCTTGCCGTACAGCAGCGTCAGCGCCATTTCGTTGAGCTTGCTGCTGATTTGCTTGGAAGTGTCGCCGAACATCTGGAGCGCCTCGGCGTCGGTGGCGTAGTCCGCGCGGATGCGCGCCATCAGCTCGTTGATGCGTGGCAGCGCCTGGTAGTAGGGCTCCAGGTAGGAGTCCTTGCCGGTCAGCAGGAAGCCACGCTGGCCGGCCTCTGCATTGACCAGTTCGCCATTGAGGGCGGCAAGCTGCGTCTGCACGCGCTGCGAGCGGATGACCTCGGTATAGCTCTCGCGCAGGCGGACGTTGCCGGTCTCGGACGCGACCAGCACCGCCAGGGTCAGCAGGATGCCGCCAGCGAGCAGCAGGGTGTGCGGAAGGAACGACTGCTTGAACATGAGGCAATTCCTCGGTGGGGCGCTTGCCGCCGGGGGGAGCGGCCATGGGATCACATCCCAGGCGCGCGGTCAACCTGGGACTGGGGCCGCGGCCACGCCGGGCGCGACGGTCATGACCTTGCGTATGCCGCCGCGGGGCGGACACTGTAGGACTCGGCTGACAGCGGAATCGGTCCGCTGTGGGTGTCTGCGCCGGGGACGGCTTCCTACGATGAGGCTATGAGCTTGTTCGTCACCGCGCAAGCCCTAACCGGCGAACCGGTCCCGCAGGCGGGCAGGATTCGCACCATTCGGGAGTCCAGTCATGCTGCAATATGCACTCGTCTTTTTCGTTATCGCGCTGATCGCTGCGGTCTTCGGCTTTGGCGGCATTGCTGCCGGCGCCGTCGAGATCGCCAAGATCCTGTTCTTCATCTTCCTGATCGTGGCCCTGGTTACCGCCGTGATGGGTCTGGTCCGCAGACGGTGACGCGCATTCGCGCCCCCTTACCTGTGCCCTGAGATCTGAGGAGGATGTCCATGTTGACGCAGAACCCGAAAGTCCGGAAGGAAATCACCCACCTCGCCGATAGTGCCGACAGCACCATTCGGCGGATCCGGCACGCCGCGCGCGACACGCGCGAGGCGCGGGTCCCATCTCCGACGAAGTGAAAGCCCTGATCGCTCAGCTTCAGCACACCATCGAGGTGCTTGCCAGCGAGGGATCGGAACAAAGCCTGAGCGCCGGGCGCCGGCTGCGCGAACGCGCCAGTGAAATGACGGAGCGCCTTCGGGCGCAGGCCGGGGACAGCGTGTCGCAAGTCCGCGAGCGCATGGACGGTGCGGTGGTCCAGGCGCAGCAGCGGGTGGCGGAGTCCCCGCTCAAGGCAGTCGGACTGGCGGCCGCGATCGGCGCACTGATCGGGCTGTTGCTGGCCACCCGTCACCGGGAGTAGCTCGCTGCGGCCGTCCGCGGGCAGGCGCGATGGCCGGTGGCAACGTTCCCCCCTTGTCCGGATGACATCCACGGTCCGGCAGCCCGGTCCCGCCTCAGGCGGGGGTCGGGCGTTTTGTTTGGTTTCCGGGAAACAGGTTTGTCGGGGCGGGCGCCAGCCTTGCACGACAAGCAACAGCAGCAACCCTCAACCAAAAACCTGCTCACACCCCCCAAAGCACATCCACTCCCTCACGCTGCGAGGCCCGCAGCATATCCAGGAACGGAAAAGCGCGCTGCCCGAGATGCAGCGGTTCTTCTTCGTCTTCCTCATGCTTCGCGTCGTTGACGGCCGCTTCGGCAGGGTGGCTACGTTTGGCATCGACGACGGCAGCTTCGAGCTTGTGGATCGCGCGCGGCAATTCTTCCACAGTGATCACCCCTCGCTCTCCGAGATGCTTGCCGATGATGCCCAGGAGCGTCACGGCCAGATCCCTCATCATGATCAGGTCCTGCGCGGCGTGGGATTTGAAGGTGATCAGCATGATGTTGTTTCCTTTCGCGGACATGCGGAACGCGGTCTCCCGGGGGCGGGAGTGGCCGCGCGGATTGTGGCTCTTGCGAGCCGCGCGCATGATGTCAGCATAGCACCTGATAAAATTCCGCGTTTCCGAATTCCACTGCCGGTCACGCGGCGCGGCGCGCACATATGCGCCACCTGCCAGACTACTGCCCACCAGGGCCTCGACATCCATGCTGCCTGTTCAGACCTCCAATCTTGCCGCTGCGTTCACCGATGCGGTGCGCGCGCTTGCGCCGGCCGACGCGACCCTGCCCGCCGTGACATTCGAGCGGCCCAAGGCCGCCGCCCACGGCGACCTGGCCTGCAACATCGCCATGCAGGTGGCACGCGCGCTCAAGAGCAATCCTCGCGAACTGGCCCAGCGCATCGTCGCGGCGGTCCAGGCCGATCCGCGCGCAGCCGACCTGGTCGCGGCGATGGAAATCGCGGCCCGGGCTTCATCAACCTGCGCCTGACCCCGGCGGCCAAGGCCGACGTCCTGCGCGCGGTGCTCAATGAAGGCGACCACTACGGCGCGCAGGAGCGCGGCGTGCACGGCCATGTGCTGGTGGAGTTCGTCTCGGCCAACCCGACCGGCCCGCTGCACGTCGGCCACGGCCGCCAGGCGGCGCTTGGCGACGCGCTGGCCAACCTGCTGTCGTGGCAGGGCTATGACGTGCACCGCGAGTTTTACTACAACGACGCCGGCGTGCAGATCCAGAACCTGGCCGTGTCGGTCCAGGCCCGTGCGCGCGGCCTCAAGCCCGGCGACACCAACTGGCCCGAAGCCGCCTACAACGGCGACTACATCGGCGACATTGCCGCCGACTTCCTGGCCGGCAAGACCGTTGCCGCCTCCGACGGCGAGCCGGTGACCGCGTCGGGCAATCCGGAAGACGTCGACTCGATCCGCAAGTTCGCGGTGACCTACCTGCGCAACGAGCAGGACATCGACCTGCAGGCGTTCGGCGTCAAGTTCGACCACTATTACCTGGAATCGTCGCTGTACACCGACGGCCGCGTCGAGGCCGCGGTGCAGGCGCTGGTCGGCAAGGGCAAGACCTACGAGAGCGAAGGCGCGCTGTGGCTGCGTACCACCGACGACGGCGACGACAAGGACCGGGTCATGAAGAAGACCGACGGTACCTACACGTACTTCGTGCCGGACGTGGCCTACCACACTACCAAGTGGGAGCGCGGCTTCACCAAGGTCATCAACGTGCAGGGCAGCGACCACCACGGCACCATCGCGCGCGTGCGCGCCGGGCTGCAGGGGCTGGATATCGGCATCCCCAAGGGCTATCCCGACTACGTGCTGCACAAGATGGTCACCGTGATGAAGAACGGCGAAGAGGTGAAAATCTCCAAGCGCGCCGGCTCCTACGTGACCGTGCGCGACCTGATCGAGTGGTCCAACGGCGGTGACGAGACCATCCGGAGCTGCCTGGACGCCGGCGTGGCCGACTGGCCCGGTCACTTCACGCGCGGGCGTGATGCGGTGCGCTTCTTCCTGCTGTCGCGCAAGGCCGACACCGAGTTCGTGTTCGACGTGGATCTGGCGCTCAAGCAGAACGACGAGAACCCGGTGTATTACGTGCAGTACGCCCACGCGCGCATCTGCTCGATCTTCGAATCGTGGGGCGGGCCGGACTGGGAAAACCGCCTGGCCGACCTGGCCGGCACCGACCTGGCCGCCGTTACCGGCCCTGACGTCAGCGCGCAGGCGCTGGCGCTGGGCCAGCGCCTGGCCGAGTTCCCCGAAATGCTGGCCGCAGCCGCCGGCGAACTCGCACCGCACGCCGTTGCGTTCTACCTGCGCGACCTGGCTGGCGACTTCCACGCGTTCTACAACACCGACCGCGTGCTCGTGGACGACGAGTCCGTCAAGCGTGCTCGCCTGGCATTGCTGGCCGCGACGCGCCAGGTGCTGCGCAACGGCCTGGCCGTGATTGGCGTCTCGGCGCCGCGCCGCATGTAAGCCAGGACAAGCGTGCACCATCGGGCCGGCGGGGCCGCGTGTCCCGCGATGCGGCCGGTGCCGCCGCGGGCGGCGCTGGCACTATAATCTCCCGGCAACACCTAAGAGGACTTATGCAACAGCAACGCAAGCGCGATGCGCGCAGTGCCCGCCGCAGCCAGCAGCGCGGGGGAACGTTCCTGGGCCTGGTGCTCGGGCTGATCGTCGGGCTGGCCATTGCCGTGGTGGTCGCCTGTACATCACCAAGTCGCCGGCGCCGTTCCAGCAGAAGAACGCGCCGCCCCGGCCGAGCGAGCCGGGCAACGTGGCCAGCACGCTGCCGAGCCCCACGCAATCGCAGCCCCAGCAGGAAGGCCCGACCGACCCGAACAAGCCGCTGTGGAGCAAGACACCGGCCAAGCCGGTCGGCCAGCCCGCGCACTGGTTTGGGGCGCTACATACGTCGCACTGGCGGCCACCGGCCGATAACGAGTTCGGCCTGGCCCGGCGGCACG
>LRMT01000253.1 GCA_001725945.1 Cupriavidus sp. UYMMa02A | reverse complement strand
GCGAACCGCCGTCTTGGCATCAGGCTTGGGCATGAAGGCGACGTAGTCGCGCTTCATGGTTTTCACGAAGCTCTCGGCCATCCCGTTGCTTTGCGGGCTGCAGACCGGCGTGGTCAACGGCTTCAAGCCGATGGCCGACGCAAACGCCTGGTCTTGTCGGCCGTGTAGCCCGAGCCGTTATCGGTCAGCCATTCAATTTCCGTCGCGTCTTCAGCGCGTTTCCAAAGCGATTCTCGACGGCGGCCAACATGACGTGCGGACCACGTCACCGCTATGCCCACCGGTGGTCGCCGCCCAGCTCATCGCCTCGCGGTCGCAGCAGTCCAGGGCGAACGTCACGCGCAGTGGCTCGCCGTTGTCGCAGCGGAACTCAAAGCCGTCAGAGCACCAGCGCTGATTGGTTTTCTCTACGGCAACCTTGCCGTCATGCCGGCGCTGAGGCCTCGACGGAACCGCTCTGCGTTGCAACAGCAGGCCGTGCTCACGCATGACCCGATAGACCCGCTTTACGTTGACTGGCGGTGCGCTGCGGCGCTCGCGCTCCCTACGCAGTACGCCCCAGACCCGGCGATAGCCGTAGCTGGGCAGATGCGCGACCGCATTGCGAATCTCCTCGACCAACCCTGCGTCGTCGATTTGCCTGGCGCCG
>LRMT01000252.1 GCA_001725945.1 Cupriavidus sp. UYMMa02A | reverse complement strand
CGGGGGAGAGGGCAGGCGTTGGCAATAGCGCCGCGCTTCACTGCGTGGAAACTCCGGCCCTCTCCCCAACCCTCTCCCGCAAGCGGGAGAGGGAGCAACACAGCGGGTTGCTACGGCCGGCTGCCTCGCAGCGCCGCCAACACCGTCTCCGCCACAAACGGCGCGCCGCAGCCGCACACCCATCGCATCGAACAGGGCATTGGCAATCGCGGGCGCCCCCGGCAACGATGCCGATTCGCCCGCCCCCAGCGGCGGCTCTGACTGGCGCGGCATCAGCACCACCTCGATCGGTGGAATTTCCGGGAACGTCAGCAGCGGATAGCCGCCCCATTCACGACTGGCCACGCCCGTGCTGTCAAAGCGCACCTGCTCCTTGAGCGCGCGGCTCAGTGTCTGCACCACGTTGCCATGGATCTGGTGGCGCACGCCGTCCGGATTGACCACCATGCCGGTGTCCTGGCCTACGATGATCTTGTCGACGGCGATCTGGCCGGTAGCGGCATCGACCGAGAGATCGAGAATCCACGCCGCCCATGCCGCGCCGAATCCCGGAAAACGGCTGTGGATATAGCGCGCATAGGCCACGCCCCGGCCATGCAGTTTGCCGTCCGCGTCGGGCACGCCGCGCGAGCCGTGTGCGCCGCGTACCCAGCCCGCTGCCTCTGCCACGGCACGCAGCAGTTCAGCCCCGCGCTCATCGGGAAGATGCTGCAAGCGGAAGTCCACGGGGTCCGCGCGCGCTTCAGTGGCCAGTTCATCAATCATGCATTCGTGCGCGAATGTATTCGGCAACGCCGATACACCACGCAGCCATGACGCGCGCACGATGGCGGGCGTATCGTCGCAGCCGATGCGGCGGCCCGCGTAAGCGTATGGCGGCACGGCGGTGCGGTCGCCCATTTCGAGCATGCGCGCTCCATTGGGCACCTGCCCGGTGAGCAGCAGCGCCAGCGTCGGCGCATCGTTGGACGGATAGCGGCTGACGAAGTCGTAGCCGAGCAACGCCCCGTCAGCACCGAGCGTGGCGCTGACATCCATCAACTGCGCCGCGCCCTTGGGCTCCCACAGGTGCTCCTGTTCGCGCGACAGCTGTACGCGCACGGGATGGCCGACTGCGCGCGACAGCAGTACTGCATCGGCACAGACATCATCGGCACAATTGCGGCCGTAGCAGCCCGCGGCCTCCATACGCACGATCTCGATGCTGTCTTCGCCGAGCCCGGACAGCCGCGCCAGGTCGATGCGCAGCACATGGGGGTTCTGCGTACCCGACCATACCGTGAGTCCATTGTCGCGCCAGTCAGCCACGGCGCACGACGGACCGATCGAGCCGTGCATCTGATAGGGCCAGACGTAGTGGCGTTCCAGCGTGGTGCCAACCTCCGCGGCGGGCATCTCGCCGTCGTCGAGCAGCTCGCGGCGCGTGGATGGATTGGCGCGCAGCGCGGGCTCGGGATCATCAAGCGCCGGCAGCGGCGGCACCGGCTTCCAGTGCACGCGCAGGCGGCGCGCCGCGAGTACCGCGTACTCCTCGCGCTCGGCTACCACGCCGATGAAATCGCCCTGCACAATGACATCGACGAGTCCCGGCACATCGCGCACGGAATCGCGATCGACCTCGACCAGGCTGGTACCGACGAAATCGCCGGCATCGCGGCCGGCGTATGGCGGGCGCACCACGCGTCCGTGCAGCATGCCCGGCACGCGCACATCGTGCACGAAGGTCAGCACGCCACGCGCCTTGTCGGGGATGTCTACGCGCCCCGCGCCGCGGCCGACGATGCGGTAGGCCTCGACGGGCTTGGTCTGCACATCGTCCGCAAGCGGCAGCTCGACGTGCTCGTCAGCCACGAGCGCACCGTAGCCGATGCCGTCCTGCATCCCCTTCACCCGGAACACGCCGTCGTCGGCTTCCAGCGCATCAGGCATCACGCCCAGCTGTTGGGCCGCCCGCGCCTGCAGCCAGGCACGGGCCTGGGCCGCGGCACGACGCAATGGAATCGCCGAGATCTGGATCGACGCACTGGCGATGGTCGGCCCCTGGTTGGGTGTGGCTTCCGTATGGCCGAGCACCATGCGCACGCGCGCGAGCGGCACGTCCAGTTCCTCGGCCACAATCTGCGCGAGCGCGGTGCGGATGCCGGTGCCCAGGTCCACGTGGCCGTTGAAGGCGAGAACCTCGCCGGTATCGCGCACGGCTACGAAGATATCGGGCAGCGCCGGGACATAGTCCGAAGCCGCACCGGGCTGGCCTGGCGCGGGACGGGCCGCGGCCTGCGGGGCGCGCGTCACGAGCAGCACGCCGCGGGCCTGCAGCAGCGCCAGGCGCTGCGCGCGCGGGGTGGAGGCCTCTGCCTCGGGAACGGTATCGAGGATTGTCGAAGTCATGGGTCCTGGTTTCCTTGCCGCTTCGCGTCAGCCGCCGCTTGGGTGCCTGTCGCCACCGTTATACTGCCTGCGAACAGACATGATGCCGAGCCCTCCAACATGACCATCAAGACCGCAACCAAGCGCGCGCAGTCGGTACGCGCGCCCGGCAGGCGCAGGACAGCCGCGACCGGATCCTGAAAGCGGCCATCAAGGTCTTCGCGCAGCGCGGCTACGATGGCGGGCGCATTGAGCGCATTTCCTCGCTCGCCAAGACCTATGACCGGATGATCTATTACTACTTCGGCAGCAAGGAAAAGCTGTTCGTCGAAGTGCTCGAGACCATCTACCTGCAACTCAACGAGGCCGAGCAAAAACTCGAAGGCGAACTCGACGCCGCCGACCCGGTGCGCGCGCTGTCCCAGCTCATCGACTTCATCTGGCACTACTACCTGGAGCATCCGGAGTTCGTCGCCATCCTGACCAGCGAGAACATCAGCCAGGGCAAGCATGCGCGCAAGTCGGTGCGGCTGCGCGATATCTCGAGCTACGCGCTGTCGGTGCTCGACGGCATCCTGTCGCGCGGCAAGGCGGCGGGGCTGTTCCGGCCTGACGCTGGCGCGCGCGACGTCTACATGGTCATCGCCTCGCTCGGCTACTTCTACAACTCGAACCATCATACGCTCAGCGCCTTCCTTGGCGAACCCATGATGAGCCGCCCGCGCTGTCGCACTGGCGCGATGTGATCCAGCAGACGGTGCTGCGCGCCGTAGCGGTGCCCGGCGCCGTGCCCGATGCCGCGCCCGCGCCGGCCGCCGGCAAGCCG
>LRMT01000251.1 GCA_001725945.1 Cupriavidus sp. UYMMa02A | reverse complement strand
CGCCGCCAGCCGGGCGACGTCGGTGCGCACGGGCGGCGCGCCTCGCGGCAGGTCTGCTCGATGCCGGCCAGCCGCGACACGGCATAGCGGTCACGCCACCGCGCCACCTGCACGCGGCCCACGCCGATCTGCGCGGCGATGTCCTTGTTCTGCCAGCCGGCGCGCCAGGAGGATCATCCGCGCGCGTTGCGCCAGGCGCAGGTTCCCTGCGGTGGCAGCGGATACGGCCTCCAGTTCGGCCCGTTCTGTGTCACTCAGGACGATGCGGGATGCGATGCGCATAGTGGTTCCCCTTGCTGGCGGATCGGAGAAGCCACCGGCGCGCGGGGCGAAACCGGCGGGCGGCGTGGGCGGTTCGCGTGATGTGCGAGCCACGCGCCACCGGCGGTCGCCGGGCAGGCTGCTGTCTCCAATTTTTCTATTGACTACGAAACTACGGATAATGCTACCATACCTCGTAGGAAATGGCGGTTGGGACTTACCCGGCGCGCGGGGTGCAGTTCCCGTGGCAAAGCGGATATGTCCTCGCACGGATGGATTCCCGGCGCCCTATGCAGGGTGCGGGGTACCCGGAGATGCGCGACCTTGCGGCGGCCGCCACCGACAGACAACTTTGTTCCCGCCATGCCGCAGCACGCCCCGCCCCCGATGGAAGGACTGATGGACCTGCTCCACGAAGTCCGGCAGTTCAGCCGCCACCTGCAGGAATCTGCGAGGCGTTCGGCACCGGGCGCCTCGTACACGGACACGCTCCACGCGCTGATCGACAGCCGCATGCAAGTGGCCGATCCGCACGCGCGGATCGTCTGCTACGCCTCGGCGGCGGAGTTGGGCGTACCCGTCGAACTTGCGGCCGAGCACTGCAGGCAGGCCATGGCCGGCGGCCTCGGGTTTCCGTTGCGCGTGCTGTTCTGGGCCGCGCACCGGCGCATGCAGGGCGGCCGGCAGCAACGGCCCGGTGCGTGGCCAAGGCCGAACTGAAGCGACGCATACAGCGAGCACGAACAAGTGAGCGGGCGGCGAAAGACCGAAAGAACCCGGCACTGGAGACACAGCACAATGACCCTTCCCAACCGCAAGCCCGTACACACGCGCATATCACCTGCAACGGCTATCTGCGCGATGACGGCCTGCTTGACGTCGAAGCGGAGCTGCAGGACATCTCCCCGGACGGCACCGACCTGCTGTTCAAGATCGTGCCGCCCGGCGGCGTGATCCATCACATGCGCGTGACGGTGACGGTGAGCATCGACGACATGGTGATCCGCGACGTCTGCGCGCGCACGCTGATCGGGCCGACCGAGTTCTGCCGTGAAATTGAAACTGCCTACGACGCGCTCAAAGGCCTCACGCTGCGCCGCGGCTTCCGGCAGGCCGTGAAGGCGCGCGTGGGCGGCGTGGGTGGCTGCACCCACCTGACCGAACTGCTGGGTCCGCTGGCCACCACGGCCATTCAAAGCGGCTTCGCGGTCGGCCGCGCGGTGCGCAACGGCCGTCGCCCGGCGGACCAGCCGGGCCCCATGCCCAAGCCGGCCGTCATCGGCACATGCCACACCTACCGCCCCGAAAGTCCGGCGGTGGAGGTCCTGTGGCCGCCGCACCGGCGCGTGGAAAGCGAAGAACCGACCGTCACGCCCGGCTGACGGGGTCGACGCTACCCGACCTATACCGCAAGCCTGGCCAGACAGATCCGCCCGGCCTGCACTCGCCCGAGGACCGGCCGCACGCGACGGGATCCCCTTATCCACCAACCTTTCGACCCAAGGAATCACGCATGAGCATCAAAGGCAAGGCATATATCGTCGGGGCCTATGAACACCCGACCCGCAAGGCACCGGACAAGTCCGTCGCGCAACTGCACGCCGAAAGCGCCAAGGGCGCGCTGGCAGACGCCGGCCTCTCGCTGGCCGATGTCGACGGCTACTTCTGCGCCGGCGACGCGCCGGGGCTCGGCGTCCTCAATATGGTCGACTACCTGGGCCTCAAGCTGCGCCATGTCGACTCCACCGAGACCGGCGGGTCGTCGTACCTCGTGCATGTGGCGCACGCCGCGCAGGCGATCGCCATGGGCAAGTGCAATGTCGCGCTGATCACGCTGGCCGGCCGTCCGCGCTCGGAAGGCTCGAGCGGCACCAAGCCGCGTGCCTGGGGTGCGGGCGTGCCCGACCAGGCGTTCGAAGCACCGTTCAGCCCGATGACCGTCAACTCGTACGCGATGGTCGCCATGCGCCATATGTACGAATACGGCACCACGGCCGAGCAGCTCGCATGGATCAAGGTGGCCGCCTCACACCATGCGCAGCACAACCCGCACGCGATGCTGCGTGATGTCGTGACGGTGGAAGACGTGCTGAATGCACCGATGATCTCGGACCCCCTGCGCAAGCTCGACTGCTGCGTGGTGTCCGACGGCGGCGGCGCGCTGATCGTCGCGCGTCCGGAGATCGCCGCAAAGCTCAATCGCCCGAAGGTCAAGGTGCTGGCGCCGGCGAATACGTGAAGGGACAGATGGGCGGCCACGTCGACCTGACCTGGTCGGGCGCGAAGTTCTCCGGCGCGGCGGCATTTGCCGAAGCGGCGTGACGCCGGCCGATATCAAGTACGCGTCGATCTACGACAGCTTCACGATCACCGTGCTGATGCAGCTCGAGGACCTTGGCTTCTGCAAGAAGGGCGAAGGCGGCAAGTTCGTGATGGATGGCAACCTGATTTCGGGCGTCGGCAAGCTGCCGTTCAATACCGATGGTGGCGGCTTGTGCAACAACCACCCGGCCAACCGCGGCGGCATCACCAAGGTGATCGAAGCGGTGCGCCAGCTGCGCGGCGAAGCCCATCCGGCGGTACAGGTGAAGAACTGCGACCTGGCCGTAGCCCAGGGCACCGGCGGCCTGCTCGGCTCGCGCCACGGCAGCGCCACCCTGATCCTTGAGCGCGAGTAAGTCGCACCGGGCATCCCACACTGAATCCACCGAGACCTCAACATGAGCA
>LRMT01000250.1 GCA_001725945.1 Cupriavidus sp. UYMMa02A | reverse complement strand
AGTCATGTCACCTCGAAGACCCGCTGCGTCTTATTCGTAGACCCGGCGGGTTCGCGCATTGTGGTCTAGTCCTCCGGTCCTGTAATGCGCCGATCGCCTCGAGGCTGCACGACATCGATTCTCTTCATTCTAGGATCGGATCGTCGGCTGTTTCGAATCGGCCACCTAAGGCGCCGCCGTCATGTCCAATTCTTTCTGCCTTGCGTTGCAGCTCGTGCCAGATCTGCAGCCCGGCCTTTCCTCTAGCTCGCGCAGAGCTTGTTCGCACTCACGGTAACTGCGTCCTCGACTAGAAGCCGGGGGAACTTGCAAGTTCTCGATTTTGTGGCTTGAGCGATCACATGCTCCACGCTCCTCCAATCTCCGCTTGACGAATCCATGCGCTACCGCTAGTGTATCCACATGGGACTTCAGTCCCGTAACGGAATCTTAAGCCAGATTTAGATCAGCAGACAGAAGCGGACAACGACAGTAGTCCAGGAGCCATTTACATGATCATTGATAGTCACGCCCATGTGGTAATGACCGACCAACTCTACCGGTATATGAGTGAGTTGGTGGCTAGCCGAGCGAACCCAGCTGCTCCCTTTACAGG
>LRMT01000249.1 GCA_001725945.1 Cupriavidus sp. UYMMa02A | reverse complement strand
AGCCCCGCCGGCAACGGCGCCGACGACGGCGCCGCAGCGCGCTGCTCGCGGCCTGGCGCAGATCCTGCCCGACGCGGCGCTGCTGTGGAAGCCCGAGGACACCGTCCCTTACGAGTGCGACGGCCTGGCCGCTACCGCCAGGTGCCTATGGCCGTGGCGCTTCCCGACACCGAAGAGCAGGTCTGCGCCATCCTGCGGCTGTGCCACAAGCTGGCCGTGCCCGTGGTGCCGCGCGGCGCAGGTACCAGCCTGTCCGGCGGCGCGATGCCGATCGCCGAAGGCCTGGTGCTGTCGCTGGCCAAGTTCAAGCGCATCCTGAAGGTGGACCAGCACGCGCGCACCGCCGTGGTCCAGCCGGGCGTGCGCAACCTGGCCATCTCCGACGCCGCCGCCCCGTACAACCTGTATTACGCGCCTGACCCGTCGTCGCAGATCGCGTGCACCATCGGCGGCAACGTCAGCGAGAACTCCGGCGGCGTGCACTGCCTGAAATACGGCCTGACCGTGCACAACGTGCTGCGCGTGCGTGCGGTGACGATGGAAGGCGAGGTCGTGGTGTTTGGCTCCGAAGCTCCGGACGCCCCAGGCCTGGACCTGCTGGCCGCGATGATCGGCTCCGAAGGCATGCTGGCCGTGGTGACCGAAGTCACCGTGCGCCTGATTCCCAAGCCGCAGCTCGCGCAGGTGATCATGGCCTGCTTCGACGACGTGGAAAAAGGCGGCAACGCCGTGGCCGCGGTGATCGCGGCCGGCATCATCCCGGCCGGCCTGGAGATGATGGACAAGCCCGCCACGGCCGCCGTGGAGGAATTCGTGCAGGCTGGCTATGACCTCGACGCCGCCGCCATCCTGCTGTGCGAGTCCGATGGCACGCCCGAGGAAGTGGCCGAGGAAATCGAGCGGATGAGCGCGGTGCTGACCGCGTCGGGCTGCACGCGCATCGTGGTGTCGCAGAACGAGGCCGAGCGCCTGCGCTTCTGGAGCGGGCGCAAGAATGCGTTCCCGGCCGCGGGCCGCATTTCGCCCGATTACTACTGCATGGATGGCACCATCCCGCGCAAGCATATCGGCACGCTGCTCCGGCGCATCGAAGACATGGAGCGCAAGTACGCGCTGCGCTGCATCAACGTGTTCCATGCCGGCGACGGCAATATGCATCCGCTGATCCTGTTCGATGGTGCGGATCAGGACCAATGGCACCGCGCCGAGCTGTTCGGCTCGGACATCCTGGAAGCGTGCGTGGAACTGGGCGGCACCGTCACCGGCGAACACGGCGTAGGGGTGGAAAAGCTCAACTCGATGTGCGTGCAGTTCTCGCCGGCCGAGCGTGATGCGTTCTTCGGCGTCAAGGCCGCCTTCGACCCGGCGCGCCTGCTCAATCCGGACAAGGCCATCCCGACGCTCGCGCGCTGCGCCGAATACGGCAAGATGCACGTGAAGAAGGGATTGCTGCCCCACCCCGACCTGCCGCGCTTCTGAACGGCACGCCAGCCATGCCGCCCCGCCAGACCAACGAAATGCTGCGCCAGCGCCTGGGCCGGCCCGAATCGGGCTGGCGCGAGCGCTGGTACACCATCATCTTCGAGGCCGACACCCGCAGCGGACGGCTGTTCGACATCACGCTGCTGGTCGCCATCGTCGCCAGCGTGCTGATCGTCATGCTGGACAGCCTGAGCAGCGTGCACGAACGCCTGGGCGCGCTGTTCACCGTGCTGGAATGGATGTTCACGCTGCTGTTCACGGCGGAATACGTGATGCGCATCCTGGTGGTGCGGCGGCCTGGCGCTATGTCTTCAGCTTTTACGGCGTCATCGATTTCGTCTCTATCATGCCGACCTGGCTCGCGTTCTTCCTGCCCGAGCTGGCGTTCCTGATCGACGTGCGCCTGCTGCGGCTGCTGCGCGTGTTCCGGATCCTCAAGCTCACGGTGTACTTCGAGGAAGCCGAGATCCTGTACCGCGCGCTGGCCAACAGCCGGCGCAAGATCTTCGTGTTCCTGGGCACGGTATTCATCATCACCGTGATCCTCGGCACGGTGATGTACGTGGTCGAGGGCCCGCAGCATGGCTTCACCAGCATCCCCGTCAGCATGTACTGGGCGGTCGTGACGCTGACCACCACGGGCTTCGGCGACATGGTGCCGAAAACCCCGACGGGGCAGTTCATCACGTCGCTGACCATCCTGCTGGGCTACGGCATTATCGCCTTCCCGACCGGAATCGTCGGCGCGGAACTCGCCGCGAGCATCCTGAAGCGCCCGCTGACCACCCGCACCTGCACGCACTGCCTGACCGAAGGGCACGACCCGGACGCACTGTACTGCAAGCATTGCGGCAGCCCGCTGCCCGAATACCAGAACGACCGCCCCGAAGTGCGGGGCGGCCCTGCCGGCAGGCGGCAGAAGGACGCCTGACTCAAGGCAACACGTACCAGCACGCCAAAGAACCGGACTCACATGCAAGCCACTCTTGACTCCTTCCGCGATGCCGTGCGGCATGCCACCGAGACGCGCACGCCGCTGCGCCTGCGCGGTGGCGGCAGCAAGGACTTCTATGGCCAGGCCATGCACGGCGAGTTGCTCGATACACGCGCGTATCGCGGCATCGTCGAATACGATCCGGCCGAGCTCGTGATCACGGCCCGCTGCGGCACGCCGCTGGCCGAAATCGAGGCCGCGCTTGCGGACAAGCGCCAGATGCTGGCGTCGAGCCGCCGCATTTCGCGGCACCGGGCCAACCGAGCACCGCGACGCTCGGCGGCGCCGTGGCGGCTGGCCTGTCGGGGCCGCGCCGCAGTCG
>LRMT01000248.1 GCA_001725945.1 Cupriavidus sp. UYMMa02A | reverse complement strand
AGGTAGATAGCGTCAAGCAGGACGGCCTGTCCAGCGACAACCATCTTGGCCGGTTGGCCGGGATGATTGTCGGTGGTTATGGGGTCATGGTTGTCGCTCCTCCTCCTTCGTCGTTGTCGTCGTGACTGTCGTTGTCGCTGGATGATTGTCGGCGACTGGACTGTTTGTCGGTGGCGGTGCGCCGGCGGTAGCTTTCGACATTCATTTCAAAGATCGTCGAATGGTGAACGAGCCGGTCGATAGCGGCGATGGTCATGCCCGGATCGGGGAACACGTTTTCCCAGCCCGAGAACGGTTGGTTGGCTGTAATAAGCAGGCTGCGCCGCTCATACCGTTCCGCGATCAGTTCGAACAGGACGCTGGTTTCCGCCTGGTCCTTACGGGCGTACGACAGGTCGTCCAGGATAATCAGGTCGAAGCGGTCAAGCTTGGCCAGGGTGGCAGGCAACTGCAGGCTCTGCCTGGCTGCCTGGAGTTTCTGGACGAGCTCGCTGGTACGCGTGAACAGCACCCGGTAGCCAGCGTCGATCAGCGAGTGTCCGATGGCCGAACCAAGGTGGCTCTTGCCGCCGCCAGGCGGGCCGAAGACCAGCACATTGGCGCCTTTCTCCAGCCAGGCGTCGCCGGTAGCCAAGGCCATGACGTGAGCCTTGGAGACCATCGGCACCATGCTGAAGTCGAACGTGGCCAGCGTCTTCGTCGGGTCCAGACGAGACTCGGTGCGGTGGCGCTCGATGCGGCGCTTGGCTCGCTCGGCCAACTCGTGCTCGAGCAAGGCACCAAGCAGGCGGGTGGCTTGCCAGCCTTCCTTGTCGGCACGCTGCGCAAACTCCGGCCACAGGCGGCCGATGGTAGGCAGGCGCAGCTCGTTGAGCATCAGAGTCAGGCGCGCGGAGTCGTGGGGGATGGGTGCGTTCATGCTGCCACCCCTTGGCCCAGCAGGGCGTCATAACAACTAGCCGGTGGCATCTGGACATGAATGACCGGGCAGTCGGCTTGCCGCGGCGCAAATTCCTCGCGCAGTGCCTCCAGGTCCGGGAGCGCACCGTCGGACAGCATGGCCTCCAGGCGCGTGGCCAATACGGCCTCGATGCCGTTCATAGCGGCCAGTTCGAGCAGACCAACCATCGTCTTGCATGCGTCGCGTTGCGACACGCGGGCGTCAAGCTGCTCCCAGGTTCGCCGATAGGCCTCGCGCGGGAACAGGTCGTCGCGGAAGGCCAGTCCCTTGAAGGCCTGCGGCTTACGCTTGAGGCCGTCGATGAAGTGCCGATAGTCGATGGACCGCCGGGTACTGTTGGAGGCGTGGGAACCACGAGGGGTGCTGAACACCATAGCCCCAGACAGATAGCAGTCCAATCGATCGCCATAGACGCGGACCTTCAGACGGTGGCCGATCAAGCGAGACGGCGCGCTGTAGAGGATGCCGCGCACGGTAAAGGTGCTGCAACGGGTAACTCGCGCTTCCTCCTCGGCGAAGTCGGTTGTGCGCCGAGGCGGCAAGTCCATAAGCTGTTCGCGCTCGATGCGGAACGCCGCAGCATTACGTCGGTTGCGACGCATTACAACGTCGCGCAGGAATTCCTCATAGGCGGCTCGATCCTCGAAGTCCCGGTGACCGCGCAGCATCAGCGCCTGGTCAATGGCCTCCTTCAGATAGCGGTGGGACGATTCCACGCTGCCGTTCTCGTGGCCCTTGCCGCGGTTGTTGCGCGTGCCGCTCATCCCATAGTGTTCCAGCAACGCCTCGTAACGCGTTGTGAAGTCCTCCCGCTCCTGCAGGTTCTTGAACGCCGCAGACAGGCTGTCGGTGCGATGCTCGCGCGCGCAGCCGCCGGCCTGCCAGAGCGCGTTCTGCAAGCCCGAGGACAGTGCCTCGAAGCTCTCTCCGCCTTCGACCACCTGCGCATACTCCCAGCGAGAGAACGCGAACACGAAGTGATACAGGCGGTGATCGAACCGGAGGCCGGCGATGGTGACGTCCAACGCCCGCATATCGGTGAAGTCCGACAGCGCCCGGATGCCCGGCGCATGTTCCTGCGGGAAGAATATCTCCTTGGCCGGGCCGGACACGGCCCGCCATTGGCTGATGCGTCGCTCGAGCGTGCGGCGTACGCTGTCGGGATATTGGCCGGGGTGGTCGTCCTGTAGCTTGCGTAGGATGGTAATGGCCTGCAGGCGTGGCTCGCTCTTGAGCATCGGCACGACTTCCATGTCCCAGACATCGGTGAGCGGATCGGGCCGTGAGCGCCAGTAGCGACGCGGCTTCTGAGACGGCAGTCGGGCATCACCTTCGATACGCCGGGCGCTGCGCACGCTGATGCCGGCCTTGGCGGCGGCAATCTCTTGGCTGTGTTGCTTGCGTTTAGACATGTAGAGGCAAACCTGTTGGTCGGTAATACGGGTTCCTGACATTGACTGACCGCTTCGAGATGCGATCAGCCATCGTAGAACCCGGCCAACTCGGCGCCGCCGGTGACGGGAATTCTCCGGCGGCTACGCCGCCTCCGAATCCCCGTCACCGGCCAAGATGTTTGTCGCTACGCCGGACAAAATGATTGTCGCCGCCCAGC
>LRMT01000247.1 GCA_001725945.1 Cupriavidus sp. UYMMa02A | reverse complement strand
TGCTCGAAGATCACAGAAATCTATCAAGTGACGACCGCCTAAGTTGAATTGAGCAAACGCCTCGATGTCTGGCTCATCGCGGAACGCTAGCTCCATTGCTATGTCGTCGAGGTCACAAGACGGCGCCGGCAAGAGCGCGCCGCGTCGCGCCCCACGGCCCGCCGCAAGCACGCCTAGCGCAGCGGCGCTTAGCGGCAGCCCCTTTGGAGGCCTGCCGCTGTGGCCGTCAGCGCTGATTTCACTGACGCGACACTAACGCGCCGACACCTTCAATGTGTCGTTCACGGACGTCACCCCCTCCACACCGCGAATCGTCTCCAGTGCGAGGTCGTGCTGTTCCTTGCTTGGCACGTTGCCGCTCACATTGACGATCCCGTCCTTGGTCTTGATGTGGATACCCGTGGACTTCAGGTCCTTGGTCGACAGCAGCTTGGTCTTGATCTTCGTGGTGATGGTGCTGTCCGTGACAGCCTGCTTGGCCGTGTCCGCACTCATGTCGTGGCCGGCCGCCGGCGGCGGCGTGTCGCGGTTGATTTCTGCGCGGCCAGGCATGCCAGGCGCGGAATTGGCGGGCGGCGGAGAAGCCGTATCGGCGGCAGTGCGCATGAAGCCGCCGGCGTCGAGCGCGAATGCGCTGCCCGTGGCGACCGCCAATGCTGCCGCCAGACAGGCCTTGCGCAGAACCGGAGCGGTAGGTCGGCTGGATTGCATGTTTCCCTCCTGAGCGGGTTGTCCGGGTTGGGGAAGGTCTCAACACGTCGCATGCGGCGATTGCGCGACATGGCGTGAGAGGACCCCCGAGACTTCCCCGCAATCCCCATACCTGCCCCCGCGCCGGATGCCCTGTCCGGGGTTCGTACCCCACCGTGGGCAGCGCCCGCACGCTGCTGTGTAATTCGGGACTACGCTTTGTAAATCCGGACCGCAGCGCTACGCGCCGCTTGCCGCAATCCCGCATCCGGCGGCGCGGCGCGGGCTGGCATGTGGCTTGCTGAAACCATCTTGCGGCAGTTCGCCGCGACATGGAGACAGCAATGGGACAGCAGCAACAGCAGCCGGGGCAATCCCAACAGGGCCAACAGGGACAACAGGGCCAGCGGCAGCAAGAGCAGTCGCAAAGCGGCCAACGTAGCGGCCAGCCGGGTTCCGACCAGGGCCAACGCTCTGGCGGCGGCCAGATGGGAAACCAGGACAAGGGTACCGGCCAACAACAGCAGCAGGATCGCGGCAAGAGCTCGCAGCAGGGCCAGCAGGGCCAACAAGGCCAACAAGGCCATCAACAGGGACAAGGCGGCACGGGCGGTCAACGCCAGCAGTAACGGCTGATACGTCGCGGCCTGTCAGTTCGCTGAGGGGCAATACCACCGTTCTCCGGGTGCGGGCAGCAGCATGCGGTGCTGCCGATAATGCCCCCGGAAGTGAGTGGGCCGGAGTTCGAAAGAATTCCGGCTTTTTTTGTTGCGGCGCGCATATGGGAACAGGAGAACAGCAAGCACGCGGTGAACCGCCGGCATTCTCGGCGAGCCACGTTCCCGCCTTCCCGTGTATCCTGACCGTGACTCGCAACGCATCTACCGACCTTGCCTGCTTCCTCCGATCCGGCGGCCGCGCGCCGTCAGCGCCAGTTTCTGAACCGCATTTCCAGCCGCCTGCGCACTGAGGCCGGTGCGCAGGTACGTGCGCTCACGCGCAGCAACTCCGGCCTCACCCTCGACTACGACAACCCGCCCGGCGATCCCGGCCTGTTCGGCCCGGATGCGGTCTGCTGGCGCGTGCACGCGGATTTCCCGGCGATGCTGGCCGGCGGTGTGAGCGCACTGCTGTTGCAGACGCTGCACCCGCTGGCCCTGGCT
Organism: Cupriavidus sp. UYMMa02A; assembly: GCA_001725945.1. Taxonomy (GTDB): domain Bacteria; phylum Pseudomonadota; class Gammaproteobacteria; order Burkholderiales; family Burkholderiaceae; genus Cupriavidus. Next base: position 651 of record LRMT01000247.1, on the reverse strand, counting down.
GGCGTCTGGGATCATTCGACCTTCCGCACCGACATGCAGGGACGGCTCGGACGTACCGCGCAATTTATCGCCGGCACGACCTACGGCAGCCGCGCGGATGCGATGGCACTGATTGAACGCGTGCGGCGCATCCATTCGCACATCAGCGGCAGCGCGCCGGACGGGCGGCCCTATGCTGCCGACGACCCCGCGCTGCTGACATGGGTGCATGTGGCGGAAGTGTCCAGCTTCCTCGCGGGCTACCTGCGCTATGTGGGACCGCTCAGCGAGGCCGAGCAGGACTGCTATTACAACGAAGTGGCGCAGGTTGCCGACATGCTCGGCGCAACCGGTGTTCCGCGTTCATGCGCGGCGGTGGCCGCCTATCTCGAGGCGATGCGCCCGCAGCTCGAAGCCAGCGCGCGCACGCGTGAGTGGCGCGGCTCGTCATGAAGTTGCCGGTATCCAACCCGATGCTGCTGCCTGCGGTTCGCGTGATGGCCCACGCCGGCTTGCGCTGCTGCCGAACTGGGCGCGCGGGATGCCGACGTGACGTCCGGCGTGTCCAGCTTCAAGGATCAAATGGCCCTGAATGATGACCGGATCCTCGACATCGTTCACGAACCGTGGTGGGGAGAGCCGACCGCTGTGATGATGACGGTCTTCCCAAGC
>LRMT01000246.1 GCA_001725945.1 Cupriavidus sp. UYMMa02A | reverse complement strand
CTTCACGCACCGCCATAGTGACCGGGTTCGACTGGAGCAGGGCATCCCGCTCCAGATCCGGGTCGGCGTGCATACCGGGGAAGTGGTGGTCCGCTCGATCCGCAAGGACGACCTGCGCACCGACTACGCTTTGGTAGACGGCGCCTTATCGGCGACGCAGCGGCAGCATTGGTCCGAGATGGCGGAGCCGTGGCCTTGCTACGGTCTGGCCAGCGGGGTGAAGACAATCGGTTGTGCTAATCACAAATCGGCGTTTTGCAGCAAATGACCAATACCGACGCGCTTGCATGGTTGGCGGACCGCGTCCGCGACGGGTCACTCACGCCGCGCGTCGCTGCCAGGCTGGGCGGGTGACGCGTATGCTTTAGTGCAGCAGGGCTGGGTTGACGGGCAGGGTAGTATTGGAGTTTGAAGAAACGCCCGACGCGCAGCGGTCTGCTGTCGGACTCCCCGTTGACACTCACCGCCTGGATGGCGGCGCCGTGGCCAGGAAGCCCGCCCAGTGCGCCGTCGGCGCCGTAGTCAGAGACGCGGCAATGCACCAGGCGGGAAGCTTGCGGCCAGCGCGTCGTCATCGAGACCCCATTTCTCCCGTACGCGTGTCAGCGCCCACCGGTGGCCAATTTTCAGTCGGGAACGGCCCGGACGGCTGCTTGATAATGCAATTAATCGCCAAGAGAATTCTCCAACCAAAATCGCCTGGGTCGATGAGGGCGGCTAACCCGCAAAATAGGATCGGTCAGTAGGAAACCTGAAATGTTGCCTAAATCGGGGATCAATGGACCGTCCGATCCGCGGCGGCGATCAACGCAGAGGCATGCTTAGCCGATCCCGCCAGGTGCGCAATTCGGCTGCGCGGAAGGACTGGAACTTCCCGGCAAGCGCCAGGAGCAGATCCGATTGCGGGGTATCAAGCAGCGTGGCGGCTTCCGACAACCGTAGCCCGCTGACTCGGATGCAGTTGGTGATGTCTTTCACGATGTTCGCTTTCAGCGGGATCTCTTCGCGTCCGCGAAGCCAAGCTGCGCGTAGACATTCCCTTTTCCATACTCGAAGCAAAACATGTGAACTCCATTCATTCGCTGGACAACAACCCCTTTCTGCATCGTGCGTGATGGTGGCTGAGGGCGCGATTATTCAGCGTATTGAATGTCAATACGATCTCGGGGAAACACTGAGAGGGGCGTTCCCCTGACCTTTATCCTGTCGTCGCTGCGACGGCCGGCGACGACAGAATTGCGGACGCAGCGTTAGCGGAAGGGCACCGGTTGCCCTTGGAACGTGGAGGCAGGTGTGAGCACCTTCGATCCCTCAACTACATGCAGGCATTGCTGGCCTGCCGTCATCGAGGGCAGGCGGGAGCTATGTCTTGTGGGTCCAGCCAATGCGGTGCTTGTCTTGCGTCGCCTCATGCCGCGCATCGTCTTCGGTATGCAGGTAGATGCTGGTCGTGGCGATCGACGCGTGGCCAAAGTTGTCGCGCACGTGGCGCAGGTCCACCTGGCGATCGCTCATGTGCGAGCCTGCTGTATGCCGCAGCCAGTGCGCCGACGCGCTGGTCAGCACCTCGGCCTGCGCCGCCCATTCGGGTCCGCGCGCCCGCAGGCGCCGGCTGCCATGCCAAACACTTCCTTGATGATCAAATGCAGGGCGCCGCGCGACAAGGCCTTCTCGCGGTTCGCGCGGCCGATGACCGGCAGCACTAGTGGGCGGGCTTCCCCCAGCTGGGGCGTCGGCGGCAGCCCATGCGCGCGCCGGTAGCGGGCGAGTTCGGCAACCAGTTCGTCGGTCGCCGGTACCAGGCGTGGCTTGCTGCCCTTGCCGATGACCTCCAGCCACCAGCGCTCGATCCCGTGCGCATCGCGCCGGCCAAAGAATGCGCCCATCGTCGTGCCCGCGACTTCCGCTGCGCGCAGGCCACCCAGATAGAGCACCGTGCACAGCCAGCGGCAGCGCGCGGCGTGCAGGCGTTCACGCTCGGTGCCCATGGGCATGGCCTCCACCGCTTCCTTGACGACGTCCCACAGTGCATGGCTCAGGTAGCGCGTGATCCGTGCCTTAGTGGGGCCACGCCGGCGGCGCGCCAGCGAGAGGGGGTTGCCGGCGAGGTAGCCGGCCTCGGTCAGCCAGGCAAAGCAGGCGTTCAGGATCACCATGGCCTGGCGCGTGCTGGCCGGCGACAGTGGCCCGGCGAACGGACGCCAGTCGGGGTGACTGCGCGCCAGCTTCTTGCCCGCGGCCAGCACCCAGCGCGCGGCCGGCTGCGGATCGGCCAGGAAGTACTCGTACGCCAGCAGGTCCTCATGGGTCAGTGACGACAGTGGCTTGCCGCGCTGCAGCGTCGCCCACAGTACCAGCCGCTCGACCTCGCGGCGATAGGCCTGCAGCGTGGCCGGGCTGTTGGCGTAGCGGGCGAGCCAGGCGGCGACGGCGGCCAGGTCGTCCGACGCGGCAATTTGCGCGCCGCGCGCGCCGCGAGATTCCTGCCCTGGGCGCCGGAAAG
>LRMT01000245.1 GCA_001725945.1 Cupriavidus sp. UYMMa02A | reverse complement strand
AGTGCGCGAGGACAGGTGCGAAGCAAGGCAAATACCGTGCTGAACTGGCCTTCTTCTCTCACATTGCGAAAGCAGAAATCGGGATTACCTGCATCGCTGCTCGCCGACCTCATTGATCAGCGTTTCCCTAGAATTCGGGATTCTATGGATCGCAGTGCTGTTCTCCATTCATCACGACGGAGATGAACATGTCAGACCAAAAGTTGTTGAATCGACCTACGCCTGAGCAGCTCGCCGATTATTTCCTCGCTCGCAGCGGCTGCGAGCATCCGCCGCCCAGCAAGGTCTATCGCAACGACACGCCGTCGCCGGTCAACGCCGTACCAGAATTCGCCGATATGGGGGCGGTTCTGATTGCATATCCCGGTACCGTCCCGCCGCCAGCCGGCCATAGCCAGGAGCCGCCTAGCGGGCCGCGCTCGTTCGGGATTCCAAACGAGCTGATCATCCGTATGCAGCAGAACGATACCGTAAAGCCAGTTCACATTTTTGTCATGTGCGCGGACCTCGATCAGCGCGAGGTCATCCTGCGGGACCTGCAACACACGGCCGACGAGATGTCGCTGAGGTTCGACCCCGACCATCTTCATCTGGTCGGCTGGGACACCGATACTTTCTGGACGCGCGACTACGGTCCGTGGTGGGTGCACGATCTGAAGAACGATACTTACGCGATCGCGAAACACACGCATACGACGCTTGGCGGTGGCTCTGTAGGTCTGGTAGAGGGTGCGGAGAACGGCAATCCGCTGGTAGGGTTGGGCATCTTCCGTCCGAATGACGATTACAGCGCGGTCAAACTATCCGATTTTCTTAATGCTCCGATCCGCAAATGGAACACGGCCAAATGGCCTGGCGACAAGAAGCTGCCTCAGATTGCGGTCCACGATTGGTACTACCTCGGACTGCTCAACGTGGGCGGCAACTACATGGTCAACGGCAAAGGCGTGGTGGTCTCGACTTACCTTGCCGCCCGGCAAAATGAGTTGCCGGCGGCAAGGACGGTCAGTGCGAGGATGTCGTCGCCAGGCGCATGGACTACATCCTAGGCCAGTTGAACCGTTTCATGGGCCTTCATACGTATCACGTGCTGAGCGACCCGACAGGCACTTACATCGAACATATCGATTGCTGGGGAAAATTCCTCGCGGAGGACAAGGTGCTTGTTGCGTCATCGCAAGACAAGAAGATCAACCATGCTTTCGATGCGATCGCCGTGTCGTTCGAGAACGAAGGCTTTGAGGTCTACCGAGTGCTATGCCAGGACACTTTCGTGCCCAAAGCCAATAGGCCAGCCACTACCGCCGCGTACACCAACAGCCTGATTCTGAACCAGCACGTCTACGTGCCCATTTCCGGCAAGGGCTACGAACAGCATGACTGTCAAGCGCTGAGCGTCTACAAGGAGGCGCTGCCCGACTACACGATCATCGGTATCGAAGGGAAGCCGGTGTTCCCATGGCTTGGCACCGACGCCATGCACTGCCGGACGCGCGCGATCCCCCGCAAGGTGATCGACGACTGGCAGGCCGCGCTGCACGGCGCGCCACACTGGTCACGGTCCTGAAGTCTTTTGTTTGTGCGCGTACAGGAGTCGTTCACAATGACGCCAATCGCGCCGTGGCTGTCACGTTAGACGGTGTTAGGAACTTCGAAGTACGGGGATTGCATGGACAAGCATAAGCATGGCGACGACGACAAAATGCAGACGTGCGAGTGTTTCTGGCAAGCGTTCATAGTCACGTGCCAGGCGTCGAAAGCGGTTGAGCCATCCGAAGCCGCGCTCGACTACCCATCGCCGTGGCAACAGCACGAAACCCCTTTTTCGCTTCATCCAGTTTGACAACCTGGAGATCAATTCCATGGGCGCGCGCGGCCTGCGCAGGATCTTCGCCCGTATAACCCCCTTAACGGCAAAGGCCACTTTCACGGTTTCTCCCGTTGCCTGCTGCACTTGGCGCGCCAGCTTTGCCACCTGCGCTCGCTCCTGCTCGTTGGCCGGTGCCATCAGAACACCAACGCTGATTGCTCTTCGCCACCGCGACCTTGCCATCGTGTCGGCGCTGAGGGCGCGGCGGTGCCGTGCGGCGTTCTATCAGCAGACCGTGGACGCGCATCACCCGGTACACCCGTTTGGCATTGACAGGCGCCGCGCCATGATTTTCCCGCTGCCGACGCGACAAGGCCCACACACGACGGTAGCCATAGCTGGGCAAATCAGCAACGGCAGTCGAATCTCTTCCACCAGACCGGCGTCGTCAGTGCTCCGGGCCGTACGTCCATCCCGCCAGTCAGCCGGTCGCGCCAGCTTGTCCGCCACATTCGAGCGCGCTACACCGAGAACCTCACAGACCCGCTTCACTGGTCGTCCCCTAGTCCACTGCGTCATTGAAATGGCACCGGACGAATTCGTCGCGATGGATCGTCGTACTTCCATTTGATTGGCTTGGGATCCTTGTTGTGTTGACGGATATAGCGCATGAGCTTGCGAGCCAGATC
>LRMT01000244.1 GCA_001725945.1 Cupriavidus sp. UYMMa02A | reverse complement strand
GGGAGAGGGCGGGGAGAGGGCAGGCGTCTCCACGAAGTGAAGCGCTGCGATGCTTGCCATGCGCCTGCCCTCTCCCCCGGCCCCTCTCCCGCAAGCGGGAGAGGGGAGCAAACACGCAGCATATAAAGGCAGCACCGGCATGGACGGCCCAAGCGCCAGCCATCACTCCACACGGAGGAGACATCATGAAACGACTGATCGGCATCGCCATGTCGCTGGCGGTACTCGCGACCGCGGTATGGGCCTTCGCGCCGCGTCCGCTGCCGCCTTTTCCGGCGACGGCGCTGCGACCGGACGGCCTGCAGGTGAACGGCATCGCCCGTGCGGGCGAGCGGCTGGTGGCGGTGGGCGAGCGCGGCAAGATCCTGCTCAGCGATGACCAGGGCCGCAGCTGGCGCGGCGCGGCCGTGAACCAGCCGCAAGGCGCCACGCTGACGCAGGTAGCCTTTGCCGACAGCCGCCATGGCATGGCGGTGGGCCACAGCGGCTGGATCCTGCGCACCGAGGACGGTGGCGAGCACTGGCAGCAGGCTGCCTTCGATCAGCAGTCGTCCGACCCGCTGCTCGGCGCCTGGGCGCAGGCCGGCGGGCCGTGGTTCGCGGTTGGCAGCTTCGGCCGCTTCCTGGTCTCGCGCGACCTTGGCAAGCATTGGGAGGACGGCCCCAGGAAGGTCCTGCCGCAAGCCATGCAGGACCGCCACCTCAACGGCATCGCCGGCGATGCGCAAGGCCGCCTGATGCTGGTCGGCGAAGGCGGGCTGGTGCTGCGCTCGGCCGACGGCGGCGATCACTGGGAAGCCGTGAAAACGCCTTACGAAGGATCGCTGTATGGCGCGCTGCCGCTGCGCGATGGTGCGTGGCTCGCCTTCGGCATGCGCGGTAACGTCCTGCGCAGCGAGGACTTCGGTACCACCTGGCAGGCCGCGGAGACTGGCCTGAAGACGTCCTTCTTCGGCGGTGTGGCGCTGCCTGACGGCCGGATCGTGCTGGCCGGGCAGGGCGGCAGCCTGGTGCTGTCGGCCGATGACGGGCGCCACTTCGCCGCATTGCCCGCCGGCAGCCCGCAGACGCTGGCCACGCTGGCCCTGACCGGCAAGGACACGCTGGCACTCGGTGGCAACGGCGGCATTGCAGGCCTGACCGTCCCCGCTGTCCGCTGAATCCCACCTGCCTGAACGATTGCGAGAACGATCATGAACCGCCCCCAATCCTCCGGCCGCCTGGGCCGTTTCGTCGATGCCTGCGCGAGCCTGCTGATGCGCCGGCGCCGCCTGCTGCTGACCGTGTGCCTGGCCATTACCGTGGCGCTGGGCTTCTCCGCCACGCGGCTGCGGCTCGATCCCGGGTTCAACAAGATGATCCCGCTGCAGCACCCGTACATGCAGGTGTTCACCAAGTACGCGAGCACCTTCTCGGGCGCCAATACGGTGCTGGTGAGCCTGCGCTGGAAGGCGACGGCGACATCTATAACGCCGCGTTCATGGACAAGCTGCGCCGCGCCACGGACGAGGTCTTCTTCATCCCCGGCGTGGACCGCTCGCGCGTGTTTTCGCTGTTCACGCCCAATGTGCGCTTCACCGAGGTGACCGAGGCTGGCTTTCGCGGCGACGTGGTGGTGCCCGGCCGCTTCTCGGGCACGCCGGCCGAGCTCGACAAGGTGCGGCGCAATGTGGCGCGCTCGGGGCAGATCGGCCGGCTGGTCAGCAATGACCTCAAATCCGCGCTGATCCGCGCCGAACTGCGCGAGACCGATCCGGCCACCGGCAAGACCATCGACTACGGCACGGTCGCGCGCCAGCTCGAGAGATCCGCGGCGAGTTCGGCGGCGCCGATGTCGAGGTCAATATCGTCGGCTTTGCCAAGCTGGTCGGCGATGTGGAGCAAGGCATCGCCGGCGTGATGGGCTTCTTCGCGCTGGCCTTTGCCGTGACGGCACTGCTGCTGCGGCTCTACACCCGCTCGCTGCGCACCACGCTGCTGGCGCTGGCGGTCGCACTGCTGCCGGTGGGCTGGCTGCTGGGGCTGTTGCCGCTGCTGGGCTATGGCATCGACCCGATGTCGATCCTGGTGCCGTTCCTGATCTTCTCGATCGGCGTGTCGCACGCGGTGCAGATGACCAATGCGTGGAAGCAGGAAGTGGTGCAGGGCCACAGCGCGCTGGATAGCGCCAGCGCCGCGTTCCGCAAGCTGTTCATTCCGGGCACGGTGGCGCTGCTGACCAATGCGCTCGGCTTCATGGTCATCATGCGCATCGAGATCGATATCGTGCGGGAGCTTGGCATCACTGCCTGCCTGGGCGTGCTGCTGATGATCGTGACCAACAAGGTGTTCCTGCCGATCTTGCTGTCTTACACGAAGCTCGAGCCCTCGGCGCTGGCGGCGGCGCAGGCGCGGCGCGTGCAAGGCGGCGGCCGGCTGTGGCAGAAGTTCGGCGCGCTGGCGCGG
>LRMT01000243.1 GCA_001725945.1 Cupriavidus sp. UYMMa02A | reverse complement strand
CTTCGAGTGGCCCCAGCACCGTCTGTTCATGAAGAGCCATAGGCGGCAATCTGGTTCCACCAGAATTTGGTGGGAACCAGAAGAAATGGAAATCAAGGCGCGGGGTCGCCGGCGAGGCTCCAAGAACTACTCGAAGGAATTCCGCAGGCAGGTCGTGGCGGAAACGCTGGATCCGGCAAGCTCACTGGCAGAAGTTGCGCGCTCGCATGGCCTGAACGCGAATCTCGTGTCGAAGTGGCGGCGGGATTATGAGCGAGCTGCGACGTCAGCATCCGAGCCTTCGGAATTATTCCTGCCCGTTCAGATAGCATCGCCGCCGAGGCCGGAGCCGATTGGATCGACCGGGCTCGTCATCGAATGTCGTGGCATGCGTGTGAGTTTCGAAGGCAAGCCCGAGCCTGATGTCCTGCAGCTCGTGCTGGGGACCTTGCTGGGAGTGGGTTCGTGATGCCGGGCCTTCCCGCTGGAACGCGGGTGTGGCTGGCCGCTGGCGTGACCGATATGCGCTCTGGCTTCAACAGCCTGGCCGCGAAGGTGCAGACCGTGCTAGAGCGGGACCCGTTCAGCGGCCACGTGTTTGTGTTCCGTGGCCGACGAGGCGATCTGGTCAAGGTGCTTTGGTGGAGCGGTGATGGCATGTGTCTGCTGATGAAACGGCTTGAACGCGGCCGCTTCGTCTGGCCGCGTGCGGATGGAGGTGTCGTCAGCCTGAGCCAGGCGCAGCTCTCAATGCTGCTGGAAGGCATCGACTGGCGACAGCCGGTGCGCACCGCGGAGCCGATCTCGGCGTTGTAAACCTGAGTGCCGGCGCGTAGACTGCTGGCATGACGACGGCGAACGCGTACCCGGACGACATCGAAGCGCTCAAAGCCATGTTGCTGGAGCGCGATACCCGCATCGGGCATCTGCAAGACGTGGTCGAATCGCAGAAGGCAGCGACTGCAACGGACAAGGCGGAGATCGAGCATCTCAAGTTGCTGATTGCAAAGCTGCGCCGCATGCAGTTCGGCCGTCGCTCGGAGAAGCTGGACCGCCAGATCGAACAGCTCGAACTGCGCCTGGAAGAACTTGAGGCCGACGAAGGTGCCGCACCCATCGAGATCCCCAGGACGCCGCGTACGGCACCGGAACAGGTACAACGTAAGCCGTTGCCAGAACACCTGCCGCGCGAGATCCAGACTCATTGGCCCGAATCACGCGACACCTGCACGGCATGCGGTGCGCGGATGAAGCAGCTTGGCGAGGACGTCTCCGAACAGCTCGAATATGTGCCAGCGAGCTTCCGGGTCATCCGCCATGTGCGACCCAAGCTGGCGTGTTCGTGCTGCGATCACATCGCCCAGGCTGCTGCGCCGAGCCGCCCCATCGAGCGAGGCATGGCTGGCCCGGGACTGCTGGCTCACGTGCTGGTCTCGAAGTTCGCGGATCACCTGCCGCTCTACCGGCAGTCGGTGATCTATGCGCGTGAAGGCGTCGAGCTGGATCGCTCGTTGCTGGCGAAGTGGGTTGGCCACAGTGCGGCGCTGCTGCAACCACTCGTCGACACACTGCGTCGACACGTCATGGCGGCGACGAAGCTCCATGCCGACGATACGCCAGTGCCGGTGCTCGCGCCAGGCAATGGCAAGACTAAAACTGGACGCCTGTGGGTGTATGTGCGTGACGACCGGACGTCGGGGGATGCTACTCCGCCGGCCGTCTGGTTTGCCTATACGCCGGACCGCAAGGGCATCCACCCGCAGCAGCATCTCGAATCGTTCAACGGGACGTTGCAGGCCGATGCCTACGGCGGCTACCAGGCGATCTACGAAACCGGACGGGTTGCCGAAGCAGCGTGCTGGGCCCATGCCCGGCGGCAGTTCTACGAATTGTATGCAGCTCGCCCGAATGCCTTGAATACCGAGGCACTGGAACGCATCGGCGCGCTCTACAAGATCGAAGAGCAGATCCGTGGCAATCCACCTGATGTGCGCCGGGCGTATCGACAGGCGCAAGCGCGTCCACTACTCGATCAACTCCACGCGTGGCTGAGGGCCACGTTGGAGACGCTCTCGCGCAAATCTGACACAAGTCGGGCGATCCTGTATGCACTGAACCGGTGGGAGGCGCTCACGCGCTATTGCGACGACGGACGACTGGAGATCGACAACCTGCCGGTCGAACGTGCGCTGCGCGGGGTGGCCATCGGAAGACGTAATTACCTGTTCGCGGGTGCTGACTCAGGTGGGGAACGCGCCGCTGCAATTTACAGCCTGATCGGCACTGCAAAACTCAACGGCGTCGACCCCGAGGCTTACCTACGCTTCGTGCTCGCACGCATCGCGGATCACCCGATCAACCGCGTCGACGAACTCATGCCGTGGGTCGTCGCTGAGCAACTGGTTACGCCAGAGTAACTGCTGCCGACGTCAACACGGCATTGGCTACACGCTTAC
>LRMT01000242.1 GCA_001725945.1 Cupriavidus sp. UYMMa02A | reverse complement strand
AGCGATCGGCGATGGCTATGCTAGATGGAAGCGGCGAGCCGGCTGGCCAGCCCCGTGTTCCCATCCCATTACAAGGAGACAACCATGAAAAAGCGCTTGAGTGAAGAAGGCATGGATCTGGTCTTTCGCGAGGCACGCACGCACAACGCATGGCTGAACCAGCCAGTGAGCGAGGAGACCCTGCGACAGCTCTATGACTTGATGAAATGGGGCCCAACCAGCGCCAACTGCTCTCCCGCGCGCATTCTGTTCCTGCGTACCCCTGAGGCCAAACAGCGCCTGTTGCCCGCGTTGGCACCGGGCAATGTGGAGAAGACCATGGCCGCGCCGGTCACCGCCATCATCGCCTATGACATCAAGTTCTACGAGCTTCTGCCCAAGCTGTTCCCGCATGCGGACGCACGCTCATGGTTCACCGACACACCGGAACTCGCACTCACCACCGCGAGGCGAAACAGTTCCCTTCAGGCGCGTACTTCATAATTGCCGCACGTTCGCTGGGGCTCGACTGCGGGCCGATGTCCGGCTTCGATAATGCCAAGGTCGATCACGAATTCTTTCCTGCGGACCC
>LRMT01000241.1 GCA_001725945.1 Cupriavidus sp. UYMMa02A | reverse complement strand
AGGTGCTCGCTCTTCCCCCCAGACTCGACACTCTGTAACTGGATCGGCTACAAAACGGAAAGCGATACGTGAGGGAGATTTTTCGGCGCCTGTCGACAGCCTTCCTTCTCCCGAAAGTGCGTTGTGAACCCTCGATGCTATGGCACAGACCGTCCCGCGGCATTGGTTTGTGCAGTGAGTATGCGCCCCGAAGTTTTTGGATGGCCTTCGCAAGGTCACTTGAGGATGGCAGACCGAACAGGCGAGCCTAATCTATGCTGAACTGGGTCGCTGAAGACAATCGACGTCGCACCGTCGTGACTACGAACCAGCAGCGATCGCGTGCAACAATCGGATTCGCTTCTTATATTGCAACGGGCTCGACGCCATCACCGCCTTAAACGGCGATGGAAACCGACAGCCTTACGACTCGCCCTCGCAGCTTCATCATCGGCAAGCGGAGCGCGCAGGCCCGCGCGGCCAAAGCGTCAGGGGTCAAAGCCGGATGGCAGCGGCTCCCGCGGCGCGGGGCGCACGCCCCAACCCAGCGGCGGTACACCAGGACGCACAGGTGCCCGGGCGATGAGTACTGCAGAATCGTGTCGGTGTCCAGATGGATCAGTCTCACGCGGTGGGAATGGTTCCACCGTCGATCACGTACTCTGCCCCGCTGATCGCCGCCGCACGCGGCGAGATCAAAAAGGCGATCAGGTCGGCGACTTCCGCCGGCTTGCACGGCCGCCCGAGCGGGATGCCACCCAGCGCATCCATGATGATCTGCTTGCCGCCTTCGTAATCCGTACCGGCCTGGCTGGCAAGCCGTTCTGCCAGCGCAACTGCCGCTTCGGTTTCCACCCAGCCCGGCGACACGCGCACGACGCGCACGCCTTTAGGCGTGATTTCCTTCGACAGACTCTTGCTGTACGTGGACAGTGCAGCCTTGGCGGCAGCATAAGCCGTGGTCGATTCCGGCAAGGGCAAACGATTCTGGATGGACGTGACGTGGATGATGACGCCTGCACGTTGCTCAATCATCTTCGGCAACAACGCCCGATCCAGTCGTACGGCCGGAAACAGATTGAGGTTCAGCTCTTTCTGCCATTCGGTTTCATCCAGCGCGGCAAAACCGCCTGCCGGGGCTGACGATCCGCCCAGGACATGGATGATGGCGTCCACGCCACCCAGCCGGTTTTCAATGGCCTGTGCTACGGTGGCGCAACCCTCCGGCGTAGTGAGGTCGGCTTCGACGAACATGGCGTCGGGAATGAAGTCCGGCTTGGCACGAGCCGTCGTCAGGATGCGCGCGCCGAGTTCGCCGAGCAGTTCGACGACGGCGCGGCCAACGCCCTTCGTGCCAGCCGTGACCAGCACACGCTTGCCCGTGAGTTCGCGGTTCGTGGTCATCAGTGGATCTCTAGAAATTCAATCTTGTGGTCCGTGAGCCGGAATACATGTTTCAGGTCGGCGAGACCTCCGGGGAAGTTGCCAGCATATTGAGCCACGACAGTGACGCGGGCGTCGTCTTGCACGAACGTCAACGGCTCTACGCTATAGGCATACTTGCGCTGCGCTTCCGCCAGCCAGGTTTCGATTGCTTCGTGTCCCTGATACGTCTGGCCTTCATCATGGACAACGGCCTTTTCGGAAAAAGCACGTCGCAGCGATGAAGCGCGGCACCATTGCTCACCTGAAAAAAAGTGGAGACCGCATCGGGTAGTGAAATGTCCATGCAAGGAGCCTCTGATGGCAAAGTGTCGATACAGGAATTTTCGCTATAAACTTACTATTGAACAAGAACGCACGGAAAAGTAAGTTACCTACCTATGGGAAAGGAATACACCCCCGACACGGCCGCAGTTGGTGTCGAAGCAGTACTTAAATTGCTGGAAGGGCGCTGGAAGCTGGTCATCCTGTTCCACCTTTTCGATGGCAAGGTGCAGCGTTTCTCTGATCTGGAGAAGCTCATCCCTGGTATTTCGCAAAAGATGCTCGCGCAGCAGCTACGCCAGTTGGAGGCGGACGGGATCGTGGCAAGAAAGCTCTATGCCCAGGTGCCGCCCAAGGTGGAATACCGGTTGACTGATTGGGGACAAGCACTCTGTCCCGCTCTGGACGCTCTTCTCAAATGGGCGGAGCAGCGCAACGAGTTGCTAAAAGCTCTGATGCCGAGTAGATTGCCCTAGGTAATCTCCGTTGATTGGCCGAGCAAGCCAAGCCGGATTAGACTCTCCGCGGTCGCAACAATGGCTTCATCTCTCGAACACGGCGACCATGCGAGTCTGCCCAACTACAGCCGTGTGCCTAAGGAAGAGCGCCGCGTGAGCTATCGCACTATAGCTATTGCGCGGGCCAACGGCCCTTCG
>LRMT01000240.1 GCA_001725945.1 Cupriavidus sp. UYMMa02A | reverse complement strand
CGCCCTGACTCAACAAGATGCCTAGCGCCGCGATGCTCGCGCCGGATATTGGAAGCCACAGAGGTGGCATCACGTGCGAGCGCCTAACGGTCCGAAAGTCTTCCGTTGTCCCGATGCCCTGCGAACTTCTCGGCCGTGCCGGCATCGACGCAGAAGGCATGCGCAGCTTTTGCCCGACGTGGACCGACGATCAACTACGCCTGCGTGCCGAATGGCTGCACACGTGCGACGAGCGCGCCATCCTGGCGAGCTTCAACGGCTTCCATGAAGACGATGTCCACGTAGACCTGCCTCACGTGACCGTGCCGACGCTGCTGGTGACCGCCGGCCGTGGCGACGTGGTGCGCGCCGAGGACATCGAGGAAATCCGCACGCTGCTGCCGGGCGTGCTGGTCAGCCACGTGGCCAATGCGGGCCACATGATCCCGTGGGATGACGAGGCCGGCTTCTACCGTGCCTTCGGCGACTTCCTCGCGCCGCGCTGCCCGCGGCCTGATATCCGCGATCGAAGGAGCAAACATGCCCGTAAGCGATTACGACCTGACCCAGGCGTGGAAGCAGGTGCTCACGCTGTCGAAACTGGAGCGCGGCCAGACCGTCACGGTGCTGACCGGCGCCGCCACGCATCCGCAGACGCTGCGCACCGCGATGGTGGCAGCCGCGTCGATGGGCGCCATCGTCAATCGGCTCGACTTGCCGCCGGTGAACGGTGAGAAGGCGCTGAGCCGCGATGCGCTGGCCTACCTTGGCACCACGCCGCTGACCGGCAACCCCGCCGCCATTGCCGCGCTCAAGGCGAGCGACCTCGTGCTCGACCTGATGACGCTGCTGTTCTCGCCCGAGCAGCATGACATCCTGAGCGGCGGCACGAAAATCCTGCTTGCGGTGGAGCCACCCGAAGTGCTCGCGCGCATGGTTCCGACCGAGGCTGACCGCAAGCGCGTGAAGGCCGCAACAGCGCGGCTGTCGCGCGCAAGGGAAATGCATATCGTGTCCGACGCGGGCATGGACCTGCGCTGCACCCTGGGCGAGTTCCCGGCGATCAGCGAGTACGGCTTTGTCGACGAGCCCGGCCGCTGGGACCACTGGCCGAGCGGCTTCGTGCTGACGTGGCCGAACGAAGGCGGCACCAACGGCACCATCGTGCTGGACCGTGGCGACATCCTGCTGCCGATGAAGTCGTATATCCAGGAACCCATCCGCGTCACGCTGGAGGGCGGCTATGTGAAGGCCATCGAAGGCGGGCTCGATGCAGAGCTGCTGGCCGACTACATGGCGTCGTTCAACGATCCGGAAGCCTATGCGATGTCGCATATCGGCTGGGGCCTGCAGCCGCGCGCGAGCTGGTCGGCGCTGGCCATGTACGACCGCGAGGCCACGATCGGCATGGACGCGCGTGCGTACGAGGGCAATTTCCTGTGCTCGTTCGGCCCCAACAATGAAGCGGGCGGCAGCCGTACCACCGCCTGCCACATCGATATCCCGGTGCGCCACTGCACCGTCAGCCTCGACGGCGAACCGGTGGTGGTGCGCGGCAAGGTGATGGACGGCCACCACGCCACCGTCAATACACTGTTCAAGGAAGCGCGCCATGCATGACGAAGTCCAGACCTACCAGCGGCAAGGCTTTGGCACCGCCATGGCGTTGCGGCCGCCGTACGGGCTGCTGATCATCGACTTCGTCAACGGCTTTGCCGATCCGGCGGTGTTCGGCGGCGGCAATATCCCGGAAGCCATCCGCAACACGCAGCCGCTGCTGCGCGCGGCACGTGAGCAAGGCTGGCCGGTCGCGCACAGCCGCATCGTGTTTGCCGATGATGATGCCGACCACAACATCTTCACGCTGAAGGTGCCCGGCATGCTGACGCTGAAGGAAGACAGCCACAACAGCGCGATCGTGCCGGAGCTGGCGCCGGCTGCAGGTGAGCTGGTGGTGCGCAAGACTGTGCCGTCCGCATTCTTCGGTACGTCGCTGGCGGCGTGGCTTACGCAGCGCGGCGTGCAGACGCTGCTGGTAGCCGGTTGCGTCACCAGCGGCTGCGTACGAGCGAGCGTGGTCGACGCGATGTCGCTCGGGTTTCGCCCGCTGGTGGTATCGGATTGCGTCGGTGACCGCGCGCTCGGCCCGCACGCGGCGAACCTGTTCGACATGGAGCAGAAGTACGCCACCGTGCTGACCCGCGACGAAGCGCTCGCGCAGATCGCGCAGTCAGCGGCCGGCGTGCGCGCGGCGGCCTGAGGCGAGGCGG
>LRMT01000239.1 GCA_001725945.1 Cupriavidus sp. UYMMa02A | reverse complement strand
CGCCCTTCGACGTAGAGGATGCGGTTGTCCTTGACGTTGTAAGTCAGCTGGCAGCCCACGCCGCAATACGGGCAGACCGACTTCACCTGCCGATCCGGCACGGCGAGCGCGGCATCGCGCGCCGGCAGTCAGCGCGCCGGTCGGGCAGGCTTGCACGCACTCGCCGCAGGCGACACACGTGGACGCGCGAAGTGAGACGTCACGATGCTTGCCATGCGCCTGCCCTCTCCCCCGGCCCCTCTCCCGCAAGCGGAGAGGGGAGCAAACAGGCGGGAGGCACGGGCAGGCCAGTGAATTTTGGGCCCATGCGGGAAGCGTCAACACAGGACATAGCAAATGCCAAGAACTTTCCGCTCTGCCGAAGACATCCACGCCGCCGTCGGCCAGCGCCTCGGCGAAAGCGCCTGGATGCGGATCACCCAGGCGCAGCTCAACCAATTCGCCGATGCCACCGGCGACCACCAGTGGCTGCATGTCGATCCCGAGCGCGCCGCGCAGGGCCCGTACGGTGCCTGCATCGCGCACGGCTACCTGACCCTGGCCCTGGTCAACCAGTTCCTGCCGGAACTGGTCACGGTCGAGGGCATGAAATGGGGTGTCAACTACGGCTGCGACAAGGTGCGCTTTCCCGCGCCGGTGCGCGTAGGCGCCGCGTGCGGGGCGTGGGCGAACTGGTGCGGGCCGAGACCTGCCGGGCGGCGTGCAGTCGGTGGTGCGCATGACCGTGGAAATCGAAGGCGAGGACAAGCCGGCCTGCGTGGCCGAGACCATCAGCCGCTACTACTTCTGAGAAGGAATCGAGCATGAATGAAGCAGTCATCGTCGCCGTCGCGCGCACGCCGATCGGCAAGGCCTTTCGCGGCGCGTTCAACGACACCGAGGCCCCGGTGCTGGGCGGGCACGTGGTGCGCGCAGTGGTCGAGCGCGCGGGCGTGGACCCGTCCGAGGTGGAAGACGTGCTGATCGGCGCGGCCGCGCAGCAGGGCACCCAGGGCTATAACCTGGGCCGCTTGTGCGCGGTGGCGGCCGGCCTGCCGGACAGTGTGCCCGGCATGACCATGGACCGCATGTGCGGCTCCGGCCTGATGACGATCGCGGCGGCGGCCCGCGCGATCCAGTGCGGCGAAGCCGACGTCATCGTGGCCGGCGGCGTGGAATCCATCTCGCTCACGCAAAACAAGCACAAGAATGCCTACCGCGCGCAATCCGAAGCTGTATTGGCGCACCAGCCCGCCGCGTATATGGCGATGATCGAAACCGCCGAGGTGGTCGCGCGCCGTTACGGCATCAGCCGCGCCGAGCAGGACGCCTACGCGTGGCGCAGCCAGCAGCGTACCGCGGAGGCCCAGCGGCGCGGCGCATTCGACGACGAGATCGTGCCGCTGGAAACGCGCCGCGCACTGTTCGACAAGAGCGGGGCGCTGACCGGGCACGAGACCGTGCGGCTGGAACGCGACGAATGCAACCGGCCCGACACCACGGCGGAAAGCCTCGCGGCGCTGAAGCCGGTCTGGAGCGGCGGCCAGGTCGTTGCCCAAGGTGAATACGTTACCGCGGGCAATGCCTCGCAGCTTTCGGATGGCGCGGCCGCCGTGCTGCTGATGAGCGGCGAGCAAGCGCGCCGCCGCGGCCTGCGCCCGCTCGGCCGCTACCGCGGCATGGCAGCGGCGGGCTGCGCGCCTGAGGAGATGGGCATTGGCCCGGTGTTTGCCGTGCCGAAGCTGCTGGCGCGCCACGGCATGACCTCCGCCGACGTGGGTTTGTGGGAGCTGAACGAAGCCTTTGCCTCGCAGGTGCTGTATTGCCAGCAGAAGCTCGGCATCTCCGACACGCGCCTGAACGTGAGCGGCGGCGCGATCTCGGTCGGCCATCCGTTCGGCATGTCGGGCGCCCGCATGACCGCGCATGCGCTCATCGAAGGTCGCCGGCGCGGCATCCGGCAGGCCGTGGTGACCATGTGCATCGGCGGCGGCATGGGTGCCGCGGCGCTGTTCGACGTGTTGCCATGAGGACCGCCGGTTTGCTCGAAGGTGGCGCCCCCCGGCCGACAGGTCGGCCCCCGCGCAGAACGCCCGGCCGGCCCCCGTGACGATGACGGCGCGCACGTTGTCGTCGCGCGGTGGCGTCGAAGGCGGCGATCAGGTCCTGCATCATCTGGCCGGTAAACGCATTGAGCTGCTCGGGCCGGTGCAGGGTGATGGTCGCTACGCCGTCTTCCACGGCATAGCGCAGGGTCTCGAAGGT
>LRMT01000238.1 GCA_001725945.1 Cupriavidus sp. UYMMa02A | reverse complement strand
CGATGTCGCGCGCGCCGCGGCGTGCGTCTGCGCGGTGGCCGCGCCAATCTCCAGCGGCGCGCGGCGGCTCGCGCCATGGTCCAGCGTCTGCCCGCGAGCGTCCAGCCGATGGTGCCATTGCGCAGCGCCGCCACCGGGTTCGGGATGCCGGCATTGATCAGCGACTGCGTGCCGATGATGCTGCGCGTGCGCCCCGCGCAGTTGACGATGATCTGCGTCGACGGGTTCGGCGCGAGTTCGCGCACGCGCAACACGAGTTCGGCGCCCGGCACGCTCGTGGCCGTGGGGATGCTCATGGTCTGGTACTCGTCGAAGCGGCGCGCATCCACCACGACCACATCGGCGCCGCTGTCGATCAGCGCCTGGACCTCCGGCGCAGCCAGGGACGGCGTGTGCCGCTTCGCCTCCACCACTTCGCCGAACGACTTGCTCGGCACGTTGACGTCGCGGAACACTTCGCCGCCGGCGGCGATCCACGCATCAAGTCCGCCGTCGAGCAGGTTCACATCGGTATAGCCAAGCTTGCGCAGCACACCCGCCGCGCGCGCGCGAGGTCCGTGCCGTCATGCTCGCCATAGACCACGATAGGCGTGTCGCGCCGCGGGATGCGCGGCCAAGCGTCCAGTTCCAGCTTCGACAGCGGAAAATTGGCCGCCCACAGCGGATGCGACTGGGCAAACGGGTCTTCCTCGCGCACGTCGATCAGTGCGATCTCCTTGCGGTCCAGGAGTGCCTGGCGCACGGCCTGGCTGGTGATCAGCGGAAATTGTTCAGCGGAAGCGGTCATGATGCGGTGGAATCCTTCGAGCGGTCCCACGGATTGGGCAGATAGGGGTTGGAGTAGCCGGAGATGAACGGCTTGCGTTCACCGGCCTCGGTATAGACGCTGCGGCGCACGCCACCGATGTTGGCGCCGTACACATGGATGCTGATCGAGACGCGGTCGTCGTAGGCGTTGTGCACGCGGTGGATGTCGCCGACAGTCGGCGACACGGCTTCCACATGCCCCGGCTCCAGCCGGGTCGGCTCGCCTTGCGCCACCGGTCGCCCCGCGGCATCGATCACGAACGGTTGCGAATACTCGGCGCCGCGCAGCATGCCGATCAGGCCCCACACCGTGTGATCGTGGATCGGCGTGCGCTGGCCCGGCCCCCAGACGAAACTCACGATGGAAAACGCTCCCGAATCGCAGTGCAGCAGCATCTGCTGGTAATACTCGGGGTGCGGTTGCGCAAACGCATCGGGCAGCCAGTCATCGCGCGCCACCAGCCTGGCCAGCAGCGCGCCGCCTTCGCGCAGGATGCGCGGCTCGTCGGGCTGCTGGTCGAGCAGCGCCGTCAGGCCGGTGATGAACTCACGCAGCGGCGCGAGCGTTGCGCGGCTGGCGGTGGGGAATTCACTCACACAGGTCTCCTGATAGGTCATTGTCCAAGCGCCACGCGGCCCGCCGCGACCAGAATCGAATCGTTCTGCGGCGTATGGATGCGGCTGCACAGCACGTCGCGGTAATGGCGCTCCAGCGGGTTGTTGCGGCTCAGGCCGTGGTTGCCGGAAAGCTGCAGCGCCAGTTCCACCGCGCGGATCGCATTGCCCGTGACTGTGAACTTTAGCAGTCCGCTGTCGGTCGGTGGCGGCGGCGTGCCGGCGTCAGTGCGCGCGGCGGCATCGTCGAGCAGCGCCTGGTTGGCGTGCAGGAGCGCCGTGATCTCGCCGATCGCCTCCTGCACGCGCGGCAGCGTCGCCAATGGCGCGCCAAGACTGCCGGGTATCCGTTCGCGCACAAAGCCGCGGATCCAGTCGTAGCCCGCGCGCGCCACGGCGTCATAGAGGCTGCCGAGCAGCACCACCATCCACGCCTGCTGGTCGGCATTGGCGTCCACGTCGGCCTGGCTCGCGCCAGCGGGTGCCCAAGCCGACGGCGCGCGGATATCGACGGCGTTCTCCGGCGGGATCCAGACATTGTCCAGCACGGTCTCGTGGCTGCCCGATGCACGCAGGCCCATGTGATTCCAGTTCTCCACCACGCGGATGCCGGCAGTATCGGCGCGGGCGCGGCACCAGGAAGATCCCCACGCGCGGCTGCGGCTCGTCGGTGCGGGCCCAGACCGACAGCCAGCGCAACGCCGGAATGCCGGTGCTGTAGAGCTTGCGCCCGCTCAGCCGCCAGCCATTGGCCACGCGCGTCGCGACCGTGCCGGCAGGCCGCCGCCGCGCGGCGAGCCAGGTCG
>LRMT01000237.1 GCA_001725945.1 Cupriavidus sp. UYMMa02A | reverse complement strand
GGTTGGGAGAAGGCAACGTCTAGTAGTCTGATACGAAATGGGAACTCCGGGGAACTGGCTCTGGAAATCCTGAGCCGACGAAGGCATGCGGTCGAAGTCGCCGAGAACGCGCAGCAGGCGCGCGAATACCGCTTGGGCACCACTCCTGATCTCGTGCTGCTCGATATCTGGATGCCCGATA
The DNA here is from genome assembly GCA_001725945.1 of Cupriavidus sp. UYMMa02A. Lineage (GTDB taxonomy): Bacteria > Pseudomonadota > Gammaproteobacteria > Burkholderiales > Burkholderiaceae > Cupriavidus. The sequence goes on along the minus strand of LRMT01000237.1, from coordinate 2,019 downwards.
CGGATGGCGTGACTGCCGCGTTGGCGGCGGCAGTGCTGCAACAGCTGCCCTTCGCTGACCGCGCGGATTACGAAGACGCCAGCCGCGGGCTTGTCGCGCCCTTCAACGGCGAAGTCCGCAACCCGCAAGGACGCGTGATCTGGAAGTCTTCCACGTACGACTTCCAGAAGGCAGAGAAGAGCCCTGACAGCGTCAACCCGAGCTTGTGGCGCATGGCCCAGCTCAACAACACGCCGGCCTGTTTCGCGTGTCGGACCGCGTGTACCAGGTGCGCGGCCTCGATCTGGCCAACATGACGATCGTCGAGGGCCAGCGCGGCATCATCCTCATCGACACGCTGACCAGCACCGAAACCGCCAAGGCGGCGCTTGAGTTGTACTACGCCAACCGCCCGCGCAAGCCGGTGGTGGCGGTGATCTACACGCACTCGCACCTGGACCACTTCGGCGGCGTGCGCGGCGTGGTGGATGAAGCCGACGTGAAGGCCGGCAAGGTCGCCATCTATGCGCCGGACGGCTCATGCACGAAGCCATCAGCGAGAACGTATTCGCCGGCACCGCCATGCTCCGCCGCGCCGTCTACCAGTCCGGGGCAAGCGTGCCGAGCAACGAACTCGGGCAGATCGACACAGGCATCGGCAAGGGCGGGTCGGCGGGCGGCACCGCCGGCCTGATCGCGCCGACGGTCTCGATCACCAAGCCCTACGAGACGCGGCGCATCGATGGTGTGGAGATCGAGTTCCAGCTCACCCCCGGCACCGAGGCGCCGGCCGAGATGAACCTCTACCTGCCGCAGTTCCGCGTGCTGTGCATGGCCGAGAACGCCACGCGCACCATGCACAACATCCTGACGCCGCGCGGTGCGCTGGTGCGCGACCCGAAGGCATGGGGCAAGTTCCTCGACGAAAGCCTGGTGCGCTATGGCGACAAAGTCGAGATCATGGTGGCGCAGCACAACTGGCCGACCTGGGGCGGCGAGCACATCCGTACGCTGCTGGCCGACCAGCGCGACATGTACACCTACCTGACGACCGCACGCTGCACCTGCTCAACCAGGGCAAGACGCCGATGGAAATCGCGGAGGCCATGCGCACGCTGCCGGGCGAGCTGGAAAAGAAGTGGTACACGCGCGGCTACTACGGATCGCTGAGCTTCAACTCACGGGCGGTGTACCAACGGTATCTCGGCTTCTATGATGCCAATCCCGCGCACCTGAACCCGCTGCCGCCGCAAGATGCCGGCCGGCACTACGTGGAGGCCATGGGCGGTGCCGACAACGTCCTCAAGCTGATGCGCGCTGCCATGGACAAGGGCGACTACCGCTGGGCCGCGCAGATCGGCAACCATCTCGTCTTCGCCGAGCCTGACAACAAGGCGGCACGGGAGGCGCAGGCGGAAGCGCTCGAACAGATGGGCTACCAGACCGAGAACTCCCTGTGGCGCAATATTTACCTGACCGGCGCCACCGAGCTGCGCAACGGCGCACGCCGCTCGCGGGGCGCAACACCGCTGACCTGGTCCGCGCGCTGGAGCCGTCAATGTTCTTCGACTTTTTGGGTGTGCGGCTGGATTCGGAGAAGGCGCAGGGACATGACATGACGCTCAACTGGGTGTTCTCTGACCTGAAGAAGCCCTATGCGGTGACGTTGCGCAACGGCGTCTTGACCTATCGGGAAGGGATGCGCAATCCGAAGGCGGATGTCACCGTCACCATGACCAAGCCGATGCTCGATCGCATCAACCTGCGGGAGGTTGATTTCAAGACGGCACTGGCGCAGGGGGGATATCGAGGTGGAGGGCGACGGCAACAAGCTCGGCGAACTGATGGGGGATGATGACGGTTTTTGATCCGTCGTTTGGGGTGGTTACGCCGAATTGAAGCGGTGAGGGAAGGGGGAAATTGTTTCCCCTAATGCTCTTCTGGTCGGGTGGGCGTTGTTGCTCTTGGCAGGCGCTGCTGTTTCGCCGGCGCAGCCGGCGAGTCACTTTCTGTCCGAGCGACAGAAAGTAACCAAAGAAC
>LRMT01000236.1 GCA_001725945.1 Cupriavidus sp. UYMMa02A | reverse complement strand
GCGCGCGGCGCATGAAGCTGCGCCGCGCCGCCAGACTATTCGGCTGCCGCCGGCGCCGTAGCCGGGCTGCCGCGCAACGTGGCTTCGCGCAGGCGCGCGACCAGAAAAGGCGATAGCAGCGATACCGTAGCGCTCAGCAGGAACAGAAGCCGGAATGCGCGCTCGGCGGCCTGCCGCACGGCAGCCGCATCGGCGGCCGGGGTGTCCGCTGCCAGCACACGGCGGAACATGCTCATGAGCACGTCTTCGCCGCCGGACAGGTCGCTCACGGCCATGCCCCCATGGCGCAGCAGTGCGATCAGCACCGTGGTCAGCACGGCCACGCCCACCGCGCCGCCGAGCATGCGCGAAAACGCCGTGAGTGCCGTCGCAATGCCCACCTGCTGCGGCGGCACGGCGTTCTGCGTGGCGACCAGGCCGCTCGGTAGCTGCAGGCCGATGGAGAACCCGAGGATCACCATCACCAGCGCGCACAGCCATACCGCGCCCGGATCGACAAAGGCCAGCGCCACGATCGCCAGCGGCGCCGCGGAAGCGCCCGCCATCTGCAGCGGCTTGTAGCGGCCGGTCCAGGACATCAACCGCCCGGCCGCGAACGAGCCGAACGGAATCGCCAGCGTGAGCGGCACCAGCCGCAGCGCGGCGGCATCCGCCTCTGCGCCGCCCACGACCTGGAAACGCAGCGGCAGCAGCACCGACATGGCGATGAGCTGGAAGAAACAGAAAAACAGCGTGGCGCAACAGATCGCCACGGTCGGCACGCGCAGCATGGCCAGCGGGATCACCGGATCCGCGGCGCGCCTCTCCTGCCAGACGAACAGCGCCATGGCGACCAGGCCGGCGATGAGCAGCGCCAGGGAGTCGGTCCGCAGCGGCGAATGCCCCTGCCCCAAGCGCGTGAGGAACACCAGCACGCCGCCCAGGCCGCCACCGAACAGCAGTGCGCCGAGGTAGTCGATGCGATGGCGCCGCCCGCCGGCTGGCAGGAAGCGCAACGCGCGCCGCACCACGACCAGCGCCAGCAAGGCCAGCGGCAGGTTGATCCAGAAGATCCAGCGCCAGGACAGGTAATGCGCCAGGTAGCCGCCGATCACGGGTCCGGCCATGCTGGCCACCGCCCAGACGCCGCTCACGTAGCCCTGATAGCGGCCGCGGTCACGCAGCGGCACCACGTCGGCAATGGCCGCTTGCGACACCGAGATCAGCCCGCCCCCGCCCAGGCCTTGCAGGATGCGCGCCACGATCAGCTGCGGCATGGTCTGGGCCAGCGCGCATACCGCGGAGGCCACCATGAACAGCAGGATGGAGAAGGAGAGCACCGAGCGCCGGCCCAGCACGTCCGACAGCTTGCCGTAGATCGGCGTGGCCACGGTGGAGGCCACCAGGTAGGCCGAAATCACCCAGGCCATATCCTCGAAGCCACGTAGCTGCAGTGCGATTTCGGGCAGCACCACCGCCACGATCGACTGTTCGAGCGCGCCCAGCAGAATGGCGAGCATCAGGCCGAACAGGATCTGCATGACCGGCGGCTGCGGATCCGTGGGGGAAGAGGAATAAGGCGGAGCATCTGCCGCGCGGGGCGGCTGGGAGGGTACGGCGGTCATCGGCACCAGCGGCGGCAGGCATGGCGGCCCGCGCGGGGCGCCGCATGCGCCAGGTGGACCGGCCTGCTCTTGCTCTGAGGATCAGGGAGAGCGGCTATTGTAGGCGTTTATGACATCGGCGTCGGCGGCGCACCGCAGGGTACGCCGCGACGCGCGAATCGTGTAGCGCTCCCGGTGCCGGATCAGAACGTTTCCCAGTCGCCGCCGTCAGCCATGGCCGGCTGGCCCACCGCTGCGGGGCGACGGGAGGCGACTTTCAGCACCGGCTCCTGACGCGACCGGCCGACGGGCGGACGCTGCCTGGCCGGCTGCGCGGGTGTGCGTCTGGCCAGCACCGGCTGCGGCGGTTGCTTGCG
>LRMT01000235.1 GCA_001725945.1 Cupriavidus sp. UYMMa02A | reverse complement strand
GCTCGCCAGGAAACGGCTGTTGGTTTCACAGGGGAGCAATCCGTCCTGAGCGCGAAAAGTGCGTAGGAAAGGTGCGACGTGAGGAAAATGCCGTCCTGAATTGGCCTTCTTCTCTCACATTACGAAAACCAAGGTCGGGCTTACCTGCATCGCTGCTCGCCGACCTCATTGATCAGCGTTTCCCTAGCTTGCCGGGTGCGGCAAGCTAGACATGCGCTTCGAACGTCGCCTCGATGTTTCATCTCGCCTTGCTTAAGCTCGCCTGCGCTGTCATATGCTCCCGATTTGTCGAGGAGATGCACTTAGTGGGGGTAGAGATTGCGGATCGGCGGCGGATATTCGAACGCCAAGACGGCTTGCAGGCTCCCGTGAGAATTGATTGTGAACACTTCAATCAGCACGCGACGGCCCTCCCGATCCAAGCCACTCACGTGATAGTACGAACGCCCCTTCCACTCCACTAAGCTAACATCGAGCGACGATTCAATCCCTAACCGACGCGCATGGGTCGTTAGACGAGGATCGAAAGCAAGGTCATCCAGTTGGCCCATGTCACGCGTTCAGTGTAAGCGGTCTTGAGGACGTCCCTTGCGGCAGCCGACGGTATCCCCTAGACGGCTGAGGGCTTGAGCCTTCAGGGTAGTAGAGCCTCGTAGTCGTCGCAGTCTGTGCGTGTGGCAACGCCATGAACAAGGCAACCAGATACTGGTACGGATCAACGTCGCTGGCCTTGCAGGTTTCCACCAGCGAGTAAAGAATTGCGCTGGCGTTGGCGCCGGCCAGCGTGTCGCAAAATAGGAGGTTTCTCTTTCCGACAACGAATGGCCTAATCGCGTTCTCGCAGGGGTTGCTTGCCGATGCGCTGTAGGAATGCCATGACCGGATGGTCGGCACGCTTGTCCTTGGGTAAGGCTTGCGTTGCGACCGCCGGGGTGGATGCCGGCGTGTCGTATGCCGAAACCCCGGCATCATCACCGGCGTGGCTGCAAACTGGAGGATGCCAAGTCCGCTCGCGGGCGGGGAAGCTGGGGTACTCGTGATGCGGGTGAGTGTCGGCTGCAAAATAGGGGAAAGCCACCGAGTCGTAGGTCGCGCGTTCGATCTTGCAGCTGGAGTGCACGCCACTGGCATAGCCGTAGATCGGCAGACCCAGCAACACTGCCGGATGGTGCGCCGCCGAGCCTCGGCCGGTGTATTGGCGCGTCAGTTCGCTCAGATCAAAACACCGACAGACTCCCGGCCTCGGAGAAGGAGTTCACCACTTACTCAATTATAGTGATTTTAAAGCCGATTAAAGGTGTCCAGGTTGATTCGTAGGTCGCGATGCGATCGTTCGACTCGAAAGTAAGAAACGGCGTTCCTTGACCCGATACTCCCCCACCGCATCGGCCGGGACGCCAATCTTGTCAAGCGGAGGCGTCGTCCTAGACTGTGACACGGGATAGTTGCCGCTGCTTCACTCCGTGGTGTTCCACTTGCCGTCGCTACTGAGCCACTGGACTGAGAAGTTGAGCACAAAGCCGCTTTCGTTGTCGACGGTGATCTTTTCGACCTTTCTCATGATTTATCCTCATGCTAAAAATAATAAAATATCCTTGCTTGGCGGTGTTATTTACGTTTGCTTATTGGCTAATTCTATCCTTTGGCCTTACAGCGCACCTGCGTGAGGTCCGCGGAAGGAGTCACCACCGAGTTCATTTGTGAGTGCAATCTATGTGCCTAGTCCACTGCGTCATTGAAATGGCACCGGACGATTCGTCGCGATGGATCGTCGTACTTCCATTTGATTGGCTTGGGATCCTTGTTGTGTTGACGGATATAGCGCATGAGCTTGCGAGCCAGATC
>LRMT01000234.1 GCA_001725945.1 Cupriavidus sp. UYMMa02A | reverse complement strand
GGTGCGCAGCCCCAGTATAATACAAACTATACTTTTTTAAACAACATCTTTGTATTACATGGAGACGGTATGAACCACCCCGCCTGGAATGAACACGGACGCCGGCAACAGCTGGCGCGCTTTGGCTATCGCGCCGATGCGCAGACGCAGGTGCCACTCGCCTTCGACGCCGAATGGAGCCGCCTGCAGGCGGACTTCCCCTGCGCACCGGGCCGCCACGTGCCCACCTACGCGGCCCTCGACGCCGCTGCCGCTCAACTCGCCAGGCAGTACATGCGCGACCGCATCCAGCTCGACAGCCTGCTCAACCAATGCGACGCGATCCATGCCGACATCGTTGCCCTGGGGCCGCACCCGGACATCATCGAACGCTATGCCAGCGCGCGCGACGCGTTCGAGGACGCGGTCGAGCGCTTCGGCGCGTTGCGCGGCCAGCTGCAGCTGCTCTGGCCGCGGTGGCCAACGCCAGTGACACGCCTGGCGCCTGCGCGCCGACCGATATAATCCGCCCATCCAAGGAGAATTCGTGATGGCGAAGGCGGCAACGACCAAGGCCCGGCAAGTCAGCTGGGAAGGGCTGAGCGCAGGGCTGGCCGGGCAGGTTCCTTTCTCGCCGAAGGCGATCATCAGCACCGTGTTCGGCGACATGCTCTCGCCCGGGCGCGGGTCGGTATGGCTGAGCAGCATCGTGCAACTGGTGAGCGCGTTCGGGCTGGAAGCGTCCCACGTGCGCACCGCCGCGCTCAGGCTGGTGTACGACGGCTGGCTCGATGCGGTGCGCAGTGGCAAGTACAGCTACTACTCGCTCAGCAAGGAAACCTTCGAGAATTCTCGGGACTACTTCGAACGCGTCTATGGTGAGCCCAGGTCCGTCTGGGACGGCAGCTGGCAGATCGTGCTGTTCGAGCCCGACAACTTCGACAAGCGTGTCGTGGCCGATCTCAAGCTGCGACTGCAATGGCTCGGCTTCGGGCCGTTCGCGCCCAATCTTTACGCGGCGCCGGGCAACGACCCCGGCGCCTGCCAGCATCTGGTGCGTGAGCTGAAGATCGAGGGCAAGGTGCAGATACTGAGCGCGACGCCGGCAAGCCAGATGCGCCGGCGTCGATGCAGGCCACCATCCGCAAGGCCTGGAGCCTGGACGCAGTGGAGGCCGGGTACCGGGACTTCATCGCGCTGTTCGGACCGGTGCAGGCGGCGCTGTCGGAGGGGGAGATTCCGCCGGAAACCGCCTTCCAGGCGCGCACCCTGCTGGTGCTGGCCTATCGCCGCATCGTCTTGCAGGATCCCAAGTTGCCGCTGCAACTGCTGCCCCCCTCATGGGCCGGCACCGAAGCCCACGCGCTGTGCCGGGCACTGTATTTCCAGCTCCTGCCGCCTTCCGAGGTGTTTCTCGCCGAGACGGTACAGACCAGCGAAGGCACTCTCGCCCCCGTCTCGGACGAGGTATTGCGGCGCTTTGGCGGCGCGCCGTCCGCAGCGCCGGCTTCGCAGGGCCGGCGCCGTGCAGCAAAGGCTCGTACGGC
>LRMT01000233.1 GCA_001725945.1 Cupriavidus sp. UYMMa02A | reverse complement strand
CCTCCCCGACCCTCTCCCATAAATGGGAGGAGGGGAGAAAAAGCTTTCAAGGAGCCCTCATGAGACTGCTGATCGTCTGGATCATCAACGCCGTGTCGCTGTTCGTGCTGCCGTACATCCTGCCGTCGATCCACCTCAAGAGCTTCGGCTCGGCAATGCTGGCCGCGCTGGTGCTGGGCCTGGTCAATACGCTGATCCGGCCGATCCTGGTGATCCTGACGCTGCCGGTGACGGTGCTGACGCTGGGGCTCTTCATCTTCGTGATCAATGCGCTGCTGTTCCTGTTCGTCGGCAACCTGCTGTCGGGCTTCACGGTCGGCGGCTTCGGGGCGGCCCTGCTGGGCTCCATCCTGTACAGCGTGATCTCGTGGCTCTTGTCCAGCCTGCTGCTGGGCGAACGCACGGCTTGACGGCCGCGCACTGCTACGGGTCCTACCACGCGCGCCGCGCCAACGCGGCGTGCCACCATCATGCAAGACCGCTACTACAGCTTTGAATTTTTCCCGCCCAAGACGGCGGAGGGCGCCGAGAAGCTGCGCAATACGCGCGCGCAGCTCGCTCCGCTCAATCCGAAGTACATCTCGGTGACGTTCGGTGCCGGCGGCACCACGCAACAGGGCACACTCGATACCGTGCTGGAAATCCAGCGTGAAGGCATCGAGGCCGCGCCGCACCTGTCATGCGTGGGCTCGTCGCGCGAGAGCATCCGCGCGATCCTGCAGCAGTATCGCGATGGCGGCATCCGCCATATCGTCGCGCTGCGCGGCGACATGCCGTCGGGTATGGGCGAGATCGGCGAATTCCGCTACGCCAACGAGCTGGTGGAGTTCATCCGCGCCGAGACCGGTGACTGGTTCCAAATCGAAGTGGCGGCCTACCCGGAATACCATCCGCAGGCAAAATCGCCGCGCCACGACCTGGAGAATTTCGCGCGCAAGGTGAAGGCCGGTGCAAACTCCGCGATCACGCAGTACTTCTTCAATGCCGACGCTTACTTCCGCTTCGTTGATGATGCGCGGGCGGTGGGGGTGGACGTGCCGATCGTGCCGGGCATCATGCCGATCACCAACTACTCGCAGCTCATGCGCTTTTCCGAGATGTGCGGCGCCGAAGTGCCGCGCTGGGTGGCCAAGCGGCTCGAGAGCTTCGGCGACGACCGCGAGTCGATCCGCGCGTTCGGCCTGGACGTGGTCACCGCGCTGTGCGAACGGCTGCTGGCGGGCGGCGTGCCGGGCCTGCATTTCTATACGCTCAACGCGGCCGGCGCGACCAAGGCAATCTGGCAACGCCTGAAGCTCTGAGCATGGCTGCGCGCCGCCCCGATCCCTTCATCGAACACCTGCTCGAACTGATGGGGCCGCTGGCGGCGCGCATCGGGCCGGTGATCGCGAAGCGCATGTTCGGCGGACACGGCCTGTTCTACGACGGGCTGATGTTCGCGCTGGTCAGCGATGGCCAGTGCTACCTCAAGGCCGACGACAAGACCCTCCCGCGCTTCGAGGCCGAGGGCAGCCATACGTTCCGCTACCAGTCGTCCCGGGGAGAGGTGGCCTTGCGCCACTACCTGAGCCTGCCGCCGGAATGCCTGGAGTCGCCCGGGGCGATGACGCCGTGGGCGCAGATGGCGGTGGAGGCGGCACTGCGGCTGGCGAACCAGAAGGGCTAGCGACTTCGCTGTGTTTCTCCCTCCTCCCGCATGGCGGGAGAGGGGCCGGGGGAGAGGGCAGGAGCCTCCACGAAGTGAGGCGCTGTGGGCTGCGGCAAACGACGGCCTCTC
>LRMT01000232.1 GCA_001725945.1 Cupriavidus sp. UYMMa02A | reverse complement strand
CCCGTCGACGCCACCGGCGCGAAGTCGGCCAGCGTGCGGTGGGACAGGCGTACGCCCTCGGCCTTCGCCATCTCGCCTGCGTAGGCGAGCGTGCGCGCCACCGCGTCGGCGAGCACGGCGCCGTCGGTATTGCGCAGGTCCACCGTGAACACCGCGCGGTTGGGAATCACGTTGACAAGGTTCGGGAAGCACTGCACCTGGCCGACCGTGGCGAGCTGCGCGCCGCCCAGCTCGCGCGACAGGTCGCGCACGAAGCAGGCGACGCGAGCGGCGACCAATCCGGCATCGTGGCGCAGATGCATCGGCGTCGTGCGGCATGGTTCGATGTGCCTTCGACGGTGAACTCGCTCCAGTGGATGCCCTGCACGCCGGTGACGGCACCGATGGTGATGTCGTCATGCTCCAGCACCGGGCCCTGTTCCACGTGCAGTTCGACAAAGGCGTGCACGCGGGTGCAGGCCACCGGCGCGGGGCCGGCGTAGCCGATACGGGACAGGTTCTCGCCGACCGTGGTGCCGTCGATGCCGCGCGTGTCCAGGGCCTGCTGCAGCGGCAGATCTCCCTGGAAGACTAGGCTGCCCATCATGTCGGGGGGCGAAACGTGCGCCTTCCTCATTGGTGAAGAAGGCTACCGCGAGCGGACGCCGCGTGACGATGCCCGCGTCGTCGAGGGCAGCCATCACTTCCAGGCCGGCGAGCACGCCGAGGTTGCCGTCGTAGCGCCCGCCGGTACGCACGGTGTCGATATGTGATCCGGTCATAACCGGCGGCAGATCTTCCTGCCCGGCGCGCACGCCGACCACGTTGCCGATGCCGTCGATGCTGACCGACAGGCCCAGTTCGCGCATCCACGACACGACGAGATCGCGCCCGGCCCGATCCTCGTCGCTCAGGGCGAGCCGGCAGACGCCGCCGCCGTCGATGGCGCCGACTTCGCCGAGCGCGGCGATCCGGCGCAGCAGGCGGGGCAGGTCGAGGATGAAGGCGGCCGCTTCGGGCTGGGCAGCTTCAAGGCACTCGGGGGCGCGTACGCTGTCAGCCGCCTGCTGGTGCGCGAAATCGGCACCCGACTCGGTATCTGCGACGTATCGGTCGACGATCTGCTCGCGGGCGGCTACGCGGACGTGGTGCGCGACATCACCGTGACCTGCGCGACCGATGGCAACCACGGCCGCTCGGTGGCCTGGGGCGCGCAGCGCTTCGGCTGCCAGTGCGTGATCTATCCGGACGAGAATCCCTTGCCCGGCCAAGGTGCCGGCGCGGATGGAAGACATCCCGAAGGAAGACAAGGAGACTTACGAGATGATCTGCCACGCTGATACCGTCGGCGTGTTCCAGATCGAATCACGCGTCCAGCAGTCGATGCTGCCGCGCCTGCAGCCGCGAAGTTATTACGACTTCGTGGGGGAGGTGGCCATCGTGCGGCCGGGCCCGATCCAGGGCGGCATGGTCCATCCCTACCTGAAGCGGCGTGAAGCTTTCCACCGCACGAAGAAGCCACCGGCCTACTATGACGCGGTGATCGAAAAAGTGCTGGGCCGCACGCTGCGATCTTCCAGGAACAGATGATGCAACTGGGCAGGAGCCGGGGGCGGCATTAACTTTGGTGAAAAAACACCATAAAGCGGCCAGAAGGACACTAACAGGTGTCAACTTTGGTCCCATTGGAACCAGAGATACGACGGAGAAAATTAGAATAGGGGACACTGACGTTGCCGCGCCATTCGTTTGATACGGCGTCAGCCGCCACTTTAGGGGCGATACCCTGTTTGCTTAGCTGGCGCTTTCTGCTGTTCGATAGCGGGGAGCTACAGCACCAATGCCTTGAGCGCTTTCCTTTCGCATTCGGCTCAAGGGACTTTCGCATCGAGTTCCGGTCGCATGACAACGCTTTCCTGGGCCGTGGGTTCATTGCGTGCGGTAACGAAGACGGCAGGCGTCAGTCCACGATTGACGGCAACATGGGGGACGCCGGCAGGCGTAAATATGTAGTCGCCGGAATGAGCCACTTGCCGGTCTTCAAGTTCGTCGCCAGTGTAGAACTCGACTTCGTCGCCACTGAGCATGTAATGCGCAGAATCGTGGCGTTCGTGCAAATGGGCCCTGGTTCTTTGACCCGGCGGGATGGTCACCACGCCGAGAAACAGCGTTTCGCAGCCCACCGTCTCCTTGCTGATTCCGGGCGAATATACAGACCCTTGCTGAGAGATATAGCTGGCTGCACCCGGAACGACACAACCCACTTTCGCTTTTGCTGTATCCATCGCGCACCTCCACGATAGTCGGCTGACCCTTTGGTCAAGCGACTGCATCAATATAGGCGACGTTGTTTTATTCGGAAAGGTCAGTGCAAGACGAGGAGTCTACATCGGGAAGTTCGAGTATCCAATTTGAGCTTCTCGAACTTTGACTTTTCACCTGATGCGACGATGCAGCTATCTTGGTGCGAAGGAATGACGAGATGATGGCCGTCGTGTACTTGCTGTGAAGCGTCCAAGACGTCCGAGTTGGTGGCGAGGCCATCATTTTCCACGCCAGCTCAACAGCTATGTATTTGGACAGCACTTCACCCGTTCGCGTGGCCTTCGGACAGAACTGTCCGAAGAGCGACCAAGAATGTGGTTCGCGTCGTGTCCCGGCTATTTTCTGGAGAGCGGCGCGGACATTTTTAGAGCTTTCCTCACCTTGATTCACACTGGTCGCGCCGAAGGTAATGCGTTCTCTGATGTGACCGTCCCGGGCGTAGATCAATAGCTCCCACGTGCTGGTCTTAGCCCCAATTCATGCGATGGTTCTGCGTGGTTTCATCGTGGCGGCGATCTTCTTCGTGCGCATATTGGCTTGTGGTGTTGATGGAATCGTGGCCAAGATTATCGCGCACGGTGCGCAGGTCCATCTTGCTGTCGAGCATATGAGAGGCAGCGGTATGTCGAAGCCAGTCCGCGGAAGCTTCGCGGATGGGTGAGGCGTGCCATACGTATTCACCGCCTTTGGCTTCTGTCCAGTCGGCGGCCCGGTTGAAAACGTCCTTGATCGCGTTGTGCACCGGTCTTGCGATTTACGCCTTCGCCTGAATCAGCCGTGGAGTTCTTGGCAGCGAATAATCGTGTATTAGGATTTATTCAGGTCTGCACGCTGCAGGTTCTTGGGCGATGCGCCCGCCGGCGGCTGATGCAATTTAACATAAAGAATATACTGCGTCTTTATGCCTCTTATAGCACTTTCCTTCTTTCGTTACGCGTGGCAGCCCTCTAACGTAAAGTTGTCCGGTAACTCGACGTAAAAGTTGTCCTGCGTGCGAGGCCGTAGTCTGCCCGGGCGTATCCTGCGGGGCCAGGCGAGCCTGGCCCGCACGCATCACAGCGAACCACAGGGCCAGGATCTGACGCGTCGATTCGTGCCGGGCATCCGTCACGGCAAGGTCGCCGGCTTCGGCAGTCGCATGGGCCAGCCGCGCATCGACGTCGGCCTTGCCCCACAGGCGCAGCGGCCGTTCCACCGCTATTTGCCCTTCGGGGAAACGCTGGGACGGCTCACGGACGCTGCGGCCCTGGCCAACCGCCCCTACCACCGTTTTTGGCATCGTCTTCGCGATCGAGCTGCGCTTGGCCACCTGACGCCGGCTTCAGGAGAATGTGCCATGAAATTTGAGCGCCGCAACCCATAGGTGGCAACGAGCGTCGGTCGGAACTAGCACCAATCGGGGGGGCAAGGAAGGTAGCGCCGGGCCTTTGGATTCGCATGGTGATCATCTATGATGTGATTCATGTAATCATCGTATTGCCATCTTGGGACTCCAATGGAGCAAAAGACCGCTCGGCTTACGTTGCTCATCGATCCCAACAAGAAGGCTGCTTTCGAGCGCCTTTGCGCGCAGCAGGATCTGACCGCCTCGCAGGTGATACGCGTCTTATCCGCGACTACCTGGCCCAGCACGGCGTCACGTATATCCCCAGCGGCATGGACACGGACAAAGCCGAAGCAGATGGCAATGAGAGACCTCCGGTGCAAGCTCCATCGCAGCGCGCAGCGACGAATCCCGCCAACGCCGGGCGACGCGTCGCGGAGCCTGATCCATGAGCAGCGTGCCCCCTCTCACGCAATGGCTCCATATTGACTGGATGCTTGTTGTGGTTGGGGCCTGGCTGCTTGTTGGTGTAGCAGGGATTCTGGCGCTGCATCAGTTGGCCTTCGTATCTCGCGTACTGTTCCCAATCGGCGGGTTGTTAGGCTGGTGCTCTTCGGCCTGGCGCTCCACGCCGTGTTTGGCACGCCTGAGGCTGCCGTGCTGCCCATAGGCCTGCCCGCGCTGCCGTTCCATGTCCGGCTCGACAGTCTGTCTGCCTACTTCCTGATGGTAATGGGGGGGCGACGGTAGGCATCTCGACGTTTGCCGCTGGCTACTTCCGCAAAGGGGAAGGCACGCCGCCGGGCCTGCTTTGTCTTGAATATCACCTGTTTCTTGCCAGCATGGCCGGGGTAATCCTGGCAGACGACGCCTACTCGTTCATGGTGATGTGGGAAACGATGGCGCTGTCGTCGTTTTTCCTAGTGACCGCGAACCACCGGATTGCCGAAGTGCGCGGCGCCGGCTATCTCTACATCACGATGGCGCGCATCGGAGCGATCGCGATCTTGCTGTGCTTTGGTGTACTGCAGGCCAACACTGGCGACTATACGTTTGCCAACATGCGAGCCAGGCGTTGACGCCGTTCTGGGCCTCCGTCGGTTCCTACTCGCCCTGTTTGGGTTCGGCGCCAAGGCCGGCGTCCTCCCTCTGCACGTTTGGCTGCCGGAGGCGCATCCGGCAGCCCCCTCGCCGGTATCGGCAATGATGAGCGGCGTCATGCTCAACACCGCGATCTACGGCCTCTTGCGTTTGTCCTTCGACCTACTGCAGATGCGTCTGTGGTGGTGGGGCGGGTTGCTGCTGGCCGTTGGATTGGCCACCGCGCTGTTCGGCGTGGTCTTCGCAGCGGTTCAGACCGACATGAAGCGACTTCTGGCTTATTCGTCGATCGAGAACATGGGTCTGCTCTTCGTTGCCATGGGCCTGGCCCTAATGTTTTCAGCCTACGGCATGAAGCCGATGGCCGCATTGGCTCTGACGGCCGCGCTCTACCATGTCGCCAGCCATGCCCTCTTCAAAGCCTGCTGTTTTGGGAACCGGGAGCGTGCTGCATGCTACGCCGAGAGAAGTCTGGGCAAGCTAGGCGGATTGATTCGCTATATGCCATGGGTGGGCTGGCTTACTCTGCTGGGCGTGCTGGCCAGCGCCGGACTGCCTCCGCTTGGCGGTTTCGTCTCAGAGTGGCTGCTGCTACAAAGTTTTCTGTTCACGCCCGGTCTCCCGGAGCCGATACTGACCATGCTGATCCCGGTGGTCGCCGCGCTGATCGCGCTGGTGGCGGCCCTGGCCGGCTACACCATGGTCAAGTTCTTCGGCGTGATCTTCCTCGGCCAGCCCCGTGAGCCCAAACTGCCCCATGCGCACGATGCCGGCCGGTGGGAGCGCGCGGGGCATGCTGTGCTGGCGCTGGGCTGTATCGCGCTTGGCCTGCTGCGACCCAATTGTCCAGTTGATCGATCCGTTGACACAGCAGTTGGTGGCGAGCGGGCTCGCGTCCGCATTGCGGCCAGTGGCTGGCTGCTTGCACCGAACGGCCTGGCTCAGGCCAGCTATGGGCCGGTCATTTTCCTGTTGGGCATTCTGGCCAGTTTTGCGCTCGCCTACCTGCTGGTGCGCCGCTTCTATCATGGCCGGCTTCGCCGCAGCCCGCCCTGGGCTTGCGGCTTCCCATGGGGCACTGCGCGCATGCAGGACACTGCAGAGGGTTTCGGTCAGCCGATCCGCCAGATCTTCGAGCCGTTTTTCCTGATGCGCCGTGACTTGCCGACGCCATTCGATGAACAGCCGCACTACCGGGTCACGGTGACGGACCACTTCTGGCGCTGGCTGTATGTTCCCGTGATCGACCTGGCGTCGTATCTGGCCCGGTTGATCGGCCTGATGCAACAGGGACGCATTTCGGCGTACTTGCTGTACAGCTTCCTGACCCTGGCCGCCACACTGCTGGCGGTGATGCGATGAGGCTTGCATGAACCTGAGCGGGACCCTGTCACAGCTACTCGAGATCGTGATCTCGATCGCGATGGCGCCGCTGCTGATCGGCTGGGTCAATCAGTGGCGGGCCTGGCTGCAGAACAAGTCGCGCCCAGCCTCTGGCAGCCGTATCGAATGCTGCACAAACTATTCAATAAGGAATCGGTGGTCGCAGACAATGCGTCGCCGCTGTTCCGCGCGACGCCTTATGTGGTATTCGGCTGCATGGCGCTCGCTTGCTCGATCATCCCTACCGTATCCACCGATCTGCCACTGGCACCGGCCGCCGACGCAATCGCCCTGGTCGGCCTGTTCGCGCTGGCGCGGGTCTTCATCTCGCTGGCGGCGATGGACGTCGGCACCGCCTTCGGGACGCTGGCGCGCGGCGAGAAATGCTGATCGGTTTTCTGGCAGAACCCGCACTGCTGATGGTGCTGTTCTCCGCCTCGCTGATCTCCAAGTCGACTTCGCTCACCACCATTGTCGGAACGATTGCCCACCGGGACCTGGCCATTTACCCGGGCCTAGCGTTTGCCGGCGTTGCTTTCACCATGGTATCGCTGGCCGAGAACGCCCGCATACCGGTCGACAATCCCGCCACCCACCTCGAACTGACGATGATCCACGAGGCGCTAATCCTGGAGTACTCGGCCCGGCATCTGGCGCTCCTCGAATGGGCTGCCAGCCTGAAGCTGTTCGCCTATTCCTGCATTGGCCTGGCGCTTTTTTTCCCCTGGGGCGTTGCGGAAGCGCACGCCCCACTGGCCATGCTGCTTGCGCTGCCCGCGCTGCTGCTCAAACTCGCTGTGGGTGGGGTCCTGCTGGCGATATTGGAGACGACGAGCGCCAAGATGCGCATCTTCCGCGCGCCCGAGTTCCTGGCCACCGCCTTTCTGCTGGCGGTGATCGGCATGCTGGTCCACTTACTGCTGGCCCGCTGAGTACACGGCAATGACTGAGCTCCTCACCCAGTTCGTCAACCTGCTCGGCGCGGTGCTGCTGATCCTCGCCTTCGCCATGATCTCGCAGCGACGAATCCTGCCGCTGATCAACTTGTTCACGCTGCAGGGGGCGACGCTGGCGCTGGCCACCGCAGTCGTCGGCTACGTGACGGGCCAGCCCCATCTCTACCTGTCTGCCGGGCTGACCCTGATACTCAAGGTCTTGCTCATCCCCTACCTACTGCACCGCGTTATCGATCGTCTGCGGATCCGTTGGGACGTCGAGACGCTGATCAACATTCCCACCACCATGCTGATTGGCATTCTGGTGGTGATCTTCGCCTTCAATCTCACCATGCCGATCTCGCGGCTGTCGCTAAAGCTGGCCAGCGGCACGCTGGGCATTGCGCTGGCCTGCGTGCTGTTGTCCTTTCTGATGATGATCACGCGCTCCAAGGCGGTGCCACAGGTTATCGGTTTCCTCGCGATGGAGAACGGCCTCTTCTTTGCTGCCACCGCCGCAACTTATGGCATGCCGATGGTGGTCGAGCTCGGCATAGCGCTGGACGTCCTGATCGGCGTGCTGATCCTGGGCGTGTTCATGTTCCAGATCCGTGAACAGTTCGACAGCCTGGACATCCGTCACCTCGAGAAGCTGAAGGAGGACTGAGTTGATTGCCTTGGCCATGTTGCTCGCAACCCCGCTCGTCGGCGGGGTGGTGCTGGCGCTTTCAGGGTATCGCGGTCGCGCAGGCGACTTCAATGTCGCCTTCAGCCTGGGCACATTCCTCGCCGCGTGTGTGCTCACGGCGCAGATCATTGCCGATGGTCCCATGCTGGTATGGGGCCGGGAATTCTATATCGATTCCCTGAACGTCTTTCTCGTTGCGCTGACCGCGTTCGTGGGCCTGACCACCTCGGTCTTCTCGCGGCCGTACATGCGGGTGGAGCACGACCACGGCAAGATGACGCCGCCGCGGCTGCGCCTTTACCACAGCATGTACCAGCTCTTCACCTTTACCATGCTGCTGGCGCTGACGACCAACAATATGGGCATCATCTGGGTTGCGATGGAGGCCGCTACCTTGACCACGGTGCTGCTGGTCAGCGTCTACCGCACCGCCGCCAGCCTCGAGGCGGCATGGAAGTACTTCATCCTGTGCGGGGTGGGGATTGCCCAGGCGCTGTTTGGCACGGTGCTGCTCTACATGGCTGCCGAGAAGGTCATCGGCCCGGAGGGTGGCGCGTTGCTGTGGACCAATCTGGACGCGGTCAAGAGTCAGCTCGATCCCAACATCATTACGCTTGCATTCGCCTTCCTGTTCATCGGCTATGGCACCAAGATCGGCCTGGTCCCGCTTCACAACTGGTTGCCCGATGCCCACGCCGAAGGGCCGACCCCGGTGTCCGCCGTGCTCTCTGGCCTACTGCTCAATGTGGCGCTCTATGCCGTGCTGCGCTGCAAGGTGCTGACCGATGCGGCACTGGGCAACCATCTCACCGGCCACTTGATGATGGGGTTCGGCCTGGTGTCGGTGGTGGCAGCCGTTTTTTTCCTGATCCGGCAGCGCGACATCAAGCGCATGTTCGCCTATTCGTCCATCGAGCATATGGGCATGATGACCTTCGCCTTCGGCATGGGCGGGCCGATCGCGAGCTATGCCGGCCTGCTGCATATGACCGTGCATTCTCTGGTCAAGTCAGCAATCTTCTTCGCCGTCGGCCACGCCGCGCAGAAAGCGGGCACGCAAGTGATGGACGACATCCGCGGCCTGATCCGTGTCAGCCCGACGGTGGGCTGGGGCCTGATGCTAGGGGCGCTCGCCATCCTGGGCATGCCGCCGTTTGGGGTCTTCGCCAGCGAGTTCCTGATCGTCACGACCGCCATGCGCGAGCAGCCGTGGGCCACGCCCTTCCTGCTGATCGCGCTCGGGTTGGCGTTCGCCGCAGTGTTCAGCCGGGTGCAACCGATGGTATTCGGCGACACCACGCTCAAGCCGCTGGCGCATCCTCCGGCGCTGGTCCCGGTGTTCACTCACCTCGCTTTAGGATTGATGCTGGGCCTCTATATTCCGCCCTATCTCAACACCTGGTACCGGCAGGCAGCCGCAATGCTTGGGAGCTGAACCGATGGTCCCGTCAGATCTCAGCCTCGATATGAAGCGGCTGCCCACGCCGCTGCCGGTCTGGCATGGGCAGGTCGAGCAAGACGGCTGGATCGCTACGGCCCATGCGGTGGCGGACGCGGGCGGGCGCGTCGTTGCGCTGTGGGGTATCGACCGGCGTGACAGCGGTACGTTGGCAGCATGCGTGACGTACGCCACGCCGCGGGGACTGGTATGGCTCGAATTGCGGCTGGATGGTACCGCACGCGCAGTGCCGGATCTGAGCAGCATATTCCCATGCGCAGGCAGGATGCAGCGCGCCATGACCGACCTGGTGGGTATCAACGTGCAGGGCAACCGCGATGCCCGGCCCTGGCTGGACCACGGCCTGTGGCCGGCGGGCGCGCGGCCGCTGCAGAGCGGCGCGCGGGCGGGAGCGGACACCTCCGGCAAACTGCCCGCCGACTATGCTTTCGTGCGCGTGGAGGGTGACGGGGTGCACGAGATCGCCGTCGGCCCGGTGCATGCCGGCATCATCGAACCCGGCCACTTCCGCTTCTCCGTGGTCGGCGAGAAAGTACTGCGGCTGGAGGAACACCTGGCTATACGCACAAGGGCATCGAGCGGCGCTTCACCGAACTGGCGCCCCTTGAGGCTACCGGCTGGCCGGCCGGGTCTCGGGCGATTCCACCGTGGCTTATGCCTGGGCCTACTGCATGGCGCTCGAGTCTGCCTGGGACTGTGCCCCACCGCCGCGGGCAAGCTGGCTGCGCGCCTGATGCTCGAGCGTGAGCGGGTAGCCAATCACCTCGGCGACTTGGGAGCGCTGGGTAACGACGCCGGGCTGGCCTTCGGCCTGGCGCAATTCTCGCGCTTGCGCGAAGACTGGCTGCGGCTGTCCGGAGAAGCTTTTGGCCACCGGCTGATGATGGACGCCGTGGTACCGGGCGGCGTTGCGCGGGATTTGACGTCAGCCATGCTCAATCGCTTGCGACAGCAGTGCGACGGCATCGAGCGGGAAGTCCGTGAGCTGCGTGGGGTGTACGACGGACATGCGGGCCTGCAGGACCGCTTTCAGGGGGCGGGCCGCGTCACGCCCGAGCTTGCCGCCCAGCTTGGGCTGACCGGTCTGGCCGGGCGCGCCAGCGGCCGCGCGGCGGACCTGCGCTGTGACCATGCCTGGCCGCCCTACGATAGCCTCGCCGTGAAACTGGTTACGCAGTGCGGCGGCGATGTCGCAGCCCGCGTGGCGGTGCGATTCGATGAGGTGCTGGAGTCGCTGCGACTAATTCGTGCCGTCTGTTCAGCCCTGCCGGACGGGGCCACGCGAATCTTGCCGCAAGCGCCCGACGGCGCCATCATCGGTGCGGGATGGGTGGAGGGCTGGCGTGGAGAAGTCCTGGTCGCGCTCGAACTCGCCGATGACGGCAGCATCCTCCGCTGCCATTGCCACGACCCGTCGTGGCAGAACTGGCCGGTGCTGGAACACGCCATCATCGGCAACATCGTGCCGGACTTCCCGCTGATCAACAAATCCTTCAACCTCAGCTATTCAGGGCACGACTTGTAGACTCCATATGTGGCAAATCCTCAGACAGATCGCCCGCACCGGCATCGTTACTGAGCCAGCGCCGCCCAGCGCGGCAGGCGAGGCCGTCACCATCCCGCGCATCCACCAGGAACTGCTCGACATTCTTGGCCAGGCGCTGACGATCCGGCAGGTCGATGCCGGCTCGTGCAATGGCTGCGAGCTGGAGATCCACGCACTCGGCAATCCTTACTACAACATCGAGGGGCTGGGCATAAAGTTCGTTGCCAGCCCGCGCCATGCCGACATGCTATTGGTGACCGGACCCGTCTCGCGTCATATGGAAGAGCCTTGCGGCGCGCTACGTGGCAACCCCCGAGCCGAGACTGGTGGTGGCGGTAGGCGACTGCGGCTGTACCGGCGGCATCTTCGGGGAGAGCTACGCCAGTTGCGGCCGTGTTGCCAATGTCATCCCGGTCGACGTAACCGTGCCCGGTTGTCCGCCGCCGCCAATAGAAATCCTGCGCGGGATACTCAGCGCTGTTC
Source organism: Cupriavidus sp. UYMMa02A (assembly GCA_001725945.1). GTDB lineage: Bacteria > Pseudomonadota > Gammaproteobacteria > Burkholderiales > Burkholderiaceae > Cupriavidus. The sequence continues at coordinate 41,310 of LRMT01000232.1, read as the reverse complement.
GGCGGAGCCAATCCGCACGGCCCTAGCGATCTTGCTCGCGAGGGCACGTTGCGCGCGATGCTCCGCAAATTGCCAAAGTTCGTCTCGGCAAACAAAGTTCGACACGCCTTGGCATCCGTCCTGGGCGCACCGGAAACGCGTGCCAATGCCCGTACTTGGGCACCGTCCACTTCCTTCTGCGTGTCACCCGAGTTCCTTCGCCCCCAGCGTAGTCGCTACGAGCTTCGGCCTGGTGGCGTAGTCCACCTCGTGCTTCTGCAAGTAGTCGCGAATCATCTGGCGAACGATTTGCGATGGTGTCTGGTCCTGTGCAGCACACAGTGCCTCAAAGGCCTTCTTCTTCACCGGGTCAATCAATACGGTCAGGCGTGCAGTCTTGGATTCCATGCGCTCCGGAGTATCACTGTATAATAATCACATTATCATACTATACAACTAGAAAGCTCCTGTGCGTCCCGGCGGAAAGCCGCCGGGAGGCGCACGTTCAAATGAGCCTCATATTGCACTTTTATGATGAGGGTTCAGTGGTAGAAGTGACAATCGCGCTAACTGCGAGGGACGCATTCCAGGGACGGAATTCGGCGAGGTTGGCTTTCACCGCCAGTCAGTTCGAATGCGAAATCCTGCTCGCCAGCGGCGCTTGGGCCGCAAATGCCAAGGACGTGATGGAAGTCTTGCGACTGTCTGCGCGGGCGGGTACGCAAATACGCATCCAGGCGGTCGGACCGGACGAGGCGGCCGCTATCATCACCATCGCAGCATTGCTGAGGGGGGAGGCGCTCCCCAAGGCTCTCTAATGGAAACCGACAAGATGCACGCCGACCGCTCCTCGTTCGAGGCCTATCTGAAATTCCTGGCCGAGGCAACCAGCGACGGTACGCCCCAGGTGTTGGAAACCCAGCATGCGCTGTCGCTGCATTTCAACGCACTGGCCACCCAGAGCTTCATGTCGCGCAAGGAGCCCGACAAGCTCGTGCTGGGCTATACCAGGACGATGATGGGATTTCTGCTGTTGCACCCTGCTCCCGCCAGAATCTCGATGATCGGCTTGGGTGGCGGGTCACTTGCCAAATACTGCTACCGGCATCTAGCCAATACCAAGGTTGTGGCGATTGAGATCAATCCGGCGGTCATCGCCTTGCGCGAGCAGTTCCAGATCCCGCCGGACGATGAGCGATTCGAGGTGGTTTGCGCGGATGGCGCCGAGTATGTCGCGAACCAAATGCGCGTCCGGACGTCATCCTGGTGGACGGCTTCCTGGCCGACGGCATGCCGGTACAGCTTGGCACCGCGGATTTCTATGCCTCCTGTCATGCACGCCTGGCCGATAACGGTGTGCTGGTCGCGAATTTTCTTGAGAGCGATCCCGATATCGCGCTTTACCTGGAGGAGGTCAGCACCGCATTCGGTCAGTCGATGTCGCTCTCCCTTGCCGAAGACAGTGCCAACTACACGCTGTTCGCCTGGAAAGGACCCCACAAGCTGCCCTCTCTGAATGCACTGTTGGCGCGTGCGCGCATTCTGGAAGCCGAGCATCCGCTGAACCTAACCGGGGCAGTCCGACGGCTGAAACGCGGCGAGCGAGTTGCCTCGGATCGCGCCTCCTGGCCCAAACCGGAAAAGCTGCAGATCCGGTATTGACAAGCCCCTTACTGCGCAAGCCTCCTGACCAACTCAACCATGCCAATCCTGTACCTGCGCAAGCTGACCGGGAAGGAGCGCAGCCCCGGCAGCAATCGGCAACTGGCCTGCTACCTGGCCTTTGTTGCCGGAGCGACCAATGCTGGGGGCTTCCTGGCGGTACACCAGTACACCTCGCACATGTCTGGCATCGTGTCCGCCATGGCCGACAACCTGGCACTGGGCAGTCTCTGGCTGATGCTGGATGGCTTGGGCGCCCTGCTGTCATTCCTGGCGGGCGCTGCCTGCTCAGCAGTTCTTGTCAATTGGGGCCGCCGCGAGCGCCTGCAAAGCGAATACGCGTTGCCGCTCATGCTGGAAGCCGCACTGTTGGTGTGTTTTGGCCTGCTTGGAAGCAATCTCGAGCACCACGAATGGCTGTTCGTGCCTGCAACGGTCATGGTGCTCTGCTTCATCATGGGCTTACAAAATGCTCTGGTCACAAAGTTGTCGAATGCCGAGATCCGCACCACGCACGTGACCGGCATGGTCACGGACATCGGTATCGAACTGGGCAAGCTCTTCTATTGGAACCTGTCCAGAGCCGACTCAAACAAGCCACCAGTGCTTGCCAATCGGAAAAACTACGGGTACTCATCACGCTTGTCACCTTGTTTTTCGCTGGAGGCGTCATTGGCGCCTTGGGATTCAAGCACGTCGGGTTCAGCGCCACGCTTGCACTGGCGACCCTGCTGCTCGCCCTGGCAGCAGTCCCGGTGCTGGACGATGTCCGTCTGCACTTGTGGCGCAGTGACCTCCTGCCTCATTTGGCCGCACGCTCTCGGCATTGGCTCGCGCGGTCAGAAATGATGCGCATGCAGTGTGGCTGGCCGCACTGGATCCCCGCACGCCGTGGTATGCGAAAGCGCTAGCCTTGCTGATCGCCGCCTATGCCTTGTCGCCCATTGACCTGATTCCCGATTTCATCCCCGTACTTGGCTATTTGGACGACGTGGTGCTGGTGCCTCTCGGCTTATTGCTTGCAATACGGTTAATTCCGATTGAAGTGATGCGCCAGCATCGTGCAACGGCCGCAGTAACGCCCAATCGCCCCATCAGCCACGTTGCAGCGCTGGTGATCGTGACGCTCTGGGCCATTGCCGCAGTATCGGCATCGATCTGGCTCGTGCGACATCTGCCTTGGCGGGCAGGCACCTAAGACCATGACCCGATCAGGCATAGCCCGGCCAGTCCCACCGCGAACTCAAAGTCTGGCTATCGCCCGGGGCAGAAATGATGCGTGTAGCGAACCCCTCGGGCGGGAGCGAGGCGCCGGATCGCGCGTGAGCGTGCATGAAATGAACGAGAATCTGCGCACAAACCTGCTTACACTCATCGCCCTTGGCAAAGAGCGAGGTTTTCTGACGCGTGGTGAGCTGAGCGATCAGCTCCCCGATTGCGACGAAACATCAGGTGCCATTGAGCGAACGCTGGCGATGCTGGCCGATCTCGGCATTGAGGTCGTCGACCGAGCGCCAGCCGAAGCTCCGGGATGGCTGACGCAGGATGCGGCACCCTCCGCAATGGATGAGGATGTCGCAGAGGAAGCTGCAGTGGCCATCGCGCAGAGCGACAGCCGACTAACTCGCTCGACGGATCCCACGCAGATGTACCTGCGAGAGATCGGCGCGATCCCCCTGCTGACGCGCAACGAGGAGGCGGCAATCGCCCGGCGGATTGAAGATGCACTGGCGGAAATGATGGCGGCGATGGTGGCTTGCCCAGTCGTGCTTTCTGAACTCCTGGCGATGGTCGACCGGGTTGCCTGCAATGAAATGGCATTTGATGATCTGGTCGACCATATTGTTGAGCCGCAAGCCGAGGCCAGCAGTAGCATGGTCCCAGAAGTGCAGGCGCGAACCGATGCGGGGCTGGAGGATGACGACGCGGGGCTCGACAATGGCGATCTGATGCCGATGACGTCTTCTGAAAGCGATACCCCGGGTTGGCGCGACATGGCCTTTGAAAGGTTTGCAGCGATCCGGTGCCAGGCCGATGCGCTTGCCAGCATCTCTTGCTGCCAAAGACCCGACCTCACCCAATATGTCAGGGTGCTGGGCTCCATCCAATCTGAACTCACCGCATTTCGCTTTAGCCCATCTGTCGTCGCGGAGCTCGCGCAGCACCTTGATGCGTTGATCGAGGAGGTTCGTCAAACGGAGCACCGCATTGCGAAGATCCTGATCGACAAATGCGGCTTGACGCGTGAAGTGTTTCTAGAACTATTCAGAGATCAAGCAGTGAATCTTGATTGGATGAAAGCGCTGGCGGCCGAGAATCCCGCGATTCGCGCCCGCCTGACCAGGTGGGCGCCTGAAGTGCGAGCGCTTCAGCAACAGTTGGGTGCCATAGAGGTCCGCGCCGCGATGCGGCTGGGGGATTTGAGGGATACCGCCATGCGGGTCGCGAAAGCGAAGACGAAAGCCCGGCAAGCCAGGACTGAAATGATCGGGGCCAACCTCCGGCTGGTGGTCTCCATTGCCAAGAAATATCAGAATCGTGGATTACCATTGCCGGATCTGATCCAAGAGGGAAATATCGGATTAATGCGTGCGGTGGACAAATTCGATTACCGGCGCGGTTATAAGTTCTCAACTTACGCCACCTGGTGGATCCGGCAGGCGATCATACGTGCCATCGCCGATAAAGCTCCGTCTATCCGTATTCCGATGCATCTGGTCGAGTCCATTGGCAAGATCAATCGGCATTCGCGTGAGGTTTTCAGAGAAACAGGCACCATGCCAACGCCGCCCATGTTGGCAGCTCGTCTAGCGATGAGTGAGAAGCAGATCAAATCCATCCTAAATATCGTCAAGCAGCCAATCTCGCTGGAGACCCCATTGGGTGAAAGCGGGGATGCCCTACTGGGAGACACTTTGCCTGACGAGGAGGCGATGTCCCCAGTGGACGCGGCGATCCAGGCGGCGCTCCAGCAGGAACTGGAAACCGTGCTGGCAGAGCTAAAACCGCGCGAGGCAAGAATCTTGCGCATGCGCTTTGGCGTAGGACTCCAGACCGACTACACGCTGGATGAAATTGGCGAACAGTTCGGCCTGACGCGCGAGCGCATCCGCCAACTGGAATCCCAGGCATTGCGAAAGTTGCGTAAACCTGAGCTGACGAAACGGCTCGATGGCTTCATAGATAGAAAAACGTGAGCGACGAACAGTATCACCGTGCCGTGGACCTGATCCACTTGGCGTACGCAGCCCTGGTCGGCCTAATGACGCCCGGCGGAGGCGAGGAGGCCCGTGAACTGGCCGAGAGCGCTATGCAAGAGGCGTCGGAGTTCCTTGGACTACCACCGGCGAGCGGAAGCTGAGCAAGCGCGCGACACACAGCTAGCGATGAACGTGGCGCGCAACCTGCATTGCCTCGGCTAGACCTCGGCCGACTGTCGGAAACCTGAACCAATGAATAGTCAAAAATCAGATTTCTTCGCTCACGAATTCCCACATTCGAGTGCACCCCTGGATGTCATGACTGTTGTGGGCCCGTGACAACCTCAACGGAAGAAATGTCGAGGCTTCCCGTCAAGAGCGATGGAGAACACGAAACCGCGCTGGCAAACCTAAGTTGCCCTCATCTTGATAGCAGGGGATGCAGCGTGTATCTGGAGCGCCCGTTGATTTGTCGATTGTTTGGAACGACGCCAATGCTTGCCTGCCCGAACGGAAACCGGCCGAAAAATGATCGATCCGGATATTGAAGAAGAAATTCTGCGCTTCTTTGTACAGACACGTCACGTGCTGGTCTGAGGCGACAGGCCACCTGCGGTAACATTCGCCGCTTGAATCCATGGCGCAGTAGATCTCACGCAATCCAAGTCGCGCGACGCGTCGATACGTATCGCGAGTGCTCCGTCAAACAACGGCATTAAGGACGTCCGCTGCCCGCTCCGCCTCTGCCTGGGTGTCAACGGTCACGTGGGCGACAAATTGTGTACCGATTACCGCCGCTGAAAAACCACGGAGGTTGATTCCCGCTTCGGCAAGGTCCTCGGTCAATGCAGCGGCAAGGCCTGGCTGATTGCTGCCTAGGACGCGAACGCAGTGCTGCTTCTGTGCGATATTGAATCCTGCGACGGCAGCCGCCACCATTTCCCCATCCCCCTGCAGCGGTGTTACAAACACGACGCCTTCGCCAGGCTTGTCTGGACTGCACAGCTTTCAGCGTTTCGGTTCGGTAATGAACCCGATTTTGTCGAGGCCGCCATGCTGTGCGGCGGCCATCACCTGAGCCACGCGTTCATAGCGCACTTCACGGTCCGCGCGCAGATGCAATACAGGCAGAGGCTGCCGTTGCGCTGCTTCTGCAATGCGCTGGTCCAGGGTGTTAGCGTCGACCTCCTGCTGGTTCCAGAACACCTTGCCCTGGGCATCAATCGAAATGTTGACGTGCTGCGGTGTGGTCTCGTTGGGCTGATTCGTCGCGCGCGGCAGGTCGATCTTCACCGCGTGGTGGATGATGGGGATCGTGATGATGAAGATGATCAACAGCACCAGCATGACGTCGATTAGCGGCGTCATGTTGATCGCGCTCATCACCTCGTCATCGTCTCCGTCGAGCGTGCCAAATGCCATGATGCGCTCCTTCCTGCTTGCCGACGGTCAGTCCTTGGCGGCCAAGCGCATCGGCGAGTCGGACCTGGTGGTCGGGCGCGCTCGCGCGCCGGTCACGAAGTAGGCGTGCAAGTCATGCGCGAAACGGTTGAGCTTGCTGATGACACCCTTGTTGCCGCGGCTCAGCGCATTGTAGCCAAGCACGGCAGGGATTGCCACGGCCAGGCCGAAGGCGGTCATGATCAGCGCTTCACCCACCGGGCCCGCCACCTTGTCGATCGTAGGCACGCCCGAGTCGCCGATGCTAATCAGTGCGTGATAGATGCCCCATACAGTACCAAACAGGCCGACGAATGGGGCAGTCGAACCCACCGACGCCAACACGGCCAGACCCGATTGCATGTGCGCCACAGATTCGTCGATGTCGCACTTGAGCGAGCGGGTCAGCCAATCAGAAATGTCCAGCGCGTCGTGCAGTTGCGGATGGCTGGTGCGATGGTGGTGCGCGGCTTCGCGGCCAATGATGGCCAGCGTGCGGAAGGGGTTGGCGTCCTTGGCGCCGAGCGTGTCAAGCGCGTGCTCGAAGTCGTCGGATTGCCAGAAGCGCGTCTCCGCGCCCTGAGCCATCTTCTTGAGGCGGACCAGATCCCACGCCTTGGTGACAATCACGATCCACGACAGCAGCGACATGATCAGCAGAATGATGGCGGTCCCGCGAATGACGAAATCGCCTTGCGACCAGAGGTGGGAGAGTCCGAGGTCCTGCATCGTGGCTCCTCAAAAGATCAGTGATAGGAAGTATCGGAAAGTTTCCGGGAATTCAAGTCAATTCCAAGGTGATCGGCCGCTGGGCAGTTACCACCACGGCGCGGCCGTTCTCCATTTAGGGCTTGCAGCGCATCGCCAGCACCGCATTGACTGCGGCCCGTATCGAGGCGCGTCGATCCGCTTGACGTCACCCTAGTCTTGACCACGCGACCGCTCCTGTCAGTAGTCAGACGCACAATTGTCGTGCTGGTTTCACCCATCCGGCAGAACGACGGATATGTGACTTGCGGGGGTAGTGACCCGATCGCCGCCCACGCCCGACAGACGCCGTTTTGCCGCTGCCTGCTTGCCCGCTCCAGGCAGCATAAGCAAAATCAAATTTGAGTAAAGCGGTCGCTTCATAATCTATTTGGGTCGTCAATAATCGAGCGATGCCCAACAAGGGGGCCGCCGATGATCGTTTTGCGCCGAGGTCCACGGGTGTGGCCACCGCAGCCTACACATGCCTGAACTGCCCAACGACCCCGCGCCGCCAAAACCGCGCCTAAAACCGTTGGGATAGTGCCAAGTAATAGTTGCGCCGCTGTGTATACTGCGGCGCCCCAACGCCGATCCCAGTCCCGTCGCGCAACTGATAGGGGCGATCGAATAGGTTGATCACGGGAAAAGGCGCTTTGGTCCCGCCGAAGAGAGGCGTCGAAGCTGTGCGCCGCGCAGCGTTTACCTGGAAGTACGCGGGCAAGTGGCTGGTATAGGCAAAGCCATTGCGCAGGCCGCTGCCATAAGGCGGCATCGGCGGTCAGATCGTTCCCCGCCACAGGCAGGAAGTCCAAAATGAGGCCGCCACCGTCTGATCGTGATCCAGGTGCTCCGCTGGCGATGTAGGGCAGCTCGTCCGGTCCGAAATTGAACTGGCCGTGCTGTGGTGCGCCACTATGCCAGACGATGTGCCAATCGTCCGTCGTCGGCCTTCTGCGTTATGCCCTGGCAACGACTCCGGCCGCTCGGTGGAAATGTTGCGACGTGGGGGTCGCTTCAGAAAATATTGCACGTTGATCGGTCAGAATCCTCTGCTTGGTGCTGGCTACCGGGCGGCGAAGGCTTGATCCATCTGGCGTGCCTCTTGACTTCGTCGCTTTGCAGGTAAATCGAGGTGGTGGCCACCGACGCATGGCGAAGGTTGTCGCGCGCGGTGGTCAGCCATGTATTGACGAACTTGTTTGGGGACTTGCGCTGCGCGCTGATATTGTGTGTTTAGTTCCGCCACGTGAATGGCGCGGATATGCCAGTTGTCGTGCCAGGGTTGCCTGCCCGGCGGAACCGGAGGGCAATGCGCGAAACCGATGAAGGATGAAGGATTGGCGGCGGACACCGCACTGTTAGCCGTACTTAGGCCGGGCGACCTTAGTTGAACAGCAGCGCGGCATAGTTGCGGGCGCTGTGCAGCACGTGCAGCACGTCGATTCGCGCAGGCGGATCACCCATCACGCGGTAGAAGATCTGGTAGTTGCCGTGTACGCGGTGCCGGATGCCTCGGTCCTCATAGCGGGGCACCAGCGGGAAGGCAAGCGGCATGTCTGCGAGCGACAGGCACCGGTCGCGCAACTCCTGAACGAAGGAGAGTGCGCGGCGCGGGTTGTCGCGGGCAATGTAGTCGGCAATGGCTTCGAGCTCGGTCTCCGCCAGCGGGGTCAGGCGAACGACGATCATGCGCCGTGCCCGGGTGTTCTGCCTGCCGCGGCGCGATATTTGGCCTCGAGGCGGTCGAACACGGTGGCTGCGTCGGTGCCGCGGCCCGCCTCTGCCTCGGCCAGGCTTTGCGCGAGCGCCGCGTCCAACGCCATCAGTTGCGCTTCGCGGTCCTGAATCAGACGCACGCCTTCGCGCAGTACTTCGCTCTTAGAGCCATAGCGGCCCGACGCGACAAGTTCGGTCACGTAGCGCTCGAGTTGTTGTCCAAGGTCGGCACTGATCATATTTGCTCCTCGTCAGACGGGGCCGGGCGCATGGCGTCGGCGGTGTCATGAAGTGTACTGTATTTGATAATAGTTATCAAATGTCCATAGCGAAAAGTAGAGCGAAAAGCATTTGGCACCGAGATCAGAGCATCCCCGTACGGGGTCTGCCATGACGGCTCTAAACGAGGCCCCTGCCAATCTGGGACAACCGCTGGCGCTACGCTACCCTGTACAGCATCCTGCCGCATTTAACTTGTACGTCGTCAGCGCAGGATGGGGCTTCAGACCCACGCTTGTAGCGCCAACTCGAGTCTGCCAGCAGCCGACGCCTGAGCCCCGCAGGCTTCGGCGGACTCCTAATAATTTCATGATTGTGAAATTAAAGATGGGCACCACTCAATCGCGAGGATGCACGCCTTTGCAGGATTGACTCGATTCGTCTTGCCGCGACAGTGGACTTATGCATTGTGACACTGCGTGGCGCTGCTAAAAGCTATGTCCCGCAAATCGATCGAAGCCTTACCGAGCGGCCATTGTTGGGTTAGTGTCTCATGCGCTCTTCCCGCTGGACACGATGAGGTATTGACCGGCGCCCTTGCCTCAGCGACGGCAAGTGGGTGACCTTCTACAAAGAGGGGTAAGAAGTCTGGTCGTGCAACGCTATGTATGCGGCCGCCCATTTCGATTTTTCTGCCGTCCCGCGTCGACGACTGGCTGAGATGCCCGGGGCACCGACAGCCCTCTTGCCGAGGCGCGTCATGCAGAAGCACAACGGTACATGGCCCTACTACGGCAACAACGACTTCCTCGCTCACGACGAATCCCGGGTTGCCGATGTTGAAAACCGGGTGAGGCTTGCAAGCCGTGCCGCAGCGTGCATGGCCCCGGCTGAGATTTGGCGTTCAGGAGACGGAGAACCGCTCGGGGACATGTCACTGGCCCAAGTGTTTGGCCAATTGCGAGCGCGAACCTTTACTCCGGAATGGTGCCACCCCTGCAGCGGACGAGGTGCCGCTACGCACTACGGCCGCTTTGCCATCGACACGCCGTGCGACCTTGCCGCCCTGCTATGCCGATCTGGTAATCCGCCGCGGCGTCAGGGTGGTGGGCTGATGCGTCGGTGCATTTCCGCAGCCCAGGCCGGTCTGCTGGATAGCAAAACGGCGACAACGCACTGGGAATGGTTGGCACACTGGCGGAACGCTATCCAAAGGTAAAAGTGGATCCGGATGTACTGTAGGTCGACGAAGGTGATGTCCTCACCTCCGCAGGCGTCGCGGCAGCCATAGACTGCTGCTTGCATCTGTTGCGCCAGATCTCGGGTGCAGAGGTGGCAAATCGCCGTGCCAAAAGACTACTGTTCGCTCCACATCGGCAAGGAGGACAAGCGCAATTTATCGAGCGACCGTTACCGGTCAGCCACACCGACGACCTGCTGTCCCAGGTTCTTGAATGGGTGACGCACCATCTGGAGCAAGCCCATACCCTCGAATCGCTCGCGGAGCGCGTCGTGATGAGCCGACGCAATTTTACCCGCCATTTTCGCTAGACCCCGGCACGTCGAGCAATGGATATTGCACAGAGGTTGGCACGCGCTCAGCATATGCTGGAAAGCAGCGACGCTCGATTGAATGGATCGCACAAGAAGCGGGCTTCGGAACAGGCTTGTCCCTACGACAACATTTCCGTTCCGCCCTTCTCATCTCACCGTCGGCCTATCGCAAGCGATTCAGGTCGAGTCCGTCAGGCTAGCCAGCGAGTCCCGAGCGCTGGTCCCAAAGCTGCGGTATCAGTGCTCCATGCGCTGCCTCAATGATGGCACCCGCATGCAACAGTCGCATTTCACGGAACGCCGGTGCAACGAGCTGTACCCCAAGCGGCAAACTGTGTGCCAGTCCTGTAGGAACGTGCAAACCCGGCAACCCACACATTGCCACTGCCATAAGCGGGCTCTGCACCTCCAGCAAGCCACGCATTTCATCGACGGACCCCTGGTCGGCGTCCCAGCGCAATGGTAGGCGGCACGACGTAGGCATTAGGACCAACGGATAGCGCTGGAACCGGATATTCCACTTTCGGCGCATTTCATCGCGAGAGGCGATCGCCTCCGCATAGCCTGACAGGCTCAGGTCTGGCGCACAGGCTGCCATGTGATGGACCGGCGTACTGATGGTCGCGTCGTGCATTGCATCCACGGCAGCAAGCATGCCGAGCCTGCATTCCGACATGACGATGCTTTGCCATAACTCCATCCCTTGCAGGATATCCGGCAATGCAACCCGCTCAACCGTGTAACCGGCGTTGGCCAGCGCGGCGCCGGCCGACAGAAGCGCTTGTCGAATCTCCGGGTCGATATCGATGCCACTTATCTCGTCCACCAGGGCAACATCGGTTGGCCTCTCATCATCCTCGTAGTGCAGGCGGGCATCGACCCAGATCGGATCAATGCCGCCATCACTTGCCATCGCCTCCAGGGCCAGCCGCGCATCCGAAATGGTGCGCGTGAGTGGGCCCTGTGCAGACATTGCCTGAAGCCCGTAGAAGCGCCGGGGCGCCGTAGCCTGGAACGCTGGAATACGGCCAGTGGTTGCCCGCAAGCCCACGACACCATTGACATACGCGGGATAGCGAATGGACCCCGCGATATCCGTACCATGAGCAATCGGCCCCATTCCACTGGCCACGGCGGCACCGGCGCCACCACTTGAGCCGCCTGAAGTAATCGCGGCCGACCAGGGGTTGAATGTACGGCCATAAACCGGGTTCTCGGTGAACCAGCGGAAAGAGTGTGGCGGAGTGTTCGTTCGCCCAATGACCACAGCCCCCGCGCGACGGAGGTTGGATACCACACCACTGTCTTCACCCGCAATGCGGTCGAGCCATAGCGGATTGCCATTGCTCGTCGCCTCACCGTCAACATCAACGTTAAGCTTGACTGAGACAGGCACTCCCGCAAGTGGCCCCAACGGCTCGCCCGCCTGGCGCCGACGATCGAGCGCACCGGCATCGGCCAGCGCGCGCTCCCTGTCCATATGGACGATGCCATTGATCATGGGATTGACCGCGGCGATACGCGCGTAGACGCTCTCGACTACCTCGACTACCGAAACATCTCCGCGCCGAACCGCGGCACTGATTTCCGCGCCAGACCAGCGCCAGAGAGCTGTGGGCTCGCCAGTCATGCGTTTGTTGCACTCCCGTTGATTCACTGAAATCATTTCTTTCCCTCGTTTCCTCTGTGTTTGACATGGCAGCTCTTGTTGGTATTGGCAGGCACCAAACTGCCCGGTCGGCACTGTGTTCGCGCCATGCCTGCAAGCGCGCATGCTCAACGCACGTTGGAGGCCTGAACACTACTTTCGTCCAGGCTCGTGTCAGCGACCGACCTTGAACCCGGACGCCGGTCAATGAAGGCGACGGCAACCATGGCTATGGCAGCGGGAATCGCCATCAACAGAAAATTCTGATGCAGGGGGAGTTGCATACCGACCACGGCTCCAAGGATGACTGGCGCGGAGATTGCGCCAACCCGGCCCACGCCAGAGCCGACACCGATACCAGTCGAACGAACCGACAAGGGGTAGTACTGACCTGCGTACGCATAGACGACAATCTGTGTGCCAATCGTCGAGGCACCCGCTACACACAGAAGGATGTACAGCACCGGGGTTGACGACTTGAAACCCAGCAGCGTGATGGAAGCACCGGCCAATGCAAACATGAAGATGAGCACACTGCGAATCTTCATGCGGTCTGCAAGCATGCCACCACCAATTGCGCCAATCATGCCGCCGATATTCAGGATAACTACGAACGTCAACGCCGATCCAAGGCTATAGCCCGCGCTGGCCATAAGCTTTGCCAGCCAGGAACTCAGGGCGTACACCATGAACAAGCACATGAAGAACACAATCCAGAACATGAATGTACTCACTGCCCTTCCATCACTGAACAACGTGCGCAAGGTAGCCCCAGCGCTTCGGTTCGCGCCTATGACGAATTCGTCGTCGTGGCGGAACACGTAAGTGCCATCCAACTTGGCACAGATATGGCTCAACTCCTGCCGACGATTGTGTTTGACCAAGTAGGCGATCGATTCCGGAACATAATTCAAGATCAGGGGAACCACCAATACAGGCGCTGCCGCTGCGTAGAAGACTGCTTGCCATCCATAGCTTTCTATGAGTCCCTTGCCAAGCAGGGCCGCAATCATGCCTCCAACAGAGTAGCCACTGAACATCACCGTCACTAACGTGGTCTTCAACTTGCGCGGGGAATACTCCGTCATCTGTGCAACCACCGCCGGCATCACGCCACCAATACCAAGTCCGGCAATGAATCGCGCAATGCAAAAGACCAACGGGTTGCTCGCCAAGCCAGCGATCGCCGTAAACAGACTGAACAAGGACACGCAAAGCGCAATTGCACGACGTCTCCCGATGCGGTCAGCAAGGGTACCTAGCAACACCGCACCGCACATCGCACCAAACAGTGCCGAACTGACCATCATGCCCGCGCCTGTGGCGTCGACATGCAAGTCTCGCATAATGGATGGCAGCGCTATCCCAGCGACGGCGAGGTCATATCCATCAAAGATAATGATCAATCCACACCACGCCAGGACTAGTGCGTGGAAAGAACAAAATCTTGCATCGTCCGAGACTTTTAGTAAATCAATAGAACGCCCGCGCTGTGTTCCGTCCACCGCTGTCTCCTTCTTTAATATCGACTGACAAAATTCGAGATCCGCTCCCTATATGGAAGCCACAAACATCACCGCTAATTACGGTGCATGGAGATTTCAGTATGCGTTTGCGATCGTATCGCCACGGCACTCAGTACTTCGTCCCTGGCGGTCACCGCGCGACGGTGATTCTGAAGATGGGTCCAGAAAGTGTGCGCGGTAGTCTTGAGGTGAAATTCCCAAACGTCGCCGAAATACCGAACGCATCCGGTGCGCACTGCAAAACCCACACTCATACGCGATCGTCTTGATTGGTTTGGATGAGGTTTCAAGCAAGCCTCTGGCCGCGTCTATTCGGACAGCCTCCACAAATTCCATGACGCTAACATTGGACTCGCGCATGAAGATTCGCGTGAAGTGGCGAACGCTCATTCTTGCGACGTTCGCGAGAACGTTGAGTGACAGATCGGCGGTGAGATTGGCAAACACGTACTGCTGAACTTGCGATACCAATGAATTTGGCTCTACCGAGATATTGAGGTAAGCACTGAACTGGGACTGCCCTCCTGCCCGATGGGTAAAGAGCAGCAATTGCTTGGCCACATTGATAGCGACCTCCCGACCATGGTCTCTCGCTAGCAGATACAGGCTCATGTCAATGCCGGCGGTGACGCCAGCAGACGTGACCAGGTTACCGTCCTGGATATATAGCCTGTCAGCACTTACCACGGCGGTCGGACACTCTCGTGCAAGGTTCTCCGCGTCGTTCCAGTGCGTCGTGACGTGCTTTCCGTCGAGAACGCCGGCTCTGGCCAGAAGAAATGTGCCGTTACAGATCGTGCAAACACATTTTGAATTCGCGGAAGCCGCCCGCAACCAGGCATACAACGACGGCGCAAAGCTCTGTTGTGGCAACGTAGGGCCTCCGGCTAGGATCAACAGGTCGTAGGCGCCATTCGAGTCAGAGAACAAGCGGTTCGCATGGATTTCCAGTCCGTTCGAGCACCGTACGCGACCGCTCTCTGTTCCCAGGATTTCAAAGCAGTACTGGTCTTCCGAAGAAAGAAAGCGATTGGCTTCCGCAAAGACGTCGAGCGGCCCGGAGACATCGAGCCCTTGAACCTCCGGAAATACCAGTATGGCTGCGGTTTTCATGTAAGGGCCTGCACTTCTGGCGATTTCAACACCACGGCGCCTTTACGAAATGACACTCGCCGCTTTCATATCAACCGGCGCCGAATCCGCTTGACCTGCGGGGCCGTCATGCAGATCGGCAAATCTTCCACTCCTGCTTGCTTGTTCAAGGACGCGTTCCGGAATCAACGTGACAAGGAAGTATGTTGCGTATCCGCCGAACAGCAGCGCCAGCAGAAAATACGTCACGGAAAGTAGCATGAGCATGAATGGCCCCAGCCCAACAGCTTGAAAGAAGTGCGCTATGCCGTCCCTTCTCGAGATGGCGAGCGCCACGGGAATTGGCCCGTCGCAGTCCCTGCATGCACGTACGAGCCTTCACACGGCAGTGTAGGCGGTGTAGGTCTTGTCTCCCGTATCAGGTGGTGGACGAATCCAGCCAAAGTACGGTGGTTTCTGGTCTTGAGGATTTGGGCGGCGTTCCGAGAGGTATCCGCGGGTATGTCATTGATCCGGCTACCGCACTTCGCGTTCGTAACTGGCCTCATGGGAACGAGGCGCTTTCCGAGCCGCATGCCCCCCGGCCCGCTGTTTTTGGGTACATCAATCAGCACTTCTAGTCGCACTCGCTCAGAGTTGGGCCAAAGGCCGGGCCGACTCGCTCGGCGAGGGATGCGGGAACTGCACTCATTCAATTCTCTCCTGTGAGAAGGCTGAAACGGCTTCGAACCTTGAGGAGAAATCTTTACCGCGTTCACGATGGAGAGCAGCGCTGAAGGACGTCCGGAAGCGCCAATCGGTTGCTTTTCTGCCAGTCTTGTTTGGCCAGGCAGAGTTTTCGAGCCA
Organism: Cupriavidus sp. UYMMa02A; assembly: GCA_001725945.1. Classification (GTDB taxonomy): domain Bacteria; phylum Pseudomonadota; class Gammaproteobacteria; order Burkholderiales; family Burkholderiaceae; genus Cupriavidus. The sequence goes on along the minus strand of LRMT01000232.1, from coordinate 25,678 downwards.
GAAAGCGTGGATTTCAGGCTAGCCATCCCCATCCGTTGCCGCGGATGCCGACGATGGCAAGAGGCCACTGCAGTTTGGCCTGAATCCTCCCCCTTTGGCGATCCCGCCGCTCGTCCGCTATTGCCATACTCATTATGGATGCACGCAATTCGGCTCGAATCCACGCATTGAACACACGACTTCATGTTAAAGCGACTACTGCTATCCACTCTTATTGTGGCGGGCCCGCTGCTCGCCTGTGCAGCGACCACTGCCAACCCGGCCAGTCCAGAGGGCGCACCAGACGACTATTTCCATACCGGTGCAGGGGCCCGGTATCTGCGTCGCGCCGATGCCGATCTGGTTGTTCAACCCTTGCGCGACAACATCTCCGTGCTGATGGGGTCTGGCGGCAACATCACCGTACTTTCCGGCAGGGAAGGAAAGTTTCTGGTTGACGCAGGCATCAGCAAGTCGCAAGAAAAGCTGCGGATAGCGCTCGAGAAGATCGGACCGGCTCCGCCAAAATTCGTGGTGAACACGCATTGGCATTGGGATCACACCGATGGCAATGCCGGGATGCATGCGGCGGGCGCCACCATCGTCGCACAAGAAAATACCTTCAGGCACCTGACCAAAACCTCGCATGTGAACGCCTGGAACTGGACCTTCGATCCGGTACCGGAAGCTGCGCGCCCCACCCTGCTGGTCAAGGAAAGGAAGACCTTCGACTTCGCGGGAACCCTGGTCGAAGTCGAAAATTTCGGCCGCGGTCATACCGACGGGGACCTATGGGTTTACTTCAGGAAGGCGGATGTCCTGGCGCTCGGCGACACGTTCTGGAATGGGTTTTATCCCTATATCGACAATGAGGACGGGGGCAGCATCGACGGCGCGATCAAATGGGCCAACAAGGCAGTGGCGCGCACCACTGCGCATACCATTGTCGTTCCCGGTCACGGTGCAGTCGGCACTCGCACACAGCTAATCGAGTTTCGCGACATGCTGGTGACCGTACGCAACAACGTGGCAGCCCTGAAGGAACAGGGCAAGTCGCTCGACGAGATCATTGCAGCCAGGCCGACGGCCGCGTTCGATGCGAAGTGGGGCAATTTCGTCTTTAACGGCGACCAATTCACGAAGATGGTCTTCGCCGGCCTGTAAGGATCTCTGCAGCAGACCATGGGGCTGCAGACTCCCTGATTATCGAGCCGGTTCGGAAGTTCTGGTGAGCCGTTGAGGAATAGGCAAGGCCTACGATAGGGCTTCCGCTCGTAGACTTTCACGTCCTTGAATTGCGCGGCAGCCGGCTCGGGGCAACTTGTTGGCGATGGCCTGTTTGGCCTCGATGACCTTATTGTCCTCGGCACCCCTATTCATTGCCATCCCCGGGCCTGATTACTGCGATCGTTGTCATGGCGCGCTCCAGGTCCAGCCGGTTGGTTGCGCGCGATGGAGGCGTCGAATTAGGGAGTGGTCGTGGCATGGGGGCACCTTCCGTGCAGAAGGGAAGCCGGCATGCAGGCGGCCCCCCATTTTCTTTCACTATGGTGAAATTATATGTGGAACCTCGTCCTTATCGCCTGAGAATGCCTACTAACGTGCTGCTTCGCACAGCAGGCGTTGCGGGCGGCCGCGCTTCTGATTCTCTTACGTGCAAGCGACATATCCACCGCGCAGCGGTGGCAGGGGTGTGGACGGGGGCAAATTCAGTATATAACAGTGTATGACGCAAATGGACTCCCTTTGGTTCAGCAACCCAACCCAGGCATACCGGGACTGGCAGGCCCGTGAAGCGGCCGGCGCTAATCGCCGGCCTTTCTCGGCGCGCTCGATAGTCCAGCATCAGGCGATGTTCGAGAATTTCCGTCGGCACCTGCTGGCGCGAGGCACGAGCATCACCTCATTTGGCGCGGCCGACGTCGACGCGTTCTGGCAGTCGCACGATGGCCGCATGTACTCCCAGGCCACCCGCATGCGGTATGTCAAGCTGCTGGACCGGCTGTGCCGGCATCTTGTCTTCACTGGCGTACGGCAAGACAATCCGGCCGCTGCCCTGCTCTCAGCCGAACGCTGGCCAGACCAGGAGCCAACGCCTCAGTTCCTGACCGAAGCTGAGGATGCGCGGCTGCAGGCCTATCTCCAATCGCCTCCTGACGATCTGGCCAGTTTGCGCAGCCAGGCAATCATCGCGGCATTCCTCGGTACCGGCATCACAGCGGGGGAAGCGCGCGCGGCCCGTTGTGCGGATCTGTGGCAGGACGCGACGCCACCCTACCTCGTTGTACGGGCACATGGTCCGCGAGACGCCCGTACAGTGCACGTGGCCAGTTTTGCGGTACCGACACTGCGGGCCTGGAATACTCGGCGCGCGACCCTACCCATCGAGGGCGAGTTGCTTTTCACGCTCACCCCGGATGGCCGACCAATCACCGACATGAGCTTGGGGCGGATCGTGTCCGAGATCCTCAACGCGATCGGTGCCAAAGACGTTGAAATGAGCCCACGCACGTTGCGCAATACTTTCTGCCGGCGCTACCTCCTGGCCGGACACTCCCGCGATGAGGTGAGTCACATGTTGGGGCTGACCAGCAATCGCACCTGCGACCGAATCGCCGCGACGCTAATGCCAACGCACCAAGCGCTTCAAGAAGGCGCAGGGGCCGCGCGCCAAGACTAGCGAAGCGGAAGGTCATGGATATCCCGACTTCCGCTTGCATACATGGGCGCTTTTGCTATTCTTCGCCCGGGGTCTCCAACAACCGATCGAGTTCGAACTCCGAAATGAGCAGCGCCGCCTCCGGATCTACCGAAAACTGCTGATCGGTCGGTAACGCCCAGATAGCACGGCCGGCCGCCGTAAACCGAACTTCCGGCTCGCAAGCGGAATCTGCCATCAGGCTCTCGAGGATCGCGCAGTCCACTCCGTCTACCTGACCTAATGAAATAGCCTTGGCGTGCCTTTACGGTCAGAGACGCTGTGTCGCTGATACCCGCGTTTGGCTGCTGACAGCGCAGGCGACAGACTGCGCCCCGCCCTGCTCGAGTCGGCCTCTGCCAGTGAATCGACATCCGACCTACGGGGCACGATGGCCATACCCGGCTGCGGATTCAACCGGTCGATGCAACACACTTCTATCGGGCATTTGAAGTCAAGCCCTTGGGTGGTCCCGTTTCTGTCGTCAGTTGTCTCCATTTGAGAGTGCTGCGAGTTGTCCGCCAGCAGCCAACATGTCGTCTGCCAAGAGCACCTCGCTGGCAGCCGGTGGACAACTCGCATGGCGAAGATGCCTTACTTCAGTTTGGAATTCCTCATATAAAGCGGGCACTTCAACAGGATTGAGGACGGAGTGTTTGATGTCCGGGCGCTTACCCGGTCTAACTGCTATCTGTGCCGGCACCAGGCCGGTCACCCCATACCGCATGCGCAGAGCTGACGCAGGCGCCGAGCTCTCGATGCGCGCGTCGGTCATCTTCCAGCCGGACTACGCGATCGAATCCGAAGCGTTGTACCCATCGACGGCGGAGGTCCGCATCCGCAACTACGATGCCGGCCGCCTGCTCGCATTCTGGGACGCGTATCGCCGGCACACCACCCACAACCTGACGCATCGCAACTGTTCGAGCACCGTGGCGCGCCTTCGACGCCGCGCGAGAAGGCTCCACCATGCGCGTCTAGGCGCGGCTGCGTGGCTGGTAGCCGCTGTTCCCCCTGCTGCTGACGCCTGAACTGTGGGTGGCCGCACATCTGCGCAAGTGCGCGGCGACAATATGGCCTGGACGCCGGGGCTGACACTTGATTACGCGCGGGGGATGAGTATGTTGGCTGATCCGAAGCCGTTTGCGTAGGAGAGACAGAAGTCGGTTAATCGAAGTGTTGTATATGTCGGCCCAGGTCTTATCGATGTCCGCCGAATTCCCTTGTCGGAATTCACGGAGCCGAGTAGACGCAAGGAAACCACGGCGGGATCCTCCGGGTGGTGTTGATACCTGCGGCTCTGACCAGCACATCATCGGAGGAAGGACAACTGCCCCCCTGCGGGACTCGTTGTTGGCCATGAAATCACTGGGGAAGTGATCGAGGTGGGCTCGGACGTATCACGTTGAAGAAGGAGGGCGACCTCGTGTCAGTGCCGTTCAACGTGGCGTGCGGCCGGTGCCCATGTGCAAAGTGATGAATACCGGCGTTTGTCTGATGGTTAATCCCGACTAGACCTGGTGGTGCCTATGGATACATCAACATGGGCGGGTGGATCGGCGGACAGGCCGCGTACGTCATCGTGACGTACGCGGACTTCAACCCAAGTTCCCGGACAGTGAGCAAGCGATGGTCATTGCCACGGTACCGTGTCAGCGGTGATGGTGTGCTGGATCGTTGCACACGCACGCGTGGTACGAGTCGTTCCATGCATTCCCCAAGATGATGCTGCAGAAATTCATGCGACGGAACCCCGGGTCCTTGAGAGCAAGGACATCGTCGTTTACCGTGCCGAAGGTCGAATCCGGTCGATGCTTCATACCTTCGCTGAACGCATCGATGATCTGCTCCTTGAAGTTTTCCCCACGAGGGTGAGCACTGACTATGAGCGTGCGCTGCTCTTCTGTGAACTCGTTGTATGCGAGGCCGAGAACGTCCATCTCGACGCCGCGGTGACAAGTTGAACCACGGGCTCTTGAACAGCGGAATACCGGGGGGTCGTATGCAACGCAATGGCGTCCCATACACGTCGATCTGATCTTCGGGAATGTGATGATCCTGAAGAAAACGCCGAGCGGCATTCGCGCTATCAACCTCGAAGCGGTTTGGGGACGTGCGAAACTGTTCTGTCAGTCCGATGTCATGGAACATCGCACCGATGTAGAGGAGCTCGGCGTCGTACTTCAACTGCTTGCGCTCTCCCGTCAGAGCGCCAAATAGAAACACTCGAGTAGAGTGATGGAAAAGCAGGTCCGACTCTGTGTCACGAATAAGTTCGGTGGCCGCACGTGCCATCGCGCTGTCGGGAATCTTGATGCCTGAAATGACTGTCATGTCGATAACTCCAAAGCTACTTACTCGCGCGCAGCTGTCCAGGACGGTTGGAGGAATGCACTGGAAATCGCGCGCGCTTCTGCCGAAATCGGGTACTTTTGCGCTGTAGAAGCCGCGCGCGCTTCACTGATCCATCACGGCCTGAGGCGTGTTCCGGAAGCTGATCGCCATACGGTTATACGTGTTCATAAGGCCGATGGCGATCGTAAGGTCCACGACCTCGCGTTCATCAAACACGGCGCGGGCGGCCTCATAGGCGGTGTCCGGCACGCCTGTCTGCGCCACGAGCGTGACCGATTCCGCCCAAGCAAGGGCAGCTTGCTCTTGCTCATCGAACAGATTGCCGGCTTCCCTCCATGCTTGTACGAGCGCGAGTTTTTCGATTTTCACGCCTTTTTTTCAGCAGGTCGCGCGTATGCATGTCGAGGCAGTAGGCGCAGTTGTTGATCTGTGAGACGCGCAGATAGACCAGATCGACCAGAACCGGCGACAGACCGCTTTGCATGACGTAACCATAGACGCCGCCAAGGGCCTTGACACCTGCAGGCGCAATCTGGGTGTAGTCGAGACGCTTGCTCATGAGGTAGTTCCTTGATGCAGTGATTTACTTAACTGGGGTGGTCAGCACCTTGTCGTTGGTGTCCGCAACGAACACCGCGAGGAGCCTGGCAGGTCTTTTTTCGCTCGCGTTTCGGCTTACACGGTGAACGGCCCCGGGCTCCTCGAAGAAGCTTTCTCCGGCGTGGTAGACGCGCTTCGGGCCGTCGTTCACCTGGGACTCGATGTCGCCCGAGACGACGTAGGCATAGACGAAAGCCGAGCCTGCATGCCTGTGCTCGGGAGAGGCCGCACCCGGAGCATAGTCAACCACAACGGCAGTCAACGACCTGCCGGGGACATTCGGGATGGCGTGCTGAAAGTTCGGCGTGACCGTTTCAGCCGTGCCGTGCGCCCCAGCCGGCATAGCCATGCCGAAGGCCATGCTTGCCCAGGCGGCGCCTGCGATGGATCGGATGTGCATAAATGTCTGGCTCCTTAATGTCTACCCATTGTGGTGGGGTAACGGAGCACATGAAAGCACCAGGAATGAACATTTTTGATGTACCAAGATGCGACGATCACGAATCTGTGCGTGGCGATCCCGCCGGTCTGGTCAGTCGTGTTCGCGAACGAGTTCCAGCAAGCGGCGACAGTCCGCGGCGAGCGTGCGCTCATTCAGATTCGTCACGCCTAGCAGCAGCCCTTGCTGCCCCGAATTGCTTATGTACCAAGGTGAAAGCGGAGTTGGGGAAAGTCCCAAACCTCGCGCTCGTAAAGCGAGATCGACGTCCGATACTGACTGGGGGAGCGCGGTCACGACGGTCATGCCGGCTGTGGCCTGGACCTTAATTGATTCGGAAGCCACTTCCGTCAGACAACGGAGGAGGGCTTCCCGTCGGGCAGCGTAGAGACGCTTCATCCGGCGCAGATGACGAAGATAGTGCCCCTCGCGCATGAATTCAGTCACGGCATGCTGCACGCATGCCGCCGGTGCGGGCGCCAGGCACGCCGCGATATCGCCGAAGTGGCGCGCCACGTCCGGCGGGACCACGAGGAAGCCCAGACGCAGTGAGGGGGTGATGGTCTTGCTAAAGCTGCCGATGTGCAGAAGCCGTCCGTCCTGATCGAGCGACGCGAGCGCAGGCGCTGCACGCCCTTTCAGTTGAAGCTCGCCCAGGTAATCGTCTTCGATGATCCAGCCATCGTTTTGTCTGGCCCATTCGAACAGTGAGATCCGACGGGCGAGCGACATCGTCATCCCCAGCGGTGCTTGCTGGCCAGGTGTCACCACCGCGACAGCGGCTCTGGGCGCCAGGCGAATGCCGGCTTCTACATTAAGCCCGTCCGCGTCCACCGGCACAGCAATCGCAGTCATGCCAGCCAGGCCGAGGGCGGTTCGCGTGAGCGGAAAGCCAGGCTCCTCCATCCAGGCTTGGCGGCCTTCCACGCGCAACCCCCGGATCGCGAGGTTGAGCGCGCCAGAAAAACCCGCTGTGACAAAGACTTGCGAGGGATCGCATCGAAAGCCTCGTGCGACGCCAAGATAGGTCGCAATCTCTCTTCGCAGGTCCGGGTCGCCACGTGGATCGGGGTATCCCACGGGGGCCGCCGCGGCGCGGCGCGACGCCCGCGCTTGGATGCGTGACCATAGCTTGAACGGAAAGGCGTCCTGGGAAGGCACACCCATTTGAAACGCCAAAGGGACAGTGCTGAAGTCGTTGAATATACTGGGAAGCGGGGGCGCCTCCGGCGACCAGCTTGCCGTTGTTGGCAAGGGGGGTCGCTGCGCTACCCGGGTGCCGGCTGCGCCGAGACCTATCGCGAATTGCTCGTCGATCAGACGCTCATAGGCAGCGCGTACGGTGCCCCGAGAAACTCCAAGCTGTGCAGCCAGATCTGACCAGGAAGGCAGCCGCGCACCAGCGGAAAGCTTCCCCGACTCGATCGCATGCCGGATTGAGCAGTAAATCTGTGCCGACAAGGAAGTGCGTCCGGCTCGATCGAGGCCAATAGAGAGTGTCGCCATGGGCGCGATGGTACATCCAAATTTCCCGATCTTGGGCCTGTTTCACGACTCGTGGGAAGAGTAGTTTCCTTGGTGTAGAAGGGCCCGTCAGTTCGCAGGCAGAACCTGCCGCCCGCGTGCAGCACCGGAGCCCGGACGGTCCGCGAGCCCTGTACTGCTCGAGTAAGCACATGAAGCGAGATAAACCTGTGTCGACGAAACCATCCTTTGACGTCGTAATCCCTGACAGCCAGCTGGCGCGTGAGGTGACCCAACTCATCCGCGACACTGAAAGCGAGTTGCTCTTTAACCATTCAACGCGCGTGTACCTGTGGGGCGCGCTACTAGGGAAACGAAAGAACCTTGAGTTCGATCCGGAGCTGCTCTATGTGGCGGCCATGTTCCACGATATTGGCCTTACCGAAAATTTTCGGAAAGCCAGCTGCGCTTCGAAGTGGATGGCGCAAACGTCGCGCGGGACTTTCTGCGCAGCCAACATATCAGCGAGGCGGACGTAGAGAAGGTCTGGACTGCCATTGCGCTCCACACGACGCCTGGAATCCCCGAACACATGCACGGGGAAGTTGCGCTGGTGCAAGCTGGAGCGGGGATGGATGTGACCGGGCGAGGATTCGAAGAGTTCACGTTCGAACAGCGTACGGCAGTGGTCGACGCTTACCCACGCGGCGCCGATTTTTCCAGCAAGATGATCGACGCCTTCTACGCCGGCATGAAGCATCGTCCAAGCACCACGTTTGGCACTTTCAACGATGATTTCCTTGCGTACAAGGATCCGAGCTTTGAGCGCGTTAATGTGTGCAGCATCATGCTGAATTCGCGGTGGGGTTAAGCCTCAGTGCCAATGGCAAGATTTTCGAACTGCTTAAGGCGCTGCGCGAAACTGGCTCTCTGAAGCAAGCGGCGCAGACGCTTGATGTCTCTCACCGGTACTGGGGGCACTCTCCGGGACCGGGAAGCTATGCTCGGCCATCCAATTCGGTCGACCAGTCTACCCCTCGAGCTCTCGCAACCGATCATTGACGGTCTGACGGTCAAAGCGATGATCCAAGTCAGCCACCGGTCGACCTTGTCGCGTAGGCCCGAGCGTCCCATGCTCGGGAACGAGGACGCGTCGCCAAACCGGCGGGCTCAGGCCGCGCAGAGCGATTCGAAGTTGAAGGACGGAGATCGCCGGCCCAGGATCAATGGTTTTGCCAAGTGGTTCTCGTTCGGCGGCGATGTGCTGGCAGTGAATGATCCCGACGAGCAGCAGAAACGGTTGCGCTACAACGATCTGATCGCCTCCGCAGTGATCCTGCAGAACACCGCCGACATGATGCAGGCGCTTTGCGACATGGAGAAGGAAGGCATCAAGGTCGACGTGGACGACATCAGCTTTCTCAGCCCCTATCTCACCAGCAACATCAAGCGCTTTGGCGACTACGAGTTAAACCTTGAGCGGATTCCCGAAGCTTGGATCCGCGACAGCCTATTCGCTACCCCGCCTACTCCGTTCGGAAACCGCGCCATGCCTAACACCCAGACCCCTTACGGCCTGGTTGACACTGAAGCCTTGCGTTGCCTGTCAAGATAGCCTCAGCGCCGCCGGCCATGCGATGTCGATGAGCGGCGCTTTTTTGACTGCAGCGCGCTCGCGTTGCGCGTCAGCGTGTTCACGAATCATCTCGATCAATGCACGCAGCCCCGCGGCGCGTGACGCCGGCCAGGGTAGTAGAGGCACAGGCCGTCGAGTGGCGGCGTCCAGTCCTCCAGCACCCGCACGAGCGTGCCTGCTTCCAGGTCCGTGCCGACGGTCCACTCAGTCAAGTACGCGAGACCAAGGCCAGCGCGTGCCGCCTCGAGCATCAGACCAGGTTCGTCGAGCGTCAGCGCGCCGTCGCCGTCGATGCGCACCGTTTCCCCACGCCGCTCGAATTCCCAATGAGAGATCGCCCCGCTCGGCATCCGGCTTCGGATACAACGGTGAGCCTTGAGATCGGCGGGCGTGCGCGGCGCCTTGTGCTGCGCAAGATATGCGGGGCTGCCGACGACCGCAAACCGCTGCCTGTCGCCGAAGGGCACCGCGACCATGTCCTGCGGTACGGATTCAGCGAGGCGGATGCCTGCGTCGAACCCTTCGACCACGATATCGATCAATCGCCCCTCCGTGACGATATCGAGCTTCATCTCGGGGTACCGTTGCAGAAATGCGATGAAGACCGGCATCGCCTGATTTGCGGCGCCCACCGAGGTATTGATGCGCAGCGTGCCAGATGGCGTGTCGCGGAAGCTGCCGGCCTGCTCGAGCGCGATGCGGATGATCGACAGGGCGGGCGCAACGCTGCTCACGAATTGCCCGCCGGCTTCCGACAACGACACGCTGCGCGTCGTACGATTGAAAAGCCGCACGCCGATGCGCGCTTCGAGCGCCGCCACTGCATGACTGAGCGCGGAGGTCGACACGCCCAATTCGTTTGCCGCCCCGCGGAAACTGCGATGACGCGCGACCGCCAGCACGGCTTCCAGTTCACCAAGGCCCGATGTCTTCATTGTCCCAAATTACTCAACAACCCATCCTTGATTGTACGGCTAGTCAGCGGAATGTCAGCAGTCTATCGTGTGTTATCCGCAAAGTCGTCTGGAGCAGCGATGCAAATCATCGACAAAATCTATATCAACGGGGCGTTCGTCAGGCCGCACGGCAACGAGCTCTTCGACCTCTACAATCCAGCGACCGAGCAGGTGATCGGCCGCGTGCGTCTGGCCGACGAGGCGGATGCGTGCGATGCCATCGCTGCCGCGAAGCGCGCGTTCCCGGCATTCTCTCGCACGGACAAGCACGAGCGCATTGACATGCTGAAGCGAATGCACGAGGCTGTCGTGGCGAAGGAGGCAGAACTTTTCGAAGCCATCATTGAGGAGTATGGCGCACCGGCGTCGCGAGGGCGGTGGATGGCGCAGCACGCGAGCGACGTGCTGTTGGAAGCGGCCAAGGTGCTGGAGGACTATTCTTTCACCCGCCGCGCGGGAACTGCCGAAGTGGTGATGCAACCCCTCGGCGTCGCTGGGCTTATCACGCCCTGGAACAGCGATGCGGGCTTCATCTGCGGCAAGCTCGCCGCGGCGCTCGCCGCAGGCTGCACGGCCGTCCTCAAGCCGAGCGAGATGAGCGCCATCCAAACGCGTGTCGTCACCGAGGCATTGCACGAAGCAGGGCTACCGCAGGGCGTGTTTAACATCGTGACGGGACGTGGCGAAACGGTTGGCGCGCAGATCAGCTCGCACCGCGACGTTGCGAAGCTATCGTTCACCGGTTCGACGCCTGTTGGCAAGACCATCTTGCGCACCGCTGCGGACACGCTCAAGCGTGTGACGCTGGAGCTCGGCGGCAAGTCACCGGTGATCGTACTCGATGACGCGAACTTTGACGAAGCCGTGCCGATCGCGCTTCAGGCTGGATTCATGAACAGCGGCCAGGCGTGCATCGCCGGCACCCGCATTCTGGTGCCGGAGTCGCGACGCGCGGACTTCGAGGCACGCGTCGTGGAAGCCGTTGCGGGCATTCAGGCGGGCAACCCACGCGATCCTCGCACGAGCATCGGCCCGATGGTCAGCCAGAAGCAATGGGACCGGGTGCAGCGCTATATCCGCATCGGAATGGACGAAGGCGCACGCCTAATCGCGGGAGGCGAAGGGCGGCCGCACGGTGTCGAGGCAGGCTGGTTCGTCCGCCCGACCGTGTTCAGCGATGTGACGAACGACATGACCATGCGCGCGAGAAGTATTCGGTCCGGTGCTCTCGATCATCGCGTACCGCGACACCGAGGACGCGATTGCGATTGCCAACGATACGCTCTATGGCCTCCAGGCCTATGTGCTCTCATCGGATGTCGAGCGTGCACGCGAGGTGGCATCAAGAATCGAAGCGGGACGTGTGCTCGTCAACACGCTTGCGCACGAGCCCGCTGCACCATTCGGCGGCTTCAAGCAATCGGGTATCGGACGCGAGTACGGCACGTTCGGGCTGGAAACGTTTCTAGAGCCGAAGTCGGTGCTCGGCGCAATCGCTTAAGCAAGGTTGCAGGCCCTTATCGTTAGATAGCCGCGTACTCCAGCAAATTCGGCGCCTTGATGTTCGCCTCCGGCTTGTACTCATGTCCCATTCGGTACATTGCCGCGAGTCGACGAGCGTCTGCTTGCTGGAGGAGATGAGCCATTCGGTTTAGAGCTAAATTGCAGCGCACCCTCGCGGGCTTCGCTGTATCGCTGGCCGCGAATGATAAGCTGGTGCAGATGATCATCCGTCCTGCCCATGGCGGCCTGGACGACCTCGTGTAATTGTCCCACCGTCATGTTCTCGGGAATGAGCGGACGTTGCCAGACCCGCGGGCTCAAGCTGTGCACCGTGATGCGGAGTGGAAGGACGGAGCTCGCACACCGGGGATCGGAAACCATCCGCGCATTCTAGGTCACTCTTTGGCCTCACAGCGGGAGCCTTGGGCTTCGCCCCGCTTTGGCTCGGTCTCCATAGACACTCGCCCGTGGAGCGGTTTAGCACAACTTTTTTTTTAGTTAGCGGTCGCGGACTGTCCTCCCACGGTCCCGTTTATACGCACGCGGTCGCGGCCGCTAACCCAAAGAACCTCTTCCATACCTCAAGCTTCAGATATTCGCAAATCCTGGCCATCCCTCAATCTCATTGGGGGGAATCACTCCCAGACGCCTCTGTCGCCCCCCGGATTACGGGACGTGTCCCACACCCCATGATTTACAGGGTCGGTGTCGATCCCCCATCGATTCGCACTATGCTCCCCGTCATGAAATCGCTGAGTGGACTGGCAACGTAGCATACGTAGTTGGCAATATCGTTGACCTCGCCCAATCGTTCGACGGTCTGCCGCACCATATTCTTGAGTAGGTGTTCCTTCGCCCTTTCAAGATCCTCGCCCCACCCTTGGTGCTTCGCAATATCCCGCAAGAAGTGATCCAGTTGCTGCGTATAGATGAGGCCAGGCATGACGCGTTCGAAGTCACCCCCGTGAATGCGAGTTCCTTCGAAAGCCCCAGCGTGAAGTTGTTCATGGCCGCCTTTGCACCACCATACGACGGCATGTTGGCATGCGGGGAGATCGCGTTTCGCGAAGTGATCTGGATTACCCGCCCCCAGCCACGCGCCTTCATCGCCGGAACTAGGCCCTGGATCATCCGCACCGCGGCCAAGGCATTGCCATTATAAGAATCAGCCCACTCGCCCAGCGTGGTGTCAAAGAATGACACCTTGCCTTCAACTGGACCGCCCACGTTGTTGACGAGGATGTCGATCTTCTTCACCGCCCCGAGCGCTTGTTCAATCACAGCATTCGCGCCGTCATCGTTGCCCAGATCGCCCAACGCATAGTGAGCTTTACCGCCGGCCTCAACAATCTGTTCAACCACTGACTTCGCGCGCGCCTCGGAGCGGCCGTGGACGACGACTGTTGCCCCTTCACGCGCCAGCGCGATTGCAATACCCGCCCCAATGCCGGACGTACTGCCGGTAACTAGGGCGTTCCGCCCAGTCAAATTCAGATCCATGTGTGCTCCAAACTTACGTAGTAACCTGCGTTATTGATAGGCTGATGCTCACTGACCCACACAACAGCTTGAGTTGTTCAAGCTAGCAAATCGAACGGTTGAGACCGCCATCACTCGAAGTACCGCACCGCTTACATAATCCGCAAACGGACTCGCCAGGTAGGCGACAGCTGCAGCCACTTCTTCCGGGTAGCCGAGGCGCCCTACATCGTTAGGTACAAGGTCATTGACGGCGCCGCGCTCGATCTCGTCCCAGCTTCGACCCCAGCCAAATTTCAGAGCAGCGCTCGCGAGAATCTCCTCGACTGCCGACACACGGATTGCCCCAGGCGCAACAACGTTTGAAGTCACACCTGAGCCTTTCAGTTCGCGTGCCAAGGAGACCGCGAGATTGTGTCGAGCCGCCAGCGACGCGTTGTAGTCAGGTTGTGCGGCGATTGGCTGCTGTGCCAAGCCGCCGCCGATCTGGATGACACGTCCCCAACCTCGCGCACGCATTTGTGGCAGTAGCCGTTGAATCATCCGGACGCCAGACACTACGTTAACCTCATATGTCTTGATCCATTGCTGGGCATTCACTTCGGTCCAGGATAAATGGTCGTAATATCCAGCGTTGTTGACTAAGATATCAACCGTCCCGCCCACCAGTGCCTTTTCAGCTACCGCTTCCGCACCCTCGTCGGTCTGAAGGTCCCCGAGTGCCACGGTGCATCGCCCCCCCTCTCTGTGGATCGCCGCCGCGACAGCGTTGGCGCGAGGCTCATCCCGACCGTGGACAATCACCTCCGCTCCCTCTGCCGCAAGCATTTTCACGATGGCTTCTCCGATTCCGCTACTCGAACCGGTAACCAAAGCACGTTTTCCAGCTAGTCGCAAATCCATCTTAAGTCTCGCAAACGCTTGTTATTGATTCGTGTTGGCCGCACTCGCTCCCAGTAGAACTTCCGCAACAGCGCGTATGCTTTCATTTACTTGACGCAAATCGAAAGAAATTTCCCACGCGATAGCGTCGACTGAACATCAGTCTCAAAGCCGCCGCGTCTCCAACAACTGGAGTCCATGCAAGCGAACGAGAATCCGACGTCACGCAGTAAGTCAGAACTCCATCGCCCGTGGCGCAGAACTCCTACCTAGGCACGTTTACCCAGCCACCGATTTCAACCGATTTATAGGCAGCCTCTACCACACGCATAACCGTGTAGGCTTCGTCGAAATCAGGGTGAGCATGGGCAAGCTCGCCGTCACGCACAGCATTGGCCATGCCGGCACACATAGCCGCTAACGGGTAGCGTCTTGGCCTATCCGGATCGTCGCGCAACGGGAGGCCAAGGACGCCACAGTAGTCCTCGTCAATCGGAAACGGCGCCAGTTCACGATCGCCTCGCCCAGCCCACCAAAGGCGCGCGTTCTGCGGGCCAAGGCCTTCGGCGCGGATTACCAACCGCCCCAACTCTCCCACTACGTCGATTAAAAATCCTTCACTTGCTGCCGTGCACCAGGAAACATCGATGGAACCCGTCGCACCGCTATGAAAGCGGGTCATTACGGTCGCCGAATCGGCTGTACCATTCACCTTAGAGGATCCATCCGCGAAGTAAATTTCCGGAAGACTTGTCGAGATATCCGCTGCAACGGCAGAGATATCACCGAACAACCAGATCAATGCGTGCAAGAGATGGGCCCCAAAATTGCGAAGCGCGCTGGCACCGCTGTCCGCATCGGTAATCCAGCTATACACATAGCCAGCCGAAGGGTTCAACAGAATCCCAGTGCGGACATGCCCGCGAACGGTGAAGATACGTCCCAAAGCCCCCTCATCCGCTAGCGCTTTCGCTTGCCGGAACGCAGGCGTGTGCCGGTGGAGGTTCTCTACCATGGCGACGAGTCCCTGCGCTTTCGCCTCCTCATGCAATGTGCCCGCTTGTTCAAGATTCAGCGCAAAGGGCAATGGCTGTAACAAGTGCTTCCCCGCCTGCAAGACCTGCAGCGCCAGAGGAGCTCGAATGCTAGGACGCGGGGTAACATCGATCACATCGATCGTCGGATCGTCCAACATTTCATGCGGATCCCAAATCGCCCGAGGTATGCCGTGCTCCCGCGCCGCCGCTTCAGCAGTGCTGCGCTGCGATGTGCAAATCGCAGCGACCACGACGCCGGGCACGGCGCGCCACGCCTCGATATGATTCACTCCCCAATTAGCTCCGATGACCCCGACGCGAAGCGGCTTCGACAACATGATTCCCATCTCCTTAGCGATCGAGGTCAAACACCCGCAGAGTAGTCTCACCTGCATTGAGTCGAGCAAGTACGTTGCGCTCGGTTCGCTCTCGGTCCTCGGCTGCATCCAGAACATTTTCTACGAGCCCTCGCGGTATCGCGACCACACCGTCGACGTCCCCCACAACCAGGTCTCCGGGTGCAACGAGCACGTCACCGATCAGGACCGGTTGATTTAGCCATCCGGTAGCCCCGAAATCTTTTCCTGTGCCGCGAATGCTGAGACCTCTGGAGAAAACAGGAAACCCTATGCCTTCAAGGAGCGCGCCGTCGCGGACGCACCCATCGATTACAAGTCCACCCAGCCGGGCCTCTTTACCGGCTGTCGACATGATTTCCCCCCAATATCCGGACTCATAGTGACCGCTCGTATAAACGACCAGAACGTCACCGGGTCTCGCTACAGCCAGGGCGCGATGAAGCCAAAGGTTGTCATTCGGTGGGCTATGCACCGTGAATGCGACGCCAGCTAGCCGAAACGACGAAGCGGAAGGCTTGATCGCGTGGGGCAAAGAGCCAATGCGACCGGCGGCCTCATGCAACGTCGCTGCGCCCAGCCGCATGGCTCGCCCGAGCAATTGGGAGGGTAGTTCCGGCGCATGTTTGACCACGATCGAGTGGTCACGGAAGGGATGGAGCATCTCGCTCATACCCGCTCCTTCGCCGATTGAAGACGATGGTATCCATACTCACGACGGGCGTCGTCAAGCCGGACGCCCGCGCTGGTGCGCGCGCGGATGGCGTCCTCTGCTCGACAGATCTCCTCCGCCGTATCCAGAATCGCACTCTCATGAGCGGACGGCAGAATCACAACCCCGTCGGCATCAGCTCGCACGAGGTCGCCCGGAGCCACACGAACACTTCCGATTGCCACCGTCTCGCCAATAGTCTCAAGCTGGACACGGTCCTTTCCTGTTCGCATCCAGTTTCCGCGTGAAAAGACTGGGTACCCCAGCCTGCGGCAAAGGGCCACGTCGCGACAAACGCCGTCGATTAGAGTTCCAGCAATCCCTCGTCGATGCGCCACCTCCGTAAGGATATCGCCCCATACGGTGACGTCTTCGCGCCCACCATTATCGAGAACGACAATAGCTCCCCTAGGAACATCATCGATATAATCACCGACGGTACCGGCAGGCTTCGAGGCAGGACCGTAGCGCACCGTATACGCGCGACCCGTCATCTGAAACTCTTCAGAACGACCGTGGATACGCTCACACTGGCCCCGCAGGCCAAGCCGGTCCATAGCATCGCTCAATGTGGCGCAGTCCAGCGCCCCGGCCCGTTCGGCATTGACGTCTTTGGTCATTGGTCTAGCATCTCCTCGTAATCCGCGCCCATGACAGCTGTGATTGACTTGCCCTGCATCAAAGCTTTGCCCATCGCGGCCTCGCGTTTTGCGATTTGCTCGGCTGCATCGAGCACCACGGTAATCACGTCTGCGCCAACAAATACAACAGCAGTGCTGTCTGCAATAACGTAGTCACCGCTATTCACGGCGATATCGCCAATCTGTACTGGCCCGCCCGTCTCAAGTTCAGATACACGTCCCCGCGCCGTGAGCGCCGTGGCGCCTCTTGCGTAAATGGGAAACCCGAGCGCACGAGCTTCGTCGACATCCCGTACTAATCCCTCGGAAACGATACCCGCTACGCCACTGAGCTTTGCCCCTGTGGATAATATCCCGCCCCATGAGCCTGCAGTTACGCCACTGCGCTGCTCGACCACAATCACATCGCCAGGTTCTGCGATTTCGATGGCACGCGCGCACAGATGAGTCTTCTGCCCACCACGTTCCACCACTTTCACCGCGTCGACCAGCTTTACCGTGACTGCTCTCCCGCATACCTTGCTTGAGCAGGACAAAGGCAAGATGCCTGTAACGGCGCCCCTCAGACCGAGCTTATCGAGCGCGTCGGAGACTGCACAGCTATCCAGGCGTAACAGTCGCCGAACAGGGTCTTTTTCGCTTTCAGTACTCATTTAAGCACCGCCACGATTTCTAGTTGCACAAGCATTCCTCCCCGCAAACTGGACACGACAGTGTGTCGCGCCGGTCGATCCCGTGCGTCTGGGAACGCACGTACCCATTCTTCATTAACCGCGGCTCGAGAGGCCTCGTCGACCACCAGCACGCGAACGTGCCCGACGTCGCCAAGCGTCCCACCAGCCTTATGCAGCAACGCTCTCAGGTTGCCAAAGGCAAATCGCACCTGTTCCTCGAGGCCATGCGGTAGTCGTCCTGTTGACGGGTCCACACCCATGATCCCGGAAGAAAAGAGCATGTTCCCGACCCGGGTTCCAAAGGGAATAGGAACGGAGTGGGCGATGCCCTCCAGATCAAACGACTCACGATGTAAGCGGTTATCGTTCATAGCCATTTCGCGAATGCCATTCCAACGCCGGTCCCAGCCTCGGAGCGGTAGCCCGGAATGTAGTTGATTATCTCCATCTGCAGCCCCTCAAGCGCGCCCCCTGCAGCGACCCAATTGAGAATCTCTGATGAACCGGACTGCAACTTTTGAACAGGCAGGCTGGAAAGCGATTCCTTGTCCTTCCTCACTAGGCCGTCCAGAACCTGGCGATCCAGATCCGGATCGATGACGAAGTGACTTAGGCCGCCGGACGCGATCACTGCCACCCGCTCGCTCCCCGGCCACGATTCAATAGCTTTTCGAAGCGCCTGACCAAACGCATAGCAACGAGCCGGCGACGGCTGGTTTGGAGGAACATAGGTGTTGATGAGTACCGGGATCATCGGCACAACCTTGTCTTTACGCATGATTCTGCGTCGGACAAAAGTGAAGGCGTGACCAAGTGACCGCTCCTCATGCTGTCGCGAGTATTGGGCAACATCGAAGCTCTCGTGCATCAAGCGCTCGATTAGATGCCGAGCAACCTTGGGGGAGCCAGGATAGGGTTCAGCCTCTTCCCCGTGGAACGCCCACAGCACGGACGCCCGCGACGGCATGCTCATGTCACCATGGATAAAGTTCGGTCTATCCCAACTCTCATCTCCCCAGAACACGGAGAAAGTTGGCGTGCAGTCTTCAAGAAAGAGTTCCTCCTGGTCGTCGCCGATTACCACGACGAGCTCAGGATTGACGTCCTCAAGTACTTGCGAAAGGTGGGAGATCGCCGCTTGCGCCTCGTTGTGCTTTCGCTCCCAGGTGTTGAAATCGAGTTCCGCGTCCATCCAAGCGGGCTTGCGCCCAAGGAGGTCCTGATAGGGAGTGCGCCGTTGATCGATTTGTGCCTGCTCGCTCCACCACTTTGGCTCCTGGCTGACCTGCGGGCTGTGCGACATCGCCAGTCCCAATACAATCTTTGCCATCGAGGCTCCCTCATCTGCGCGTTTCGCGCTTCTATATTTGAAGTCTTGTCGTCCTATGCGGCGGTCCACCCGCCGTCAACCGGTAGCACCACGCCAGTAACAAAGCTTGAGGCTGGGGACGCCAGGAACAAGATTGGCCCACCAATTTCATGAGCATTGGCGGCTCTACCCAGCGGAACACGATGCGCGAGAATATTGCGCCAGCGGTCGCTCGACTGGCTGCTCTGAGACATATCGGTAGCGAAGGGGCCCGGCGCCACCGCATTTACACGTATTCCCATGGGTGCAAGTTCCACTGCAAGGGAACGAGTAATCTGTACAACCGCACCCTTGGACGCAGCGTAGGCAGATCTCTCCCTCATTCCCACCAAGCCCGCTGTAGACGCCACGTTGACGATCGCGCTTCCGGCTTTCATGTGCTTAGCCGCCGCACGACACATGGACCAGACCCCGAAGACATTGGCGCGCATGATTCGTTCGTATTCCTCTTCGGTTGTGTCTTGCAAAGAGCCGCGGTGATCGCGCCCGCCGAGTTGACGAGTACGTCTATCCGCCCGAAAGACTCAATTGCACTTTGAACGATCACTTCGGCGGCACCACGCTGCGACAGGTCTGCCGAAATCCAGGCCGCCTCACCACCGGATGCTGTAAGGGAGTCGGCTCGCTCCTCCAGGGCAGATCGGCTTCTTGCTACTAGCAAAACTCTGGCTCCTGCATTAGCCAATGCCTCAGCAGCCACCGCACCAAGGCCTTTTGAACCACCGGTGATGATCGCGCTACGGCCTTGTAGACAAAAAGGGCTCTCCAGCGTACTCGTCATAGCGCTTTCTCCCGCAACATGCGACGAAGCACTTTCCCCGAGTTTGTCTTTGGAAGCTCGGCGAGAACCTCTACTGAGCGCGGTACCTTGTATGGTGCCAGTCGCTCACGACAGAACGAGATGAGGTCCTCTGGAGAAACTTCTCTACCTTGCCTTGCCACCACGACGCCTTGGGCGACTCGCCCCGGTAGCTATCGGGGACGCCAATGACGGCGGCTTCGCTCACAGTGGGATGCTCGTGCAGCACATCCTCCACTTCTCGAGGCCAAACTTTGAAGCCGGATGCCACAATCATGTCCTTCATCCGATCCACAACATAGAACCATCCCTCTTTATCGGTACGTGCCAAGTCTCCCGTGCGCAGCCATCCATCCTCAAAGGCAGCAACGGATTCTTCGGCCTTTTTCCAGTATCCGGCCACGACCTGAGGGCCGCGAATCAACAACTCACCAACGCCACCTGCGAGCGGCAACGTCGAACGGGACTCCACGTCTACAACCCTGCAATGGGTACCAGGCACTGGTACACCGACTGATAGACTGCCTGTCACTTCATCAACCGGCGCTCGACGGCCGAACGGCACCAATGGGAAGGTGAAGTAGTCTCCGTCAAGCCGTAGGCATTGTGGATATAAACGCCCGTGGCTGCCTCCCAACGATCAACGACAGCGGGCGCAACCGGTGCTCCCCCGCTGAACACCTTCTTCAAGGCGGCGAGTCGCGACGGTACAAAGCTCGGATGGTTCAACAGTGAGATATACGCCGTGATCGCCGCGATTGTGGTTGTGCACCCCCGACGCTCCAACAATTCGAGTACCGTGGCAGGTTCAAACCGATAGCACATCACCATCGCCGCCCCGGACATAAAGGCCGCCGCGATATGCCCGACGAGTCCCGTTACGTGCGAGAAAGGAGCGGCTGCGAACAGCACATCGTCCGGGCAGAGTGCTAGCCAGCGTCGATAGACCTCGGCACTGAAAGCCACATTCGCGTGACTGTTCAAGGCTCCCTTTGGCTGACCAGTTGTGCCAGACGTATAAGTTACTAGCGCGGTATCTGCATCGAAGAACTCCTTCCGACCTGGTCTTCGTCCGGCCGGGGAAATCATTTCGTCCAGGCGATGCCAACCCGCAGGCAGTTCCGACTCACTCGGAATCCCCTCGAGCAAAGCAGGACGCTCCGCGTCATGCAGGAAATCCCGGGCATCGGTAACGGCGACCATCGAATTCCCGCCCCAATCTGTCAATGCGCTGTACAGCGCCGGGGCCTGCACTTGGCCAACAAGAACAGCAGCTGGTTCACCATCTTTCAGATAGTGAAACACTTCCCTGCTTGTAAGCATCGGGCTCAGTGGCATCACGGCGGCCCCTAGACGCCACGCTGCCAGGAGTCCAACGACCGTTCCGGGCGTGTTCTGGTTCAATATCGCGACCCGGTCTCCCCGGCCGACCTTTTTCCCAGGCGCACGCTAAAGCGTCTGCCATGTCGTCCAACTCTTGAAATGTCAGTGGAGAGTTGAAATACCAGAGTGCCACTGAACCCGGCCTCGTTTTAGCGGAGTGCGCGAACGACGCCAATGGTGATTGAATAGACTGGCCAAAATCTGAGGGAATGTCGTCTGCATACAGGCAAAGCCACGGCCGGTCGTGGGGCGATCCAGACTCACTCCGAGCACTGGCTACGGTCTCTTTCATGATTACGCCATTTCATAGAGTTCGCGAAACCGCTCTGCAAGAGCCTGCAATAGGTTCTGCTCGAGTGGACCCGCCTTCGCCGCCGCAATTGCTTCATCAAGATGCGACCGCTCTGATATACCCACCAGCACCGTGTCGATGGATTGCGCACTCAAAGCGAATCGCAATGCGAATGCCGCCATCGATTCCCCTTGTTGAGCGTATTGCCTGAACACGGCGCCTTCACTCGATCGGCATCGACCTCGGCGCGCGCGCCAGCGAGGAATACGCTTTCGAGAAGCGGTGAAGTCCTCCGTCATCGCTGAGAGCGCCCGCAGCCAGGGCCCGAATACCGACAACGCCGATGTCCCTTTTGGCGGCCAACGGGCCATCCCGCCGTAGTCTTGCGCACGCCACGCTGCTACCGTGGGCTCAACGGCGCTCGGATTGAGTAAGTTGTAGTACATTTGAAACAGATCAAAGCGATCCGACTCTAGAACCTCAATCACCGATTCTGTGTGGCCCAGCCCTGTGAATCCAATTGCACCCACAACCCCTTTCCGTTGGAGCTCCTTCATTACGTCAGCGACACCGCCATGTCCGATCACGTCATCAACTGACAGCACCCTTCCGGGTAGGTCACGTTGACGGCCGACACGGCTATGCAGATAGAGAATGTCCAGACGATCCCGGTTCAGCCGCTCTTGACTGCGCTGTACGGACTGCTTAATGGCTCGATCCAGATTGTCGAAGTCGCCCAATCCCAGATCAATTTTCGTTCCCACCAGGGGCGTGGCCCCGATGATACGAAGGACTTTGCCGAGGTTTGTCTCCGAGTGCCCGCCACCGTATGTAGGTGAGGTATCGAAGATGTTGACTCCACGCTCAATAGCGCTTGCGATCACCGCGCACTGCTCATTTAACTCCCCGCGAACCATCAAGCCTGCGGTTCCCCCACAGCCGAACGAAATCTCAGATACCTCTAGTTCCGTTCTTCCCAGCCGGCGCTTACGCATCGCTGTCTCTCCCTTCGTCAATGCGATCGGTGATCACTACGTGGGCTCCTCGCGCGACGCCCTTGTCAAGGAGACCACTTAATATCCCCTCGGCCTCCTCAAACGTATGGAGCTCGCCGTCAGAATTCAACATGCGCTCCCGTTCCAGAACCACGATATCGACGGCCCTCGCAAGTGATGGTGCGGATGCGCCCCGCCCTCCTTTAAGCGTCAAGCCCTTTCGTCTCACCGCTTCCGGAACGATTCCGGAAGGACTTGTCGATGTGCATGCCAGAATGACTCTACCGAGAGGCGCAGCCATGGCAACCGCCGCTGCGACGTATTCGACCGGTGCCTCGGTGACCACCACCACGACATCGAACGACTCATCCGAGTTTGATTCGACCGGTGCCCCTCGCACTTCGGCCCCAATTTGCCTAGCCAGCTTGATAGCGTCCACGCCTCGAGGGTCGCCACACATGACAACTTGAGAGGCCCCCATATGCAGTGCGACCAAAGCGGTCGCCACGCCCATGCGACTGGTGCCTAGGATTGCAACGGTCTCACCCGAACGGAGTTGGGCGCCTTCCTGGAGCCATTCGACCCCAGAGGCCACGGGAAACGCGAACGTTGCGAGCCGATCGGGAGATCTTCAGGCAAAGGAATCAGGACAGAGCGCTCGTCCAAGGTCACCTCTTCGGCGTAGCCACCCCAGTTTCCCGGTAAGGCGTCCTGAACAATGTGTCCGTACCGGGGAGAGCAACAAAACGCTTCTGGTCCCGCGCACACCATTCACATTGACCACACGGGCGTGCGTCGTCGATAAGTACTCGCGCACCAGTGAATTCTTTGAGCGATGGCGGAGCTTCGGGACCAACTTCGGTTACGCGCCCCACGATTTCGTGCCCAAGCACTAACGGGGTCGTCATCACGGGACCGTAGCCATGCAGCGTCTCGGCATCTCCGATGCACACGGCACTCCCTTCCACTTTCAGGACTGCCCCCCGTCGCCCGCCGAAATATTCGGAAGCTGGCGCAGCTCGAGTTTCCCCTCCCCAATATGAACAAGCGCTCGCATCAGCCAGCCTTCCTTGAGACCGATGCTGCTTGATCTCCATAGAGCTTCTTCCACCAGTCCTCGCCACGTGGGATGATCGCTGCCGCGCTCTGCACGTTCCTATAGTCGGCATCGAGGGCTGCAATTCGAAGTTCCTTTCCATCCCGAACGTCGCGTGCGAAGTTCAACAGCAGTCGGCGCATATGGACAATGGCCTTGTCTGTCATGCCAAGATGCTCAATCGTGCGATCCTGGATCGGACCCATAGACTCTTGGACCGCAATGTCTTGCATGGTCGTACCATAAAGACCCGTATAGGTCTTGCCCTGCTTCATTCCCTCACGGTCCTGAAGCCAACGGTTGGTGTCACGGCCCGGCCGACGATAGTCCGACAAGAGATCTTCTCCCATGCGCAAGCCCAGAAAAGTCTCGTGGCCTTTGATCTCATCAGCCGAAAGCGGGCGCTCTGAGTTATACCAAACCAAGTACATTGCAGTGTTTTCGGAGTCGAGAGGCACCGAAGCCTGCATATATACGGGTGGAATCATGCTGTAGAAAGGCAGCGCGAACGCTGTCGCGCGCACGTAGCATAGATTCTCCGGATCAGCGACAGCCTTGCGAATCGCACCATAAATGAAACCAAAATCTGTTTCTCGTACATCGATCTCGGGCGACGTATCCGTCGACGGCCGCGAGCGACTTCCGTCACTATGAACCTTATCCTGATCATAGTCGCCCGATGCGCTCGTCTCGGCGCTGTGGAGAAAGTCGCTATGTGCCGAATCAATCGAACCTTCGAGTGATTGCACAAAATTGACGTTATAGATCGTTTTCCGAACAATATAGTGCGCCGCCGGAAGATCCATCCACGGAAAGTGTGGAAGCGCAGGGGGCTCACCGGACCCCAAGTAGGCCCATAGCAATCCTCCGGATTCGACACATGGATAGCTGGTGTTTTTGACGCGGCCACACATGCGACTTTCCTTCGGCTCCCCGGGCATCTCACAGACCTGTCCACCGTGCTGGATCTTCCAGCCGTGATAGACACAGCGCAGACCGTCCCCTTCATCCCGTGCCAGCATTAGCGACGCGCCGCGATGCGGACACGCCTCCGCCATCAGGCTTACGCGACCCTCAGCATTGCGCCATGCCACGAGCCGCTCACCAGCGAGGCGTACGCGCACGGGGCCATCGCCCGGGTCGGGGATTTCGTCGAGCAAACAAGCAGGCATCCAGAATTGGCGCAGGGCCACACCCATCGGCTGGTCCTTCTCCACCCGACACATCAGTTCATTGTCAGTCTTGGACAACATGAAACATCTCCATCCTTGTTCACAATCTATTTTTTTCCAAAGACAACTTGGCTACGTGTCTGTGCTCTCTCTATTGGAATGCACGAGTGAACACCTTGCGGGCGTTCCCTTCGAAGATCTTGTACTTATCCTCCGCGGTCAGCCAGGAGATGCCCTCGATTGCAGGTTTCAGATCGTCGAAGTCCCTTCCCGTGTGACGGCAAGCGACCGTCCCAGTCCCAGGTCTTTCCGTGCCAAACAGACAGTTGTCGACACCCAGAACTCGGAACTGGAAATCAAGCGCCTCTTGAGAGTAATTACAGGTGTCGTAGTAGAGCTTGCGCACTTTCTCGTCGAAAGTCTCACCGCCGCGCCGTTCTGCCCAAGCGCGGAAGCGTCCCATCTGATAGGGAATGGCTCCTCCCCCGTGAGCCACCACAATCTTGAGCGTGGGGAAGTGCTCGAACACCTGACTCTCAAGCAGCGAGATGATCGAAATGCTCTCTTCGTTGATAAACTTCAACGTGTATGACTCGCGCGCGTTGCAGCAAGACGCAGAGTGGATGAGTGCGGGAACATCCAGTTCAACCAATTTCTCATAGAGCGGATACCAGAACGGGTCGCCCAGCCCAGGCGGAGCAGCTTCCTCCCCTTCGGTGGGATCCGGATTGAGCAGGCACCCGACGAATCCAAGTTCCTTAATGCAACGCGTCAGTTCGCCAAGACAGTTAGCGGGACTTTCGCCACGAAATTGCGGAAGACCCGCCACGCCCCGGAATCGCTCCGGGTGCAATTGACACTGTGCGTGAATAGAATCGTTCACTGCCCTCGTCCACAATTCCGACACACGCGCCGGTTTAATGGAGTGCAGCATCATGTAGGGCCGTGGCGACAGAAACTGGACATCAGTTCCCACGGCATCCATCATCGAAATAAGTCGGCCAGTAACTTCGTACAAGGCTTCCTCCGCCACGCCTGTAAAGGGAGCAGCTGGGTTCGCTCGGCTAGCCACCAACTCACTCATATACCGGTAGAGTTGGTCGGTCATTACCACATGGGCGTGACTATCAATGATCATGTAAATGGCTCCTGGACTACTGT
>LRMT01000231.1 GCA_001725945.1 Cupriavidus sp. UYMMa02A | reverse complement strand
TCACAACGCACTTTCGGGAGAAGGAAGGCTGTCGACAGGCGCCGAAAAATCTCCCTCACGTATCGCTTTCCGTTTTGTAGCCGATCCAGTTACAGAGTGTCGAGTCAACCGGGATGTTCCAGTGCCTCATATGTGGTCGTCAAGGGACACTGGCAAGCTGGGTGCAACAGGCTGTTTAGGGTCGTCTACGGAAGTTTGGGGCCCAGTCGGGAGGAGCGATCGTAGTTGGGTGACGAACTTCCGAATTGGCCAGGAGCGGTCGTTCCGGTATCCCTCTTGTTGAGTCCCGCGACTGAACATCCGCTAGACTGAGCTACCCCAAACCGCTCTCATCAATCATGCTGGCTATGATCGGCATGCTCCTGCTATCAGGCGCTGTATTGGCTCATCAGCCGTCGCAGGCAGACGAGCCCAGCGAATCAGCGCATCGGGCGGGGCCGAATGGTCTTGAAGGTTGGACAGTGATCTATCCGTCTCCGGACGGTCAGGGCTACCCCACCACCTTGGCTATCGCGCAGTGGGAGCACGTTATCCGTCGAATTCAAGGAAATCCATTGGTGGGGAAATGGATTTTTTGGAAAACGGAAACCAGGTCGCCTATCAGACTGGATCGTTGCACTTCAACATGGGGTGCGTGCTAGTCGATATGGCAAGTGGCCGACAACTGGCGAATCTTGATTGCTTCGCGAACTTGCCGAGGATGCCCCCTACATGGGAGAAAGCGTTGCGGGACGCACAGTAAATTGGCGGTCAAACAGCGCGATGACATCGCGGCTGGCGCTTATCGAACCCCGGTCGTCGACTACCGCGGAGCGAGAGCACCCGAAGGATGCCTGTTGAGCATCTTGCGGTAGCGCCCAGGAGTGTTACTCACACCGATACTTGGATATTTGTGCACCGGCTCGCTGTACGAGCCTCTGCTGCCTGCTGAATCTGTACAGAACTGTGGGTGAGCACGCTCAGAGACGGGGCATCCTGCAACATGACATGACCTGCGGCGCTCCGACATTGATAGATGGTCTGGGCCGCGGCATTCGTCGCCATGGCGAACACCGCGATCATTAGATATCTCAGCAGAGTTCAACTATAGACTAAGGGACCCGCATTGGTGGCTGACGGGCCAATTCCTTGCGTCGGCTGTGGCGAGGCAACACTGATGTAGTCGCTGAAGATCGTCCTCAGATCGACGTCCTTCATGACCGGAATGCCGGCCGAGGCAAGAACGTCGTTTTTTTGCCTATCGCGCTTCTGTGCTCTTGCTACCGTGCGATGCACCGTCAAGCTCAATGACATAGAGCGGTCGCATCGTCTTGCGCTCACAAACGAGGTAGTCGACATATTTCTGAGCAAACAGTTTTCCGGCCGGCATGTGATTTACCCTTGTGCTGTACAAACGCGGACATTGCGACTTGGGGAAAGACGTGGGTGTCCTTGAGCGCGGCCGTCAGCCGTTCGTAGAGCTGTATCTCATCCTGTCGAAAGAACGGAGATCTGCGAGCAAAGCGAAAGCTCTTGGAGGAACTCCCGCCTGCACCTGCCGACTTAAGTACCGACAGGAAAACGATGGCAATGGCGAAAAGGAACACCAGCCCGAGCATCATCCTGCACAAATTGTTGTATAGCGATGCTAAGCCCTAGCGCAGGCTAGCAGCATCCCTCCATGGTGGGGCTGACTTGGAATGCATCGGCAGCAGCGCTGCCTAGTTGGCGCATCAAGGACAAGATTGCAAATGATATCGCAAGGCATGAGCCCACGGTCCGGCTTCGTACTTCAGGGCGCGCGCCCACGATACATTGTGTTCCGACTCGGAACACGTTTGCTTGGCCGGCGGTCGGGGCCGAGCAGGGACGTCGACAGGCTGACGAGCGCCATCAACCCGCCGCTTGCCCTTCATCGGACACTTTCGGCCAGCAACGTCCTGTTGGGGGAGATGTACGTTCAGTCCTGCATGTCCATACGGTGTACCTTGCGGTGTCCGCGTCCATGTGCTGCGCCTTGCCGTTACCGGTTACGGGCGAATAAGAGCCAAACTACGTTCGTAATCGCCGCAGCCTTTACGGACTAGAATCCTCTGAGGAAGTGCCAGTCATGTCAGCTATCAAGCGCATAGATCGGGGCCATGCCGCCTACCAGGCAGAACTGCCTCGGACGACCAGACCCTGCGGAGCATGTCACGTTGACGGCTAGCTCCAGAAAGAGACTGCGCCCCTCCGTGCCGCATCGCAAGGTCGGGCGCGGCAAAGTCGGCATTGGCGGCAAGCGCGGCGGCAAGTAGGCCGTCAAGCACCGATCACCACTGCGCGACAATGGGCCGCTTTATCACGGCCGCAGCAGACCAGACGACCGACGGTTCCTGTTGATTCAACCATTGGGCAGCTCCAGCAGTTGGCATGTATAGGCCAGCGGCAACGGGTGTCCCGGCGTGCCGTCCGCGAGCAAGTCCAACGCATGCAGCTTCACGCCGACGTCGCGCAGTAGCGCCTTTACGATGGCTACCGTGGCAAGGCCACGCCCAGTGCTGCCCCAGGCGCAGACACCAGGCCCACCTCTTGCAGTTACGTCCAGAGCGGCGCGACGGATGGTGGCAAGGTTCTTCGGGCCTACCGGGTAGCCGGCGCGCTTCAGGTCGCGCGGGTAGGTGGCGCGGTAGGCAAACAGGTTGACCACCTGGATGAAGCCGCAGCGTTGCGAGTGGCAAACCCCAGACACTTTCGAATGGTCGGATCGTCCTCGCCAGCGTCCGCCGTGCTCGGGTTGAGCATCACGAACAGAATGGGTTTGCCGGTGCTCCACTCGCGCGCCAGGTGGTAGCGGTACGTGCCGCAGTCGGAAATCGTGGCGCTCTTTACGTATCCGTCAGACATTTCCATCCTCATGGCCGCGGCGCTGTGCAGGGGCTTCCTTGTGAGGCATTCCGCCACCGTTGGTTGTCATCCGGGATGCTCACGTGCTTCAGCCAGTTTCATGCTGCCTCTGCCGTCGGTTGCGGAGCCGCGGCCAGCAGCCCCTCATATCGCCTCGTCAGCGCGCGGTCAGTCATTTCTGGAAGGAAGCGGAGCTCTTGGCCACAGCCAGGCGCTGCCGGGCGGCAATGCCATCAGGTCGTGTGCGGCGGGCAGCTTCAGGAGAGGATTGATGTAGTCCATCCCCCCTCCACTCGCTCTTCGGCCGCGGGCGCGACCCAAAGTCGCGAACCGCATTCTCGAATGCCCGCCGCCCGGTAGCGCTCATCCAGGCGTGGACTTCGTCCAAAGGTGGACATGCCGCGCCGCCTCGCAATCGCGAACTTCTGTGGATGGCTGGTCAGCTTGCGCCGATCGAGCTCCTCCGCGCGGTCGCACCTCAGTGCTTGCGCGCCGCGATTACCCGCTCATTCAA
>LRMT01000230.1 GCA_001725945.1 Cupriavidus sp. UYMMa02A | reverse complement strand
GAGGAGGGGCGGGGGAGGAGGGCCAGGAGTCCCCCACGGAGTGAGGCGTCACGATGCTTGCCACGCGCCCTGCCCTCTCCCCCCAACCCCTCTCCCGCGAGCGGGAGAGGGGAGCAAAGCACGGCATCAACGCATTCGGTCATAGCGCCTCTCAGAAGTTTCATCCCGCGAAACTTTTCCGCACCGCAGGATGACGAGCCTTGCATGTTGGCCTATAAACGCTCCTACAGGTTTCACGCAACGAAAACCTGACAAGGAGACAACCGGCGTGACCACTCCCAGCACCTCGCTGCAGAAGGCTTGCCGCCTGCTGCGCGCGCTGACCGATGCCCGTAACAGCCGCCTGACCGATCTCGCGAATGCAGCCGGGTCGACAAGCGTCGGCGCTGCGCCTGCTGGAAACGCTGGTGGCAGAAGGCATGGTGCAACGTGACCCGGCCACCAAGGCGTACTCGCCCGGCCCCGAATGGCTGACCCTGCATGCCACCACGGTGCAGCGCACCGACCTGCGCCCGCTGGTCCGGCCCGCGCTGATCCGGCTGGCCAATGCGTTCCAGGACAGCGCGATCCTTTCCGTGCCAAGCGGCTGCGAGTCGGTCTGCATCGAATTGCGCCTGGGCACCTTTCCGATCCGCGCCAACTACCTGGACATCGGCAGCCGACGGCCGCTGGGCATTGGCGCGGGCAGCCTGGCGCTGCTGGCGGCGCTCCCGGACACGGAGGTGGAGGCGGTGCTCGACGGCATCGCGCCGGCCATGCGCCGCTATCCGCGCTTCAGCAAGTCCATGATGCTCGGCCACGTGAAAGCCACGCGCGAGCGCGGCTACGCGGTGCTGCTGGACGTGGTGGTCGAACGCATGGGCGGCATTGCCATCGCGCTGCCCGGCCCTGACGGCTACCCGCTCGGCGCGATCAGCATCGCCGCGCTCAATGAGCGCATCACCGACCGCGAAGCCGCCATGGCGCGTGCGCTGCGGCGCGAGGCCGAAGCCATCTGCCAGAACTGGCACCCCCGCACGGGCGCATCCGCACTATAGAACAAGAACGCCGGCCGCCCGGCCACGCACCCGAGAGGAGGCATGACATGCGCTGGAAGCAACGTCCGCAAGGTTCCAACTGGGGCGATTTCGGGCCCGATGACCAGCTCGGCCGCATCAACCTGATCGGACCCGAGCAGGTCGTGAAAGGCGCGCGCGAGGTACAGGCAGGCCTCAGCTTCTGCCTGTCGCTGCCGCTCGACTACCCCGGCGGCAACAAGCTCAACCCGCGCCGTCATCCGCCGGTGCTGCGCCCGACGTTCCGCGACGATATCCCGTACGTGAACTTCCCCCTGGCCAAGGTCGATCCGGCCGCCACCGATGTCATCAGCGACGACCAGGTGCTGATGTGCCTGCAGTACAGCACGCAGTGGGACTCGCTCGCGCACGTGGGTGCGCTGTTCGACGCCGACGGCGACGGCAGGCCCGAGCGCGTCTACTACAACGGCTATCGCGCGAACGAACATATCGTCGGCCCCATCGACTATGCCGAGGACGACCATTTCGCGGCCCACCTTTGCGGCCACGGCCACGACCACAGCGCCGCGCAGGCGCTGGGCATCGAGAATTTCGCGGTCAGCGGCATGCAGGGCCGCGGCGTGCTGGTGGACCTGGCGCACACGTTCGGCATGGACTTTCGCAACGTCGGCTATGACGACCTGATGCGTGCCATGGACGCTACCAAGGCTGAGGTCGAGCCCGGCGACATGCTGCTGCTGCGCACGGGCTTTGCCGAAGTGGTGCTGTCGATGCAGCGCGAGCCCGACGAAGCGGTACTGCACCATAGTTGCTGCGCGCTCGACGGGCGCGACGACAAGCTGCTGCAATGGATCACCGATGCCGGCATTGCCGCGCTGGTCGCCGACAACTACGCCGTCGAGCGTTACCCGGCCCGCCCCGCGCCCGATGGCGACAAGCATCATCCGCTGCTGCCGCTGCACCACCATTGCCTGTTCAAGCTGGGCCTGCCGCTGGGCGAGTTGTGGTACCTGCGCGAGCTGGCCGACTGGCTGCGCGCCAATGGCCGCACCCGCTTCCAGCTCACCGCGCCGCCGCTGCGCCTGCCGGGCGCGGTGGGCTCGCCGGTGACGCCAATCGCCACGGTCTGACTACACCTCACGACAGCACACAACACGCCACGGAGACGACATGAAGCTACGCCATTCGATGTTCCGCCAGGCCGCCGGCACGCTCGCCCTGGCCGCCGCGCTTGCCTGCGCGCCGCGCACGCCCAGCCAGCGGCTGCCATCTCTGACGACATGGTCAAAATCGGCATGCTGCTCGACATGAGCGGCCTGTACGCCGATGTCACCGGCCGCGGCAGCGCCACCGCCGCGCAAATGGCCATCGACGATTTCGGCGGCAAGGTGCTCGGCAAGAAGATCGAGCTCGTGGTGGTCGATCACCAGAACAAGGCGGACATCGCCGCGAGCAAGGCCCGCGAATGGTTTGACACGGGACACGTCGATGCCATCCTCGACGTAGCGGCTTCCGCGCCGGCGCTGGCCGTGCTGGACGTGGCCAAGCAGAAAAACCGCATCGTGGTGTTCTCCGGCCCGGGCAGCGAGCGCATCACCAACGACCTGTGCACGCCGGTGTCGGTGCATTACGCGTACGACACCTATGCGCTCGCCAACACCACCGCGCGCGCATGGTGCAGCGTGGCGGCAAGACCTGGTTCTTCCTGACCGCGGACTACGCCTTCGGGCACACGCTGCAGGACTCGGCCGCCGCGGTAATCAACGAGACCGGCGGCAAGGTGCTTGGCGCCGCGCGCCACCCGATCGGCGCGAGCGATTTTGCCTCCTACCTGCTGCAGGCACAAGCCAGCAAGGCACAGGTGGTAGGCCTGGCCAATGCCGGTGGCGACACTGTCAACGCGATCAAGGCCGCGTCGGAATTCGGCCTGACCCGCAACGGCACGCAGCGCATGGCCGGCCTGCTGCTTTACATCAACGATATCCACGCGATCGGCCTGAAGACGGCGAGCGGTCTGGTGCTGACCGAGGCGTTCTACTGGGACATGAACGACGCCACGCGGGCCTGGTCGCGGCGCTACTTCGAAAAGGTGAAGAAGATGCCGAACATGAGCCAGGCGGGCGCCTATTCGTCGGTCATGCACTACCTCAAGGCCGTGCAGGCCGCGGGCACCGACGAAACCGCAGCGGTCATGAAGAAGATGAAGTCCATGCCGATCAATGACTTCTTCGCGAAGAACGGCCGCATCCGCGAAGATGGCCGCATGATCCATGACATGTACCTGTTCGAGGTGAAGAGCCCGGCCGAGTCGAAGTATCCGTGGGACTACTACAAGTTGCTGGCGACGGTCCCTGGCGACCAGGCCTTCATGCCCGTGTCGAAGTCGCAGTGCCCGCTGCTCAAGCATTGATATGGCGAGCACGAGCTACGTACGCGGCACAGGCAACACACGTTTCGGCCGCCTGGATGGCAGCACGCCGCTGACGCTGATGGCGCGGGCCGCCGATGCCGCGCTGGCCGAAAGCGGCCTGGCACGCGCCGACCTCGACGGCGTGCTGTGCGGCTATGCCACCACGCTGCCGCACCTGATGCTGGCCGACCGCTTCTGCGAGTACGCCTCGCTCACGCCGGCCTATGCGCATGGCGTGGCCGCGGGCGGCGCTACCGGCGGCGTGATGGCGATGCTCGCGCATGAGCTGGTGCGCGCTGGCCGTTGCCGCCACGTGCTGGTGGTAGCCGGCGAGAACCGCCTCAGCGGCCAGAGCCGCGACCAGTCGATCCAGACCCTGGCCCAGGTTGGTGAGCCGCATGCCGAGGTGCCCAACGGCGCTTCGGTGCCGGCCTACTACGCGCTGCTGGCCTCGCGCTATCTGCATGAAGCGGGCATGGATGCCGATGCGTTGTCGGGCTTTGCCGTGCTGATGCGCGAGCACGCCGCGAGCCATCCGGATGCGCACCTGCGCGAGCCGCTGTCGCTGGAGGATGCGCGCACATCGCGCGCCATTGCCACGCCGCTCCGGTTGTCGGATTGCTGTCCGATCTCCGATGGCGCGGTCGCCGTGGTCGTGTCCGCCGAGCCCGGCCCCGGCACGCCGGTGCGCATCGCCGGCGCGGGCCAGGCGCACCGGCACCAGCACCTGAGCGCGATCGATGACGTCATGCAGACCGGCGCCGCCGACGCCGCGCGACGTGCGTTTGCGGAAGCAGGCGGCGGCGTGGACGGCATCGATTACCTGGCGATCTACGACTCGTTCACGATCACGCTGGTCATGCTGCTCGAAGAACTCGGGCTGGCCGGACGCGGGCAGGCGCATGCGCGGCTGCGCGCGGGCGACTTCGGACGCGACGGCGCGCTCGCGCTCAATACGCACGGCGGCTTGCTGGCCTTCGGGCACTCGGGCGTGGCCGGCGGCCTGATGCATCTGGCCG
>LRMT01000229.1 GCA_001725945.1 Cupriavidus sp. UYMMa02A | reverse complement strand
GCCGTGGACACGCCACGGCAAGGCCAGCGCACGCGACAGGAACAGCGCGATGCCGTTGGCACCGAGCGCCTCGTTGCGGTCGTATGCCGCGCCCGGGCGGAGCGCCGCCTGCGACAGGCACAGCTGCAGCGCGGGCTGCGCGAGCGGCTGCGCGGCTCGGCAAGTGCCGCCAGCGCGATCTCCCAGCCCGCCGGATCGCCTTCGGCGGCGCGCTCCAGCCCTGCCGCGGCCTGCTGCAGGTTGCGGGTATCGATCGGATCCAGCCAGCCGTAGTAACGCAGGCGGTAATCGGCGCCCCGCGCGGCATGCGCGCGGTCAAGGCGAAAGGCCTGCAGGGTGCGCGCGATATCGGCGCGCAGCGACTGGACAGCCGCGTCGTCCACGCCGTGCAGCGGCGGCTCGCCACTTTCCTGCGCCGTGCACACCAGCAGGAAGATGGCGTCGTTGAGCAGCGACTGCGGCACGCGCACCTGGCCCTGCTGGTATTGACGCAGCAGCAGGTGCGCGCGTCCGGCAAAGCGCTTGGCGAGCAGGTCGGACGGCATCAGGCCATGGGCCAGCGCGCGGAACGCGAGAGACAGCACATGCCAGACGCCGCGGTCGGGGTGGTCGGTGGCGCGGCGCGCATCCTGCTCGCTCGCTTGGACTTCGTCCAGCGCCACTTGCAGCGGCAGGTAGGCCTCGCGCAGCCGTGCGGATTCGGCGCATGGCACAGGCAGGCGCAGCGCCTTGAGCAGCGCCGCTTCGTAGCGCTGGCGCGCGCGCGTGACGACCGATGCGTTGCGGGTCGGCAGCAGGATGCCCGGCAGCATCTGCAGCTCATCGAGCCACAGGTCGGCCGGATGCACGCGCTCATCGCCGAGCAAGTTCAGTATCTCGGCATATGGGCGGAACAGCCGCAGCGGGTCCTCGCCGTCGCCCGCCATCAGGTCGTCCACGTATTCCACCAGCGCCTGCACGCCGGAGCGGAACAGCGCGAGCGTGCCGGCATTGGCGGCAACACCGCCGCCGTCGAGCCCTTCGATCAGGCGGCGCAAAGCCTGGCAATACGGATCGACCCCGCGCAGGCCCACGATATGGACCGCGCCCGCGGCCTGGTGCAGCTGCTGCCCGGCCAGGCGCAGCGACGTGGTATCGCGTGCGCCCAGTGCCTCGGGCGCCTGCTGGACCTCGTCGACGTAGTGGGACAGCTCGGTCGCGGCGTCGTCCAGCGCCGCGCGCAGGCTCGGCGCCACCCATGCCAGCACGGACAGGTCGCGCGAGGCGGAAGCGGAGGCGGCCGACGCATCCGGTTCGGGCGCGTCCGCCATCGGCAGCTCGGCGGGATCACGCGGAAAGGGAGAATTCAAAGACATCACGCTTCCATTGCGCCTTTGCGCGCGGGTCAGGGCAGTCCCGGCGCAGCGGCGGGCGCAGGATCGTCAATCGCTGCGGGGCCGCCTTGCGGCCCGCATGGCCGATACCGGCATGCGGGCAGGAAGCCCGGGGCGTCGTCATGGTCAGGCGATCTTGAACCGCGATACGGAATTGCGCAGCTCTTCGGTCAGTTGCGTGAGCTCGCGCACCGAAGTCGCGGTCTGGCGCGTACCGGCGGTGGTCCGCTCGGTCACCTGCAGAATCCGCTCGATGTGGCGGGCCACGCCGCCGGCCAGCTCGGCCTCGTGCGATGTGGAGCGGGAAATCTGCTCGATCAGTTCGGCAAGCTGGCGCGACACGCGGCCGATCTCCTGCAGCGCGGCGCCGGCATTGTCCGACAGGCGCGCCCCTTCCACCACACCCTGCGTGCTGCGCTCCATCGCGTGCACGGCATCCTGCGTGTCGGTCTGGATGGTGCGGATCAGCGCGCCGATCTGCTTGGTTGCCTCGCCGGAGCGTTCGGCCAGGCGCTGCACTTCCTCGGCCACAACCGTGAAGCCGCGCCCGGCTTCGCCGGCCGACGCCGCCTGGATGGCGGCATTGAGCGCCAGCACGTTGGTCTGCTCGGTAATGTCCGAGATCAGCTCGACGATTTCACCGATCTCCTGCGACGACTCGCCCAGGCGCTTGATCCGCTTGGACGTTTCCTGGATCTGCTCGCGGATGTCGTTCATGCCCGCGATCGCATTTTGCACCGCCTGCTGGCCTTGCTCGGCGGCGGTCAGCGAGGCACGCGCCACGTTGGCCGACTCGGCTGCGCCACGCGACACCTGCGAGAAGCGGTCGGCCATGTCCACCACCGATTCACCGGTCTGACGAATCTGGCGCGACTGTTCTTCGGTCGTCGTGGTGAGCTCGTTGGAGGTAGCCTGCACCTGGCCCGAGGCCAGCGTCACCTCTCCAGCCGTCTGTTGCACGCGGCCCACCAGTTCGCGCAGTTCTTCCACCGTGTAGTTCACCGAGTCGGCAATGGCGCCGGTGATGTCCTCGGTCACGGTGGCCTGGCGCGTCAGGTCGCGTCGGCGATATCCTGCAGCTCGTTCATCAGTTGCAGAATGGCTTTCTGCGTGGTGTCGTTGTTGCGCTTTTCCTCGAGGCGGCGTGCTTCGGCTTCCCGTTCACGCGCTTCGGCTTCGACCGCGCGCAGGCGCGAATCGCGCAGGTACAGCGCCGCCAGGCCGGCCAGGCAGAGCAGCGTGCCCAGCGCCGAGACCAGCATCGCGCCGAGCGTCACGGGACG
Organism: Cupriavidus sp. UYMMa02A; assembly: GCA_001725945.1. GTDB lineage: Bacteria > Pseudomonadota > Gammaproteobacteria > Burkholderiales > Burkholderiaceae > Cupriavidus. The sequence goes on along the minus strand of LRMT01000229.1, from coordinate 970 downwards.
GAAGCGCGCCGCCTCGGCGTAGGCCTTCTGCAGCGCGGACAGCTCGCCACGCAGGCTTTCGTTGTCGTTGAAGATCTGCTGCTGCGCGCGCTTGGCGGCAATCAGGCCGGGCATGTTCTGCAGAATCGTATGGGTGGTCTTCTGCACCGCGTCGAAGCGCTGCGAAAGCTGCTGCAGGTAGCCGCGCGTTTCGGCGTCGGTGGCGGCATTCAGCCGCAGCGCCTCGCTGCCGTTGAGCAGGCCGTCCAGCGTCTCGCGGAACGTGTTGGTGTCCTTGCCGAGCAGGAACGCGGTTTCGGGGTTCACGCCCTCGCCCGACAGGAACTCGTTCAGGTTCTTGCCCAGGCGCTGCGTCAGCATCACAAGCTGGGCCGAGGCGGCCACCTCGCGCGCGTTGGCACCGGACTGCAGCTTGAGCGCGGCCACCTGTTCAGCGGCTTCGAGCAGTTCGGGGTTGGAGGCGTTGAAGACCTGCAGCGTCTGGCCGATCGTGGTCAGCACCGCCTGCTGCGCTAGCACGTCGGCGGCGCTCTTCTCGCTGCGCTTCCACGAGCTGATCGCGGTTTCCAGCAGCGGCTGCGCCGCTCCCGTGGTCGCGCGCACATGCTTGTCGTCACTGCCTGCCTGCAGGGCCTGCAAGTCTTCCGCCAACGCTTCCTTGGACTGGCGCAGCTGCGTGAAGGCCTGCATATTGCCGAGCAGCGCCACCGGCGCGGCCTTGCCCAGGCGCTGCGAGGCATCAGCATGTCACCGGAGATTTCGATCTGCGCCGCGGCGTTGTTGGCGATGCGGTTGTCCATGTACACCGAGCCGAGCAGCACGACCAGCGACACCACCACGCCGACGGTAAGCGCGCGCTGCTGCGATGAGAACGGCATGCGGGCCAGCAACCCCGATACGGCCTCGAACGGAGTTTCGGCCCAGGCCGTCGGCACGCGGCGCGGTGCCCGCCGCTGGCGCGCGCCGCGCG
>LRMT01000228.1 GCA_001725945.1 Cupriavidus sp. UYMMa02A | reverse complement strand
CGTACAAGCCGTTCAACCCTGTGACGAGCTATGCGCTGGCCGCAGCCAGGCACATGCACGAGTACGGCACCACGCGCACCCACCTTGCCGAAGTCGCCGTGGCGGCGCGCAAGTGGGCGCAGCTCAAGAAATCGGGAGTGGCTTCGAACCGGGAGAGCAGGTCGTCCCGCAGGGCAGCCATGTCGGCGGTCTGGAGGGCGAGAAGGAGGGCGTCTACATTGCCACTGCGCAGCTCGAAGCGTGGCGATTTCTTCTGTGACATAGCCGGTTGACCGTGGAAATGCCACATTCTAACTGCGTCTTCGGTGCGAACTGTAACAAATAGGACGACTTTGTCCCCTGGTTGTCCCGAGGTGCTGCGTGCAATCCATCCGGCGCGTGGATGTGGCGCTCGCGGCAGCGGAACGGTTGCATCGGTACGCATGGAGCGACACCTTGTTACGATTGCGCCATGTGCGGAACGGAGCTGTCATGGGCGCGATCGTCAATTGTGTGGCCTACCGGGCAGGCAAGCGGATTGGAACCGTCGGCATCGAGGAGATTCCTCAAGCGCTGAGCGTGCCGGGCACCTTCGTGTGGCTGGGCCTGCATGAGCCGGACCTTACCCTGCTGCGCCAGGTGCAGCAGTCGTTCGGCCTGCATGACCTGGCCGTGGAGGACGCACTCGATGCCCACCAGCGGCCGAAGCTCGAGGCGTACGGCGATTCGGTCTTCATCGTGCTCAATACCGCCCAGTTGGTCGAGGACGAGGTCGTGGTCGGGGAAACTCATCTCTTCGTGGGGCCGAACTATGTCGTGTCGGTGCGGCATGGCGCGAGCAGCACCTATGCGCCGGTGCGCGAGCGCTGCGAACACGATCCGAACGGGCTGGCCAATGGACCCGGCTATGTGCTCTATGCGCTGATGGATTTCGTGGTGGACCACTATATGCCCATCGTCACGCGCCTTGAGGACACCTTCGCCGAGCTCGAGCAGGACATCTTCCGCGACGAATTCGACCGCGCCGCGATCGAAAGGCTGTACCGGATCAAGCGGCAGGTGCTGCGCCTGCGCAATTCGGTGAATCCGGTCGAAGACATGTGCAGCCAGCTTATCCGCCTGCACGAAGATCTCGTGCCCAAGGAACTCCGTGCGTATTTCCGCGATATCGAGGACCACGCCAGCCGGCTCGTGCGCACGCTGGACGTCGTGCGCGAAATGCTGACGACGGCGGTGCAGGTCAACCTTGCCCTGGTCACCGTCGGGCAGAACGAGGTGGTCAAACGCCTGGCCGGATGGGGCGCATCCTGGCGATTCCGACCGTGGTGTTCAGTCTCTACGGCATGAATTTCTCGTTCATGCCGGAGCTGAAATTCCATTACGCGTACCCGCTGGTGATCGGCGTGACAGCGGTGCTGCGGCGCGTTGTGGCGGCGTCTGCATCGGGCCGGATGGATCTGAGTGCTGTCAATCATCAGTATGAAGAATGAATGATTGGATATTTTTTGATCTTTGATTATTCGTGAGAATAATTTGACCGCAGGCATCCGCTATCGGGCTGCATCGCTGCCTCCTACACTGGGATCAAGAAGGCGCAGCGCATCCCGGAGTTCGCCATGCCACTAGCCCGCCCCCCGCTCTGGCCCGCCGCGGCAGCCGGCCTGGCTTGCCGCCCGCTGTTGGCCATTGCCATCGTGGCGCTGGTGCTGGCAATTTGCCCTGTCACCCCCGCGCGTCCGCGCCTGCTCCCGCCCAGCCGGCGCAGGCGCAGACCCGCGACGCGCTGGCTGCCTACGAAGCCGGTGCGTTCGATACCGCACTGCGCGGCTTTGCCGCCGCCGCGCGCGAAGGCAACCGCCTGGCGCAGTTCAACTACGCCATGATGCTGCTGCGTGGCGAGGGTACGCCCGCCAGGCCGCAGGAGGCGCTGGTATGGCTGCGCAAGGCTGCCGACAACCAGATGACGCATGCGCAGTTCACGTTCGGCGACCTGTATGAGCGCGGGGAGCTGGTGCCGCGTTCGCTCGAAGAAGCCAACCGCTGGTATGAACGCGCCGCCCAGGGCGGCCACGTCCAGGCGCAGGTGGCGCTGGCCACCAACTACTTCACGGGCCGCGGCGTGCCGCGCGACTATGCCAAGGCCTTCGCGTGGTACAGCCGCGCGGCCAGCGCGGGGGACGGCGGCGCACAGTACATCGTCGGCAGTTACTATGAGCGTGGCGAGCCCGGCGTGGTGGACAAGGACATTGAACAGGCCAAGATCTGGTATGCGCGTTCAGCGGCACACGGCGATCCGGGCGCGCTCGCCAAGCTGCGCTCGCTGCTGGAGGAGTCGGTGCGCGCGAAGGCCGGCGGCTCGATGTGAGCGGCGGCGGAAGGGTGCCGTGGCCATCCATGTCGCGCTGAATCACGTCACGTACTTGCCCTGCGCCGGGGACCGGCCAGCCGCCAACCGGAGACCAGCTCTTGGCCCAGCCCCAACCTCAACCGCCGTTGCGGTCGCCTGACGATCCCGATGCCCCGCAGGCCGCGGCGGCAATCGCCACGGCCGCTGGCCTTGCCCAGCCCGTTCCCGCGGGGCACCTCGATGAACTGCGCCTGCCCGATGGCACGCTGCGCGAACCGTGGGCACGCTTCTTCGCTGTCATAGGTGAGCCGAACGCCGAAACGCTGGGACCGCGCACAGCGGACATGGCACGGCAGATTCGCGACAACGGCGTGACGTACAACGTCTACGCCGACCAGGGCGCGGCGCGCGCCTGGCCGCTGGAGCTGTTTCCGTTCCTGGTCACGGAGCAGGACTGGCAACTCATCGAGCGTGGCGCGGCGCAGCGCGCGACGCTGGCCAATGCGATCCTGGCCGACATCTACGGCGAACAGACGTTGCTTGCGCGCGCGCTGCTGCCGCCAGGGCTGGTGTACGGGCATCCGGGCTACCTGCATCCGCTGCGCGGCTACCGGCCGCCGGGCGGCAGCTTCCTGCAGATTGTCGCGATCGACCTTGTGCACACCGAAACCGGCTGGACCGTCATGGCGCATCGCACCGACACGCCTTCCGGCATGGGCTATGCGCTGGAGAACCGGCTGATCATCTCCGGCCTGTTCACCGATGCGTTCCGCGGGCTGCATGTGCGCCGGCTGCCACCGGCGTTCGCACAGCTCGTGTCGACACTCGCGCACGCACCGCTGGCGCCGCAACCGCGGGTCGCAGCGGGCGGGAAGGCCCGGCCGCCGGCGCCGGCCACCACATCGTGCTGCTTACCCCCGGCCCTTACAACGAAACCTATTTCGAGCACACCTTCCTGGCCCGCTACCTCGGCATCACACTGGTCGAGGGCAAGGACCTGACCGTGCGCAACGACGTGGTCTATCTCAGACCTTCGGCGGGCTGGAGCGCGTGGACGTGGTGCTGCGGCGCCTGGACGACGTCTATTGCGATCCGCTCGAACTGCGTCACGACTCCACGCTCGGGGTACCCGGCCTGCTCGAGGCAATGCGCGCGGGCAATGTGATGGTGTCCAACGTGCCTGGCTCGGGCTTTCTCGAGTCCCCGGCCATCCACGGCTTCCTGCCCGGCATTGCCGAGGCGCTGCTCGGCGAACCGCTGCTCCTGCCCGCCGTGCCGAGCTGGTGGTGTGGCGAGGACGCCGCGCGTGAGCAGGCCCTTGCCATGCTGCCCGAAGCCTTCGTCATGCCCACCTATCCGCGCCGCGCCGATCTGTCCGATGAGCCTGCGCTCGGCATGGAATTGGGCCTGCAGGCACTCGACGGATGGCGCGAGCGCATTGCCCGCATGCCCGATCGCTACACGCTGCAGCCGCCGCTGCCGCTGTCGCACACGCCTTGCTGGGAAGGGGACCGTATCGGCTCGCGCGCGGCCATGCTGCGCGTGTTTGCCGTGGCGGACGGCAATGGCGGCTGGCAGGTCATGGCGGGCGGCTTCAGCCGGCTCGCGGCGCCGCGGCGTCGAAGTACGTCG
>LRMT01000227.1 GCA_001725945.1 Cupriavidus sp. UYMMa02A | reverse complement strand
GGGATCGATGGCAAGCCTCCAGGAGCTCCGGGCAAGGGCCTCGCGCTGCGCCGGGTCCGTGGCCGTGGCTTCGGCCATGCCCGAAGCAAGCGCTGCCACCGGCACAGCCGCCGGTGCGCCGGCCGTGCCCCAGGTTGCACCGAAGGCGGCCTGCTTGCTTGCCGCGGGCGACTGCCCCGGCCCGCAGCAGGCCCACGTGCGGCAGCAGCAAAGGCACCGGCGACGATGCCGCCATGCAGGCTGCTGCCCGAAAAGCCGCGGCTATGGGCAAGCAGCGCGCAGATGTCCCACAGGTCGAGCGAGCGGAACACGGACACCTGCACGCGGCTGATGCGGGACGCCAGCCGTTCGTAGAGCTCCAGATCGTCATGCCACGGCGCGGCGCCCGCGCGGAACAGCACGATGCCAAGGCTGGCGGCGCGGCAACTTGCTCGAGCTGGCGGGAAAGCTCTGTCAGCGTCGCGTCATCGCCAAAGTCGGCGCTGCACTGAACGGCCAGGTATCCATGCGGGAATGCGGATATCACGCCGGCCGGCTCGCCATGCAAGGCGTGGCGCCGGATACGCGGCGCGAACATCTGCGCCACCATCACCGCCGGGTCAGGCTCAAGGTGGCAACGTACGCCTGCCGCTTCGAGCACGGCGCGGGTCTGCTGGTCGCGCACGCCGACGCAAGTGGCCGCTTTCAGCTTGGCCAGTACCTCGGCGCGCATCGCGGGCTCCCGTTGGTCAAGGTCGATCCCGCCGACGGCGTGGTAGCGCACGCTGGCGACATTGGCAAACAGACCATCTGGCAACAGGTAGGGCGCAAGGTCGCGCAGTCCAAGCTGCTCTCTCGCCCACGCGGCACGTTCCGCAGGCTGCGCATGGAGCCGCGCGACAAGGGCTTGCGCCTCGCTGGCGGGCAGCAGCATCACGGCGGCTTCCCATGCGCTGCAGGTCAGGATCTCGCCGCCGACGTGAATGATATCGACCGGCGTATCGCCCATGGCTGCGGCCAGCCGCGCCAGTGCCTGCACCTTGTGCCCGCCATATGCCGACAGGTCGCGTTCCGCCAGGCCGCCGTAGTGCAGCTCGCGGCCTTTCATCCTGTGCGCGGCGATATGTGCGAGCAGCAGGTCGCCAAAGTTATGGCGATCGAATGCGCCGAAGAGAATGGCCGGGCGGGGGGCGCTCACGCTGACAACACGCTCAGCTTGCCGCGGACGCCTGGCCGCGCCGCCAGGCCGGAATGCCGATCGCGACGAGCAGCGCGGTAGGCAGCAGCACGCACCACACGGAAAGCCTGGCATAGCCGAGCGCCCCGAGGATGGCGCCCGCTGCGAATGCCGCAAGCGCCGGTCCCATCTTGCGCAGCCGGCGCCGGATCGTGTCCCGCTGCGTTCCGGAAGCAGACGGGAGATCCACAAGGTCGATGACGATCTGCGTCGTGTTGCCGGTCATGATCGTGGTCGGACCAAGATCCAGCAGCGAAGTCCGTGACAATGCGTTCTGGATGCCCATGGCCATGACGCCAGCATGCCGGCCAGGATCGCAGTGGGTGCCGCCGGGTCGGTGACGGGCGCAGCGTGCAGGCTGGCGGCCACGAACAACGCGAGCAGCAGGGCTTCGGTCAGCAGCAGCGGGGCAACCGGAGATCGGCCGGTCCTGCCGATGCGTACTTCGGCCAGCCGGGTCGCCGCGACGGCGAGCACGAAGGCCGGCAGCGCCAGCAGCTTGGCGAGCAGGCCTGCCGCGTTGCCGGCAACATCGACGCCGATCATGATGAAGTTGCCCGTCACATGCGCCGTGAACAGGCCGAACAGCGAGATGAAGCCGACCACATCGACATAGCCGGCGACAAACGCCAGCACGCAGCCGGTGGCAGGGCCGGGCGCCGGAGGGGAAATGCCGGGCTGTGGCTCGGTACTCAATGCAGTCTCCGCGACGGCGCAGGCGCCCGTCAGAAGTTGTGGCGCCGGATCACTGCCCGCCTTCCTTGCCACGCGCGGCCAGCGTGACGGGCGACTCGGCAGTGCCATCCGCCTTCGGCGGCGCGCCGGTGATCTTGGGCACGCACTCGCTGCGGAACCATGCGGCGGTGACCGGCTCGCCGGCCACCAGCCGCTTCACCGTCGGCACGACCTGCTCGCCGACCAGCATGCCAAGCAGGCCGATCAGCGCGATCGCCGGCGGCGCCGGCGAACGTACCTGCAACAGGGCATAGATGATGCCGACGAGGATGCCGGCGGCGAGAGAGATGAGATAGACCTTCATGGTTGGACTCCGGTTGGTGCGGCCAGCTTCAGCAAGCTTGGACGCTATGAACGCACGGACGCATCTCAGAACGCCCAGCACGAGCAGCCCATTGCTCCCCAGAACGACCGCTCGTCCGAGACCGGCAGGCTCGAGGTCCAGGCGCTGGCGTGCGCATGGCCGTGTACGCCGCAGGCGCTGTCGCAACCGCATGCGGTGTTCAGCGCCAGCGCGCGCGCTGTGCCTGCGGGCGCGGCTGGTAGCGGCTGCCATGGCGGGCCGGCGACCAGTCCGGCATGGGCGGCGGCAGGTCCGGCGCATGCTTGCCGAATTCGCCGTCGCCATAGACGACCTTGCCGCCGAGCACGGTCATCACCGAGGTGATGTCCTGGATATCGTCGCCAGGAACCGTGAAATAGTCGTTCGACAGCACGGCAAGGTCCGCAAGCTGGCCGACGGCAATCTGCCCCTTCTTGCCTTCCTCGTTCGAGAACCACGTATTGGCTTCCGTCCACAGCCGCAGCGCGGTCTCGCGGTCGAGCACATTGGCTTGCGGATACATCGACATGCCGCCCACGGTCTTGCCCGTGGTCAGCCAGTACAGCGACACCCACGGGTTGTAGGACGCGACGCGCGTGGCGTCGGTGCCCGCACCGACCTTGACGCCGCGCTCGAGCATCTTCCTGATCGGCGGCGTGTGTTCGGCCGCCCTTGCGCCGTAGCGTTCGACAAAGTACTCGCCCTGGTATGCCATGCGGTGCTGCACGGCAATGCCGCCGCCGAGCGCCGCAATGCGGTCGATATTGCGGTCGCTGATGGTCTCGGCGTGGTCGAAGAACCAGTGCAGGCCGTTGAACGGCATGTCGCGCGATACCTTTTCATAGACATCCAGCGCGCGCGAGATGGTTTCGTCATAGGTGGCATGCAGACGCCATGGCCAGCGGTTTTCCACGAGCAGGCGGATCACGGGTTCCAGGTCGCCTTCCATCGACGGCGGCATCTCGGGCCGCTCAACGCGGAAGTCTTCGAAATCGGCGGCCGTGTAGACCAGGATCTCGCCGGCGCCGTTGTGCCGGTAGAGGTCATCGCCCTGGCCGGGTTTGACCTTGCCCGCCCATGTGCGGAAGTCGCTCAGTTCTTCCTTCGGCTTCTGCGTGAACAGGTTGTACGCGAGCCGCACCGTGAGCTGGCCTTCCTTGTGCAGCGCTTCGATGATGCTGTAGTCCTCGGGGTAGTTCTGGTAGCCGCCGCCGGCATCGATCACGCCAGTCACGCCCAGGCGGTTCACCTCGCGCATGAAGTGGCGCGTCGAATTCTTCTGATACTCGGGCGGCAGCTTCGGGCCCTTGGCCAGCGTGGCGTAGAGGATGGTGGCATTGGGCTTGGCCAGCAGAAGCCCGGTGGGGTTGCCGCGCGCGTCGCGAATGATTTCGCCGCCGGGCGGGTTCGGCGTGTCCTTGTTGTAGCCGACCGCGCGCAATGCCGCGCCGTTCAGGATCGCGCGGTCGTAAAGATGCAGGATGAACACGGGCGTGTCCGGCGCCGCCGCGTTCAGTTCCTCGATGGTCGGCAGGCGCTTTTCGGCGACTGGTGCTCGGTGAAGCGCCGACCACGCGCACCCACTGCGGAGCCGGCGTGCGTGCCACCTGGTCGCGCAGCATGCGCATGGCATCGGCCAGCGAACGCACGCGTCCCAGCGCAGCTCCATGTTGTAGTTCAGGCCGCCGCGGATGATGTGCATGTGACTGTCGATCAGCCCCGGTATCGCGCGGCGCCCACCGAGGTCGATCACGCGGGTGTTGCTGGCGGCGCCCTGCATGATGTCCTGCTTCGTGCCGACGGCGGCAAACCGGCCGTCGCGGATGGCGACTGCCTCGGCTTGCGGATTGGCCCGGTCCAGCGTGGTGAACTTGCCGTTGACGAGAATGAGGTCCGGGGCGGTCGAAGCATTCATGGCGAAACTCCTGGAGGCAGCCGCCGCGCTAAGCGCTGCGGCGCGGCGATGAATTGCCGGCGGGTCATGGGCGGGACGAAGGGGTCGGTGTCGTCGTGCTCGCACGGGCACGGCGGTCTTGCCCGCCGCGCCCGCGACCGGCTTGCGTCAGCGTGCGGGTACTGCCGCAATGGCTTCGTGCGGCGTTGCGGTGCGCTGCTTTGCCTTGTGCACCATGGTGTAAGCGTAGTCGACACCCATGCCATAGGCGCCAGAATGTTCCTTGACCAGCGCCATCACCGCGTCATACGTGTCGCGGTGGGCCCAGTCGCGCTGCCATTCGAGCAGGACCTGCTGCCACGTGACCGGCACGACGCCGGCCTGGATCATGCGCTGCATGGCGTAGTCGTGCGCTTCCTTCGAGGTGCCGCCCGACGCGTCGGCGACCATATAGATTTCGTAGTCGGCGTCGTGCATCGCGCTGAGCGCAAAAGTGTTGTTGCAGACTTCCGTCCACAGGCCCGAAACGACGACCTTCTTGCGGCCCGCCGCGGCCAGCGCGTCGCGCACCTTCTGGTCGTCCCACGAATTCATCGAGGTACGTTCCAGCAGCTTGTGGTCGGGGAATACGTCCAGCAGTTCGGGATAGGTGAAGCCCGAGAAGCTTTCGGTTTCCACGGTGGTGATCGTGGTCGGAATATTAAAGATCTTCGCGGCCTTCGCGAGTCCGACCACATTGTTCTTCAGGACTTGCCGGTCGATCGACTGAACCCCGAATGCCATTTGCGGCTGATGGTCGATGAAGATGAGCTGGCAGTTCTGCGGGGTGAGGACTTCAAGCTTCGGATTGCTCACGATTTTTCTCCTGGGACGGGAAAGATGGCCATGTCTTCACTGCCGCACGCGAACGGGCGGCAGCATGGCGGGGGACAACCTTTTGTGCGGCTACGGTGGCAACCGCTGATGTACGGGACTCAGGTGACGTCCGCATGACAGCAGTGCCATCTGCCATGAATGCGCATGACGGGACGCCTCGTGGCAGTCCCGTTCGTGTCGCGAAGTATAACGAGGCCTCCGTTGCCGGCATAACGGTTATTTCGAACAGACTATTCGAATAAGTGGAGAGGGGTGGGAATCTGCGGGCAACGAAGACCGATAGCACATCCTGGATGTCGCGAAGCGATTAGAGTAGTGAGGCGATGATGAAAAAAATAAAGTAACGAATTAACTTTTTTAATCAAACAATCATGAATTAACATGAGGCCGCTCCGCCGGGCGTGGCAGCTGCCATCGCGCGGGCGGCGCCACCATCCGGAGAGGGCAGTCAATGATCGAGCACAACAGTCTTACCCCGCCGCGGGCTGCAACCCGCATGTCTCGCCTCGCCACACCTGCCGTGCGCTGGGTGGCCTTGCTGGGCCTGTGCGCGGCCTACCTGCAGGGCGGGTTGAACAAGGCGCTGGACTTCCCGGCCGCTATCGCGGAGATGCAGCATTTCGGCCTGGCTCCGGCCGGGCCGCTGGCGGTGGCGACCATCGTGCTCGAGCTGGGCGCCTCCGTCATGATCCTGGCCGGCTTCTACCGCTGGCTCGGTGCCCTCGGCCTCGCGGGCTTCACGCTGATGGCCACCTTCCTCGCCAACCGCTTCTGGGAAGTGTCCGGCGATGCGCGCTTCATGATGGAGAACAGCTTCTTCGAACATCTGGGCCTGGTGGGGGGCTTCCTGCTGGTGGCCTGGCACGACCTCAAGGACGGGCCATAGCCTCTCGGCCGCCCGCCATATGGCCGGGGGCCTGCGGAGCCGGCCGCAACGCCGGGTCAGGGTGACGCCTGCAGTCCCAGTGGCTGGCGCAGCGCGTCGACCAGCGCCTCCTTGCGTTGGATCCACCAGCCGATCGCCCGGCCCGGGTCCTTGCTGCGCCAGGCGATATGCACGGTCTGCGCGGGCCGCTCCTCGCCGGGCCGGCGCGCTACGAGCAATCCCTTGTCGATATACGGCTGCGCGGCGCAGGCCGGCAGATAGCCGCATGCGAGGCCGGAAAGCAGCACGGACACTTTCGCATCGAGTGTCGGCACACTGATATGCCGTTGACCCTCCACGAGGGTCTGAACCAATTCCGGCGCGCTCTCCTGTGGCAGGCAGACTTCCACGAACTGGTGTTGCCACAGCACGGCGCAGTCGATCGGCTCTTCGGCCGCCGCGAGTGGGTGCCCGGGCGAGACCACGAAGACAGAGGCCACGCTTCCGGCCTGCACCGAGAACAGCCCCTGTACCGCGGGCGGTTCCCCTATCGCGCCAATCAGCAGGTCGACGCTGTTCGATGCAAGCGCCTTCCAGCTGTTGCCGAGCATTTCCTGGGAAAACAACAGCCGCGTATAGCTGTTCTCTGCCTGGAATGCCGAGATGAACGGCAGGATGGCATCAAACGGAACCAGCGCATCGGTGGCGATCTTGAGTTCCGTTTCCCAGCCGGCCTCGGCGCGTCTGACTCGCTCTTCGAGGTCGTTCGCGGCGCGCAGCAAGCGGCGGCCTTCGTCGAGCAGCACTTCGCCGGCCAGGGTCAGGCGCACGCGGTGTGCGCTGCGGTCGAAGACCGTGATGCCCAGGTCGCTTTCCAGCTTCTGCACGACATAGCTCAACGACGAGGGGGCCTTATGGAGTTCCTTGCCCG
>LRMT01000226.1 GCA_001725945.1 Cupriavidus sp. UYMMa02A | reverse complement strand
CGTCGATGCCCGGCGCGGACAAGGCCGAGTTGCGCGGCCAGCTCGCCGAGAGCGCCCTGCGCGCGCTGGACCTCTTGCCGGCGCGACGCGCCCGACTCCTGATTCGCCGCCGGGTGGCTTCACGGCGATCGCGGCGTTCCTCGAAAAATCGGTGCCGGCGGCCGAGCAGCAGAAGGCTGCCGATGTGTTGCTGAAGATACTCAATGGATCGATGTGGGAGCTGTGGCAGGTTGCGCGGGCACAGGACAAACAACCCGTGGTGCCGAACAGCGCGCAAAGCGGCGCATTCCTGCAGCAATCGATCAACGCGCTGTCGGACAGCTTCTTCTACGGCGCGCCCGTTTTCCTGCAGCTCGACGACTTCAAGGAGATCAAGGCGAGCGTGTTCCAGATGACCCGTGCGCCGGGCAAGAACATCGTGTATCTTGGCTGTCTGCTATTGGTGCTGGGCGTGTTTTCGATGTTCTATATCCGCGAGCGCCGCGTCTGGGTCTGGATCAAGGATCCGGGGCATCATGCGGATGCAGCCGCGCCGGCCGCATCGAAGGAAGCGGCAGGGTCCGGCAGCCATGTGCTGATGGCCATGTCGACCCAGCGCCGCACGCTGGATTTCGAGAAGGAATTCGTCGCCTTGCGCGACGACATCGGCCGCGCGGCCGGGGCCGAAGCAGGCACCCCGGAACAGGCGCAGCATTGAACCCGACGGGCCGGGACAGGGTGATCCTCGCGGATCGCCGCCCGGCCTTCGTTGCGCAGCCTCAGGCTGTGCGCAGATCGCAGGTAACGCTATGTCTTCTAACGTGAACCAAGCCGCTCGGCCGGCCATGCGGCCGGCAACCACTGCCGCTTCCGGCGCAGTGGACGAGGCCTACCTTGAACCATCCTTCCTGCGCCGGCTCACGTGGCTGGACTGGGCCTTCGCCTTGCTGCTGGCAGTCGGTGCCGGCGTGGCGCTGTCGCGCTACGGCCAGTGGATGAACGGCTACGACAAGGCCGTGCTGATCGCCGCGGTGCCGACCTTCGCGCTGCTAGGCTGGCACTGGAAGCCCGTGCGGCCGCTGATGGTGGGGCTGGCCGTGCTGTCGCTGTTTGCCGTGCAGCTCTACCAGGGGCAGCTCGCGCGCGCGAACAGGCCTTCTTCCTGAAGTACTTCCTGTCGAGCCAGTCGGCCATCCTGTGGATGAGCGCGCTGGTGTTCCTGTCCACGCTGTTCTACTGGGTGGGACTGGCCACGCGCTCGGCCACCGGCTACAGCATCGGCAGCAAGCTGTGCTGGGCAGCCGTGGTGCTGGGCTTTACGGGCCTGCTGGTGCGCTGGTACGAGTCTTACTTGGTCGGCACGGACATCGGGCATATCCCCATCTCGAACCTTTACGAAGTGTTCGTGCTGTTCACGCTGATCACGTCGCTGTTCTACCTGTACTACGAAGGACGCTATGCCACGCGCGCGCTCGGGCCGTTCGTGATGCTCGTAGTGTCGGCCGCCGTCGGTTTCCTGCTGTGGTACACGGTCAGCCGCAATGCACAGGAGATCCAGCCGCTGGTGCCGGCGCTGCAGAGCTGGTGGATGAAGATCCACGTACCGGCCAACTTCATCGGCTACGGCACGTTCGCGCTGGCGGCCATGGTATCCGTGGCGTATCTGCTCAAGCAGCGCGGCATCCTGGCCGAACGCCTGCCTTCGCTCGAGGTGCTCGATGATGTGATGTACAAGGCCATCGCGGTCGGCTTCGCCTTCTTCACGATCGCCACTATCCTCGGCGCGCTGTGGGCGGCCGAAGCCTGGGGCGGCTACTGGAGCTGGGATCCGAAGGAGACGTGGGCGCTGATCGTCTGGCTGAACTATGCGGCCTGGCTGCACATGCGCTCATGAAGGGCCTGCGCGGCACGGTGGCGGCCTGGTGGGCGCTGACGGGCCTGCTGGTGACGACTTTTGCCTTTCTGGGCGTCAATATGTTCCTGTCAGGCCTGCACAGCTACGGCGAATTGTGATTTTGCGGTACTTCGCAGATGAAGAAAACCTGCCCGCCGGGCAGGTTTTTTTCGCCCGCAGGGAATAAACGCATCACATCCGGTGTTTACTGGAGGAACGGTGCCGGCTGGCGGCACCGGCTTGCATGGAGAAGAACATCATGGCACGTCTGCGTCGTCCTACCGCTGCATCTCTGCTTCGTCCTGTTGCACTGGCTCTTGGCTGTACCTCCGTCGTCCTGCTGGCTGCCTGTTCCGGCATGGGCGGGATGGGCGGGATGGGCGGTGCCGGCAGCATGCCGCCCACCGTCAAGGTGACCGATGGGGTGTTGACCGATCCCCAAGGCCTGACGCTGTACACGTTCGACCGCGACACCAAGGATAGTGGCAAGAGCGCGTGCAACGGGACGTGCGCGACCACCTGGCCGCCGCTGATGGCAGCGCCGGGCAGCGACGCCTCTGGCAGCTACACGGTCATCACGCGTGACGACGGCGGCAAGCAGTGGGCATACCGCGGCATGCCGCTGTATCGTTTTCCAAGGATGCCAAGCTGGCGACCGTGCCGGCGACAACATCAACAATGTCTGGCACGTCGCCAAGCCCTGACCGCGCCGCGACCCACTGAGTCAGCCAGCGCATGGACGGGTTTGAAGGCCAACTGGTAGCGCTGCGCCGCGCCTGCGGCGCCATGCGCGCGGCCTGACCAGGGACACGGCGCTCGCCGATGACCTGGTGCAGGACACGCTGGAGCGCGCGCTGCGCTACCGCTGGCGCTTCCGCCTGCGCCCTGGCGCATGGTGGGGCGACGGCGCCGACGGCCTGTTGCCCTGGCTGCTCACGCTGATGCACCGCTTGCGGCTGAATGCCGTGCGCAGGAAGGAGCTGGTGGTGGTCACCGAAACCTTGCCGGACGTCAGCGCCCCGGCCACCGACCCCGGGCTGCGGCGCGATCTGCTGCAGGCCCTGGCGGATCTGCCCGAGACCCAGCGCGCGGTGTTGCTGCTGGTCAGCCTGGAGCAGTTCTCCTACGCCGAAGCCGCGCAGGTGCTGAACATTCCCGTCGGCACCGTCATGTCCCGGCTGGCGCGGGCGCGCGAACACATGCGTGCCCTGCTGGACGGCACGCGTCAGCCGGCGGCGGGACCGGCCACGACGCTGCAGCGAGTGAAATGATGTCCCCGATCCACGAAGCCGACCTGCATGCCTACGCCGACGGCCAGCTGAGCGGCCGCCGCCGCGCAGCCGTCGAAGCATATCTGGCCGAGCGGCCGGAGATTGCGGCGCGTGTGGCCGAGTGGCGCCGTCAGTCTGATGCGCTGCATGGTGCGCTCGACGGCGTGCTCAACGAGCCAGTGCCGCTTGCGGCACTGCCCGAGCCGCTGCGTGACGGTTCGTCCCGACACGGCAGCATGGCGTGGGGCTGGCGCCCGGGTTGGATCGCTGCCTGCGCGTCGATTGTTTCGCTGACGGTGGGCGGCATGGCCGGCTGGTTTGCACATGACCGCATGGCGGACGGACCCGCCGTTGCCATGGCGCCGGGCGAACGCTTCGCGCGCGAGGCGCTGGTGTCACACGTGGTCTATGCGCCCGAAGTGCGTCATCCGGTGGAAGTGCCGGCCAGCGACGAAGCCCATCTGATCGCCTGGCTGTCCAAGCGCCTGGGCGCGTCGTTGCAGGTGCCGGACCTGCGTGCGCAAGGCTTTCACCTGATTGGCGGCCGCCTGGGCGTGGCAGAAGGCGGCCCGTCCGCCATCCTCATGTACGAGGCCGACGACGGTACGCGCCTTTCGCTGCAGTTGCGCCGCATGGCGCAGGGTACGCCCGATACGGCTTCCGGCTCGAAAGGATGCCGCAGGCTGCGCCAGGCAAGCCGGCAGCCGGGGCCGGCGCCATGGCGTTCTACTGGATCGACCGCAGCCTCGGCTTCGCGCTGCGGCCAGTTGGATCGCACGCGGCTGCTGACGGTGGCGCAGTCCGTGTACCAGCAATACCAGGGCAAGGGCGGGTGAAGCGCATCGGCCAGGGCGGACAGAAAAAGACTGTCAGGAATGGCCTGCACGATCCGACCCATGGCAAGTCCAAATCCCGGGCCCTTCGAAGCCGTACGGCGAATCGCGCCCAGTGACGCGCTTCTTCAATCTGGTCCTGGTGTACAACAAGGGCGCGGCATTCAGCTTCCTGGCCGAAGCCGGCGGCTGGCAGCGCTGGTTCTTCACCGGGCTGGGGCT
>LRMT01000225.1 GCA_001725945.1 Cupriavidus sp. UYMMa02A | reverse complement strand
GTCGCGCTGATCTTCAGGTCCTCGCCGAAAACCCATAGCACCAGCAAGCCGACAAAGATGGCCGCCATGATGATTTCCTTGGCGGAGATGGGTCCCAGGGCCGTGAGCTCTCGCTGCGCCAGGGCGCCTCGCGCAGCCATGTCTTGAAGCCATAGCGCGTGAAGAAGGCCACCAGCTTTTCCTTGTCCTCGCCGACCTCCTTGAGCGCATGGAAATCCGCCACGGCGGCACTCAAATCGCAGTCGGTCTTGACGGTGACCAGCTCGCGCGCCTGGGCAGCCAGTCCAGCGTATTGCGCAAGTTCTCGCCGACCACGCCCTTGATGCTGTCGGCGTTCGCCATGATGGCGTCGAGCGTGCCGTGTTCGGTCAGCCATTTCACGGCGGTCTTGGGCCCCACCTTGGGCACGCCGGGCACGTTGTCGACCGCGTCGCCGATCAGCGACAGATAATCGACGATGCGCTCGGGCGGCACGCCGAACTTGTTATTCACGCCGGCGGGGTCGAGCACTTCGCCGCTCATGGTGTTGACCAGCGTGACCTCGTTATTGACGAGCTGCGCCAGGTCCTTGTCGCCGGTGGAAACTACCGTGCGCACGCCCTGCTCGCAAGCCTGCCGGGCTAGCGTGCCGATCACGTCATCCGCCTCCACGCCATCCACCACGACGATGGGCCAGCCCAGCGCGCGCACCGCTTCGTGGATCGGCTCGATCTGGCGGGCGAGATCCTCGGGCATCGACGGCCGGTGCTCCTTGTACGCCGGATACAGTTCGTCGCGGAAGGTCTTGCCCTTGGCGTCGAAGACGCAGGCGCTATACTCTGCCGGGTAATCGTTGCGCAGCTTGCGCAGCATATTGATCATGCCGTAGATTGCCCCTGTGGGCAGACCCTCACCATTCCTCAGGTCCGGCAGAGCGTGATAAGCGCGATACAAATAGCTCGATCCATCGACGAGCAAGAGTGTTTTTGGACTATCCGACATTCCCATGGACTCTAAATTGACTGGTGCCGCAGCAGGCGGTGCTTCGACCGCCCCCCTTGCCGACCCGGATGTTTCCGATATCTCCGGCGATACCGTACAACCCCCGCCGGAAGCTGCTTCCGAACACGCGGCTGCCATTGCGCGTGCGGCCGATGCCGCCGCTGCCGGCAATCCCGCGCAGCCGCCCGCTGATGGCCCGGCCGGCTCGCGCGCGAATCCGCGCAAAATGATTCCCAGCCTGCGTGCGCTGGCCGACGAAGATCGCGCAACCGCTAAGAAGGCGCGCGCCTCGTGGCAAATGTTCACGATTATGGCAGAGTTCATCGAGGCCACCGAGTACCTGTCGGAGATCCGGCCTGCGGTCTCGATCTACGGCAGCGCCCGCCTGCGCGAGGATTCGCCGTACTACCAGCGCACCATTGAAATCGCGCGGCTGTTCTCGGATGCCGGCTTCGCCGTGATCTCGGGCGGTGGCCCCGGCATCATGGAAGCGGCCAACAAGGGGGCGCACGCCGGCAAGTCGGCCAGCGTCGGCCTCAATATCGAACTGCCGCACGAACAGCAGGCAACCCGTACCAGGACATTGCCATGCGGTTCCGCCATTTCTTCACGCGCAAGGTCACCTTCGTCAAGACTCCGATGCCTTCATCGTCATGCCGGGCGGCTTCGGCACGCTCGATGAACTGGCCGAGGTGCTGACGCTGGTGCAGACCGGCAAGTCGCGTTCGGTGCCCGTCGTGATGTTCGGCAGCCGCTTCTGGAAGGGCCTGCTCGACTGGTTCCGTTTCACGCTGCTGCCGATGGGCCTGATCGCCGAGCACGACCTGGACCTGATGAAGATCGTCGACGAGCCGCATGAGGTGCTGGAAGCGGTCTACGAGTACTACGAGCGCCGCGGCGGCGACAAGCCGATTCCACCCAAGGAAGAAATGTTTTATCTGTAAGACAACGTCGCGACGCAGGGTGGATTTGCCGCCACCATGGGCCGCGTTGCCGGGGTGCCCCACAGGCCACGGCGGCGGCCCGTTCGTGGCAGGAGTTGCTAGAATGGGAGGTATCCGCTTGCCACGCCCGGTGTCGCCGGGTAGCAGCCAACGCCGCATTCCGCCGCGCAGCATGCCATCTCCACGGCTGCGCCACACAGGAGCCCCTGATGAACTCCCCCTCACTCCGGCCCGCCGAGCCTTCTGGCTCGCGCCAGCAACCGCCCGGACGCCACGCCTGGCGCTGGCAGCCGCCGTGCTTGCACTGGCCCTGCCCGGGTTGGCGCTGGCGCAGCCCGCCGAGGAAAGCAACGCCCTGACCCAGCAGGAACTGAATCGCATCAACAACCAGCCGATCGCCCCGGCCGCCAAGTCACAGATCAACCAGCCACGCGAGCCGAGCTTCCAGCTCAACGAACGCGACGGCACGCAGGTGCGCGAATACCGCGACAAGGGCCGGGCCACCGATATCCAGGTCAAGTCCGGGTTCGGTACCAAGTACCAGATGAGCAAGCCGGAAGACAGCTCGCCGAAGATCCGCGAGCATGACGTCAATCGCGTGCCTTCCGTGAACCTGACGTTCTGATTGCGACTACCCACGGCCCGGGAACCTCCGGCGCGCCGGTCCTCCGGCAATTTTGCCGCGGCGGCGGCCACGCTTGTGCCGCCGCTTTCCGTTTCGCTTCACACAACGAGTATGGCCGTATTCACCACGGTCTCGCAGGACGAGATCGCCCGCTGGCTGCTTGACTACGACCTTGGCGAAGTCCGCGAGTTGCGCGGCATCGCTCCGGCATCGAGAACAGCAATTTCTTTCTGACCATGGAGCAGGATGGCCGCACGCGCGAGTACGTGCTGACGATCTTCGAGCGGCTCACGTTCGAGCAGCTGCCTTACTACCTGCACCTGATGGCCCACCTGGCCGCACGCGGCATCACCGTCCCCGCGCCCATTCCGGCGCGCGACGGCGAGATCCTGCGCGCGCTCAAGGGGAAGCCGGCCACCATCGTCACGCGCCTGCCGGGCGCCTCGCAGCTGGCGCCGGATGCCGAGCATTGCGCGGAAGTGGGCGACATGCTCGCACGCATGCATGTGGCCGGAAAGGACTACCCGCGCCAGCAGCCGAACCTGCGCAGCCTGCCCTGGTGGCAGCAAACCGAAGCCGAGATCGTGCCGTTCCTCGACCCGCAGCAGCGCGCGCTGCTGCAGCAGGAGATCGCGCACCAGGCGGCGTTCTTCGGCGGCGCTGACTACGCGGCGATGCCGGGCGGTCCGTGCCACTGCGACCTGTTCCGCGACAACGCGCTGTTCGAGGAAGACGGCAAGGGCCATCATCGGCTGGGGGGCTTCTTCGACTTCTACTTCGCCGGCAACGACAAGTGGCTGTTCGATCTGGCCGTGACCGTCAACGACTGGTGCATCGACCTCGCCAGCGGCGAGCTGGACAACACCCGCGCGCAGGCACTGGTGCGGGCTTATCATGCGGTCAGGCCGCTCAGCGCGACGGAAGCCGCGCACTGGCCCGACATGCTGCGCGCTGGCGCCCTGCGTTTCTGGGTGTCGCGCCTGTGGGATTTCTACCTGCCGCGCGAAGCGACATGCTCCAGCCGCATGACCCGACGCATTTCGAACGCATCCTGCGCCGGCGCCTTGCCATGACGGCGGACGCGGCGCGCTTGCCTGGATCTGATTGGTATGCAACTACTGGAAGTCCCCGCCAAGGAAGGCTACGTCTGGTTCCGCCAGGGTATCTGGCTGTTCCGCAAGAACCCGCTCGCTTTCCTGATGCTGCTGTTCATCTACCTGATCGCGGCGCAACTGGCCATCGTGGTGCCGCTGATCGGCATCATCGCGCTGCTCGTGGTGACGCCCGGCCTGTCGGTCGGCGTCATGACAGCGTGCCGTGAAGTCATCCTGAACAAACGCGTTTTACCGACAGTGCTATTGGCGGGCTTCCGTACCAATGGCAAGGAAGCCACGCGCAACCTGCTGGTGCTCGGCGGCATCTACGCGGCGCTGGTGTTCGTGCTGAGCCTGATCGCCGGGGCGGTCGTCGACATGAGCGCGCTGCTGCCGATCCTGCTCAAGGAAGAAACGCTGACGGCCGAGGCCGTGCGCCAGCTCTACTACGCACTGCTGATCGGGGCGCTGCTCTACACGCCGATCGCCATGATGTTCTGGTTCGCGCCGCTGCTCGCCGCGTGGCATGGCGTGCCGCCGGTCAAGGCGATGTTCTTCAGCTGGACCGCCTGCTGGCGCAACCGCGGGGCCTTCTTCACTTACGTGGTGCTGTTCGCGGTACTGCTGGTGGCGATCCCGTTCTTCCTCGAAACCATCTTCAGTGCGTTCGGCGCAGAGACCGTGCTGTCGTTCCTGGTCACGCCGTATTCGCTGCTGATGCTGGCAATCCTGTACTGCTCGTTCTACGCGACGTACCGGGGGTGCTTCAATGTGGTTCCTGCGGAGCAGGAGCAGGGCGCGCCGACCTGAGCCCAAGCGCAAAGGCGAAATCAGATTGTTTGCTCCCCTCTCCCGCTTGCGGGAGAGGGGGTTGGAGAGGCAGGCGCATGCAAGCACCGGTAGCGTCTCGACTCGTGGAACTCCGCCGCTCC
>LRMT01000224.1 GCA_001725945.1 Cupriavidus sp. UYMMa02A | reverse complement strand
CCGGCCGCGGCCACGCCGAGCAGCAGCCAGCCGGCGCGGCGCCAGCCTGCGGGGCGGCGCAGCTTGCGTCGGGGCAGCCGCAGCGACTCCAGGCGCACCATCAACTGCGGCCGCCCGGACCTGCAGGGTCGCGCTGACATTGACCAGCGCCGTAGCGCCGACATAGACGATGCGTGCGTCCGTGACCTTCAGGCGCTGCTGCTGGCGCACGTCCTGCAGCCAGCCTGCCACCGCGCCGAACGGCGCCTTGTCGAGCTGCACCTGGACGCTGTTGTCGGCACCGGCGGCCAGCCGGGTCGCCTTGAGGCCATATTTGCCGAGGCTGTCCTGCAAGGCCTGCGTGAGTGCGTCGCCGCGCAAGGCGGGCGCGGGGCTCGCGTTCAGGCGCGTGCTTCCTGCGCCAGGGTTTCCATTTCCGCCAGCTCGGCGCGTAACGCGGGCAGGCTGCGCGACAGGCGCGCCCGGCCATCGGCGGCGGGCTCCCACAGGACGGTGTAGATCAGCACCAGTCCCAGCACCGCGGCGCCGCCCGCGAGAATGGCCTGTTCGCGCGGATTGCGCGCCGACCAGAAGGCGTCGAACTGGTCGCGCCAGGCTTGCGGGATGCGGGGCTGGAATCGCGCCAGCCTGGCGCGGGCGCGATGCGGAGGTTGTCTTTGCTCGGGCTCATGGTTCGGTTCACAGGCCTGGCTTGATGACCCAGCGCGAGCCGGCCGGCCCGGCGGCGCGCGTGGCGTCCGCCGACTTGTCTTCTTCCATCTGCAGGCCGGCCTGGCGCACGGCGCCGCGCAGCGCGGCGGTATCGGTGCCGGGCTTGAGCGTTG
Organism: Cupriavidus sp. UYMMa02A; assembly: GCA_001725945.1. Classification (GTDB taxonomy): domain Bacteria; phylum Pseudomonadota; class Gammaproteobacteria; order Burkholderiales; family Burkholderiaceae; genus Cupriavidus. The sequence goes on along the minus strand of LRMT01000224.1, from coordinate 855 downwards.
CAACCAGTGCGCGGCTGCGGTATTCGAGCGCCTGCAGGCCGTCCGGCGGCAGCTGGCGCGCTGCCTGGCCGAATCGATCGGCCAGCGGCAGGAAGTCGTCCGGCGTGCTGCGCCCGCTGGCCAGGCGAAGCTGTTCCACCTGGCGGCGCATCTGCAGCGGAGCGTCCAGCACGGTCTGGATCTGCGGGAAGGCGGCGTGCAGCGTCTGGAGCTGCGCAGCCTCGAGCCTCCGCTGTTCATGGCGCAGCATCAGCCAATGCACGTTCATGCCAAGCAGCTGGACCAGCACGATGCCGGCGGCCAGCGCCAGCGGCAGGCGCCAGGCCAGCAGGTTCCAGCGGTCGGCGCGTCCTTGCGCAAACTCGAACTGGGCGAGATCGAGCCCGGGTTCCTGCAGGCAGCCCTGCGCGCCGGTGATCCACATGCGCCAGTCGGCCGCGCTGGCCTGCTGCAGCGCGGGCACCGGCGCGGTGGCCAAAGCGCTGGCGTCGCCTTGCCATTGACCTTCTGGCGCAAGCGCCTGCCAGGCGGCAAGCGCGTCCGTGCCCAGCAGCAGGCCATAGCCTTCGTGGCGGCCGGTGCGCACCGTAAGTTGCCATTGGCCACTGTCCGGCACGGCTGCGGGCGACAGCGTCGGCTCGACCATGCCTTCGGCCTGTGCCAGCGACGCGGCTGCGGCCTCGACGACAAGCGTGGCGGGCTGGGCCGCGGGGCGATCGCCATCACCATCGCTGTCGCCGGCTTCGGCGGGAGCGGCCAGCGGCACGCACATCTGCGCCGGCAGGATATGGCGGCGGCGGTGGCGGTGTTCGGCAAATGCATCGAGCACCGCGCGCAGCCAGGCCCGGTCCGCCA
>LRMT01000223.1 GCA_001725945.1 Cupriavidus sp. UYMMa02A | reverse complement strand
ATCGATCCACTGCACGACACACTCACGATGGAGGAGAGTCCGTCTTGCGAGGACGTAATGCATTTTCAATGCATTGGATCATGTCCGTGTCCTGAAATGGCTTGTAAAGAACGCACGTCGCACCGATCGCCTTGGCGCGCTGATCGAATCCCTCATGCGCAAATGCTGTCATGAAAAGCGCCCACAGCGCCCAGCAACATCCCATAGAGGCCGGCACCGCCATGCAACAGCTGACCGGCTACCAGCGGCAGCAATGCACCCGTGCGAGTGATGAAGCGATGGTGCTGATCGTTGATGACGACGCGATGCTTCGCGGCGCGTGGAGAACCTCTTCCGATCAGTCGGGATGCGCGTCGCACTGTTCGCATCCGCTGCCGAACTGCTAGCATTCGCGTTCCCGGACGCGCCCACTTGCCTACT
>LRMT01000222.1 GCA_001725945.1 Cupriavidus sp. UYMMa02A | reverse complement strand
CGGCAGTGGATCGCGGCAGTGACGGCGCGCCAGCATGCGGCCGCCGGCAAGCTGCGCGTACTGGCCGTTGCGGCGCGGCGCGCTCGTGCCGCTGCTGCCGACGTGCGACGTTGCCGAGCGGCGTGCGCGGACTCGAGCGGCAGGGATGGATCGGCATGTTCGCGCGGCGGCAACGCCGCGCGCGATCGTGGAGAAGGTCTCGGCCGAACGTCAACGCACGCTGACCAACGCGGATTTCCGCACCCGCATGGTCGATCTCGGCATCGTGCTCAAGGGCAGCACGCCATCGGCATTTGCCGAGGTCGTCAAGTCCGAGCAGACCTACTGGGCGGAGGCGATCCGCGCTTCCGACATCCGCCTCGACTGATCCACGCCAGACAAGCAGCGAATTGCCGTGGCGCGGCAGATCCCGGCCGCGCCGGCCAGCAAACTACCGAAGGAGCCAACATGACCCGCAGCAACGCCGCCGTCCAACTCAGCGAGCCATCCGCCGAGCCCATCACCGTGAGCTATCAGGGCTTTACCGTTACCCGGTCGACGCCGACCATTGGCGCCGAGTTGGCGGCATCGACCTGCGCGAGCCGCTCGATGACGCCACCGTAGCCTCGCTGCGCCAGGCGCTGGTGCGCCACAAGGTGCTGTTCTTCCGCGACCAGGACATCACGCCGGCCCAGCATGTCCAGCTGGCGCGCCGCTTTGGCGAACTCGAAGTGCATCCCGTGTTCCCGCATCACCAGGACCATCCGGAGCTTGTGCTGCTGGGCGGCACCAAGGACATGCGCGGCCGCGAGAACATCTATCACTCCGACGTCTCGTGGCGCGAGGTGCCGTCGATGGCGTCGATGCTGCGCTGCGTGGAATGCCCCGAGACCGGCGGCGACACGATCTGGGTCGACATGGCGCGCGCGTATGCGGCGCTGCCCGACGCCGTCAAGGAACGGATCGACGGCCTCTATGCGGTCCACGACATCATGCCCGGCTTCGGCGCGCGCATGACCCCGGAAGAGCGCGAGGTCAACCGCAAGAAATTCCCCGCCGTCACGCACCCGGTCGTGCGCACGCACCCGGAGAGCGGCGAGAAGATCCTCTATGTCAACGAGGGCTTCGTCACGCACCTGGCCAATTTCGGCGAGAAGGCGCAGTTCCGCGTGGGCTTCGACTTCCGCTACGGCGAGCTGGACCTGCTGCAGTACCTGTTCCGCCAGGCCGCCGTGCCCGAATACCAGGTCCGCCTGAAGTGGCAGCCGAACACCATCGCGTTCTGGGACAACCGCTCCACGCAGCACTACGCCGTGCAGGACTATTTTCCGGCAATACGCCGCATGATGCGCGCCACCATCATCGGCGACAAACCTTTCTGAAGCGCCCCCAATTTCAGGAGCAACGAGCGATGCACAATCTCAATACGTTCTATATCGGGGGCGAGTGGGTAGAACCCGCCGGTGGTTCCTCGCTGGCGGACATCGTCAACCCGGCGACGGAGGCAGTGATCGGCACGGTCGCCATGGGCGGCGCAGCCGATGTCGACCGCGCCGTGGCGGCCGCGCGCGGCGCGTTCGCGTCGTGGTCGAAGTCCAGCCGCGAGCAGCGCCTGGCGCTGCTGCGCCGCATTGCCGACGGCTACAAGGCGCGCATCGGCGAGATTGCCGAGGCCATCAGCACGGAGATCGGCGCGCCGCAGTGGCTGTGCCGCGAGTACCAGGCGCCGATGGGCCTGGTGCAGATCCAGGCGGCCATTGCAGCGCTCGAAGCGTTCGAGTTCGTCACCGTCAACGGCACCACGCAGGTCGTGCGCGAGGCAGTCGGCGTGGCGGCGCTGATCACGCCGTGGAACTGGCCGGTCAACCAGATTGCCGCCAAGGTGGCGCCCGCGCTGGCGGCCGGCTGCACGGTGGTGCTCAAGCCTTCGGAGATCGCGCCGCTCGACGCGCGCATCTTTGCCGAGATCGTGCAGGAGGCCTGCAAGGCTACCTCGACACCGGCAGGCGTGTTCAACATGCTGTTCGGCACCGGCCCGGCGGTCGGCGCCGCGCTGTCGCGCCATCCGGAGGTGGACATGGTGTCCATCACGGGCTCCACGCGCGCCGGCGTCGACGTGGCCATGCAGGCCGCGCCCACGGTGAAGCGCGTCGCGCAGGAACTCGGCGGCAAGTCGCCCAACGTGATTCTCGACGACGCCGACCTGAAGGCCGCCGTCTCGGCCGGCGTTGTGAGCTGCATGCTCAATTCGGGCCAGACCTGCACGGCGCCGACGCGCATGCTGGTGCCGCGCGCGCAGTACCAGATGGCCATCGCCATTGCGCAAGCCACGGCGCAGGCGCTGGTAGTGGGCGATCCCGCTTCGCCGGACAGCAAGCTCGGTCCCAGTTCCAACCGCGCGCAGTATGAGCGCGTGCAGCGCATGATCGAAGCCGGCATCCAGGAAGGCGCGCGCGTCGTGGCCGGCGGCCCCGGCCGCCCCGAAGGGCTTGTCCAGGGCTTCTATAACCGCCCGACGGTGTTCGCCGACGTCAGCAACGACATGACCATTGCCCGCGAGGAGATCTTCGGGCCGGTGCTGTCGATGATTCCGTACGATGACGAGGCCGAGGCCATCCGCATCGCCAACGACACGCCTTACGGGCTGGCCGCCTACGTCTGGTCGGGCGACCCGGCGCGCGCCCGCCGGGTGGCGGGGGAACTGCGCGCGGGCTCGGTGCAGATCAACGGCGCGAAGATGGATTTCAGCGCGCCGTTTGGCGGCTACAAGACATCGGGCAACGGCCGCGAGTTCGGCGCCTATGGCCTGGCCGAGTTCCTCGAGTACAAGTCGGTCGCCGGCTGTGCCGTGGATGCTTGAAGGAGTGACCGCCGACATGGAAGCATTTGACTATCTGGTGGTGGGCGCAGGCTCGGCAGGCTGTGCCATTGCCGCGAGGCTCGCCGAGGACCCCGCCGTGACGGTGGCGCTGATTGAAGCAGGTCCGAGCGACCACCACATCAGCGTGTGGATGCCGATCGGCATGGCATCGACGGTGCCGAAGGCGGGCGCGCGCAACTATGGCTACTACACCGCGCCGCAGGATGCGTTCAATGGACGCCAGGGCTACCAGCCGCGCGGCAGGGGCCTGGGCGGCAGTTCGTCGATCAACGGCATGGTCTATATCCGCGGCCACCGCAACGACTACGACGACTGGGCGCGCCTTGGCTGCACCGGCTGGGGCTATGAAGATGTGCTGCCGTACTTCCGGCGCAGTGAGCACCACGAGAACTACAGCGGCCGCGACGACAACCGCTGGCATGGCGGCTCGGGCCCGCTGCGGGTCAGCAACCTGCGTTCGCCCAATCCGTTTTCCAATCGGTTTGTCCAGGCGGCGATCCAGGCTGGCTACCCGGCGAATGGAGACTTCAACGGGGCGGAGCAGGATGGCGCGGGCCTGTATCACGTCACGCAGCATCGCGGCGAGCGCTGGAATACGGCGCGCGCATACCTGCACCAGGGCAATGCCGGTGACAAGACCCTGAGCGGCGGCCGCCGCAACCTGACGGTGCTGGTCGAGACTCAGGTGCTGCGCGTCGACTTCGATGGTGCGCGCGCGACCGGGCTGACGTGGTGCGCGGCGGCGTGGAGCAGAAGCTGGCGGCACGGCGCGAAGTCATCCTCAGCGCGGGCGCGTTCAACTCGCCGCAGCTCCTGCTCGCGTCGGGCGTCGGCCCCGCGCAGGCGCTGCGCGACCTGGGCATCCGTGTGGTGGCCGACCTGCCGGGCGTGGGCAAGAACCTGCAGGATCATCCGGACGTCATCCTCAACAAGCAGGTGCGTTCGCTTGACCTGTTCGGCCATTCGTTGCCGGGCTTCGCCAGGCTTTCGATGGAGCTGCTGCGCTACCGGCGCAAGCGTACCGGCATGCCGAGCAGCAACTTCGCCGAAGCGGGGGCGTCATCCGGACCCGGCAGGGCCTGGCGGCTCCGGATATCCAGTTGCACTTCGTGCCGGCGCTGCTTAACCATGGCGGCGACAGGAAGAAGCTGGGCCACGGCTATTCCTGCCACGCCTGCGTGCTGCGTCCGAAGAGCCGCGGGGAAGTGCGCCTGCGTTCGGCGGACATGCGCGAGGCGCCGCTGATCGATCCGCGCTTTCTTAGCGATGAAGAGGATATGGCCGGCATGGTGGCTGGCGTGCGCGCGATCCGCCGGATCTTCGCCCAGCAGGCGCTGGCGAGTGCCGGCGGCCGTGAACTGTTCACCGACGGCTTCGGCCCGGGCGAAGGCAACCAGCAGGCCATCGAGGCGTTCATCCGCGAGCGGACCGACAGCGTCTACCATCCGGTCGGTACCTGCAAGATGGGCGTGGACGACATGGCTGTGGTGGATCCCGCGTTGCGCGTGCGCGGTGTGCAGGGGCTGCGCGTGGTCGACGCATCGGTCATGCCTACACTGGTGGCCGGCAACACCAACGCGCCGCGATCATGATCGCCGAGAAGGCGGCTGACCTGATCCGCGCCAGCCGGTAGCGCGCTGCAGCCGTCCCAGGGCGGCCCCGGGCGGGCTTCAACGCGACTCTGACGCTACAGGTAGGTGGCCACGACGATGTAGGCGTTGGTCCCGCCACGGCGGCCGGCGAGCGGCTCCATCCAGAGGTGGACGGCACCCACCCTGACGCTGGCCGGCTTCCCGCTTCCCGCCGTGAGCGCCTTGCTGACAGGCTGCCCACCGGCCGTCAGGCACGTCGCGTGGACGCCGCGCGCTTGCGGCTCGAACCCGCATGAAGGCTCGGTGATGGCACCGCGGAACGTAATGGTGCCGGACTGCGCGGCCGTGGACCCGACAATGCCGGCGGCCAGCCACAACGATAGTCCGAACCCGCGTGCCCATGCTGACACGCGCCTTTTTCTTCCGTTCATATCGACTCCCTTCATGGTGGATGCCACCTGGCCGCTGCCCTGTGGCGTCGAGCGCGACGTTGTTGCGGGCGCTCTTGTCGCGGATAGCGGCGCGCCGTGGCGAGCCTTTAGTAATTTCCTTAAAAATATTGCAGGTTATTGACTTCAGGCGTGGCTTGGCAGCGTTGCCGCTAAATCCATTTGGAACCAGCCGGGTATGGCCGGGCAAGGGTTGGGAACCGCTTCTCAGCGCATTCCTGCGGATCGCGGCAGAATTCCATGCGCGAAACAGCCGATGCGATGGGATTCTATGAAGAAGGAAGTCATGTGCCGCCGGTGGATGTGACGGGACGAGGAACGCCGGTAAGAGGCGTAAATCCGTTCAGTTAAGGTATCCAAGACTACTGTCATCCCCGCGCAGGCGGGAATCCAGCGTCTTTAGAAGTCACTGGGTTCCGCCTGCGCGGGAACGACGGACAGTAACTGAACGGCATTACGGGGGAGGGGAGGCTTACCTGACCAGCAGGCGCGAGCGCACAAAGCCGGCGTGCGTGCGCAGCGCGTCCATCAGCGCGTCGGACGGTACCCGGTCGAGATCCGTGACCACGTAGCCGGTATGGCCGCGCGTCTGCAGATGCTGGCCATTGATGTTGACACCGTCCTGGGCCAGCAGCGTATTCAATGCGGCCAGCGCGCCGGGCGCGTTGCTGTGGATGTTGAGCAGGCGTGCCGGCGCCTGCAGCGGGCCAGGATCGACCTCTGGGAAGTTCACGGCGCCGATGGTGGCGCCGGTGCCCAGGAAATTCAGGAGCTTGGCGGCGACCTCGGTGCCGATATTCTCCTGTGCTTCCTCGGTGCTGCCGCCGATATGCGGGGTCAGCAGGACATTGGGAAGCTGCTGCAGCGGGCTGGTGAACGGCTCTTTGTTGGTCTTGGGCTCTTCCGGGAAGACATCGATCGCCGCGCCGCCCAGGCGCTTGTCGCGCAGCGCCGCGGCCAGCGCCTCGATGTCCACCACGGTCCCGCGCGACGCATTGATCAGGATCGCGCCTGGCTTGAATCGGGCCAGCACGTTGGCATCGATCATGTTGCGCGTGCGCGCCGTGGCGGGCACGTGCAGCGTGACGACGTCCGCCTGCGACACCGCCTCCTCGAGCGTGCCGGCTGCACGCGCGGAGCCCAGCGACAGCCTGGCCAGCACGTCGTAGTACACGACGCGCATGCCCATCGACTCGGCCAGTACGCCGACCTGCGAGCCGATGTTGCCGTAACCGACGATGGCGATGGTCTTGCCGCGCGCCTCGAACGCGCCGCTGGCGCCCTTGGCCCACTTGCCGGCATGGGCCAGCGCATTCTTTTCCGGAATCCGGCGCAGCAGCATCACGGCCTCGGACACGACCAGCTCCGCCACCGATCGCGTGTTCGAGAACGGCGCGTGAAGACCGGGATGCCGGCCGGCGGTGGCCGGCTTCAGGTCG
>LRMT01000221.1 GCA_001725945.1 Cupriavidus sp. UYMMa02A | reverse complement strand
CACCCCGGCCCGCAAGACCGCCACGCGCACCGCCGCAGCCAAGACTGGCGCCGCCAAGCCGGCCGCGCGCAAGCGCACCACGCGTTCGGCCTGAGTCTGAGTGCCCGCGCGGCGGCTGCCGCGCGGCAATGCGTCCCATGCAACTGGTCATCGTGGCAGTCGGCCACAAGATGCCTGGCTGGATCGAAACCGGCTTCAACGAGTATGCCAAGCGCATGCCGCCGGAGCTGCGCATCGAACTGCGCGAGGTCAAGCCCGAAGCCCGCTCGTCGTCCAACAACGCCGCCACCGTGATGCAGCGCGAAGCCGCGCGCATCGAGACGGTGCTGGCATCGCTGTCGCGGCAGTGCCGCATCGTGGCGCTCGACGAGCGCGGCCGCGACTTCACCACGGTGCAGCTGGCCGGCCAGCTCACTGACTGGCAGCGCGAAGGCGGCGACGTGGCGTTCCTGATCGGCGGCGCGACGGCCTGGATCCGGCGCTCAAGGCCAGGGCGCAGACGCTGCTGCGCTTGTCCAGCCTGACCCTGCCGCACGGCATGGTTCGCGTGCTGCTGGCCGAGCAGCTCTACCGCGCCTGGTCGGTCACCCAGAACCATCCCTACCATCGGGCCTGACAAGGCGCCGGCAGTACAATGCGGGCCTGGGACAGCCGCGTCCGCAGCATGCGGCTTCCCTGCCCCGAACCTCCGCTCCCCCGCCCGCCGTGATGCACGATTACCTGTACCTCGCCTCCCAGAGCCCACGCCGCCGCGAACTGCTGACGCAGCTCGGTGCACACTATGAACTGCTGCTCGCCGACGATGAAGAAGACGCAGAAGCGCTGGAAGTCGTGCAGCCCGGCGAGACACCCCGACGACTACGTCCAGCGCGTCTGCGCGCTCAAGGCCGAAGCCGCGCTGCGGCGCCGCGAGCGCCGTGCGCTGCCCGACGCACCCGTGCTCACGTCCGACACCACGGTCTGCCTCGGCGGCGACATACTCGGCAAGCGGCCGAGGCGCCGATGCCGCGGCCATGCTGGCCGCGCTGTCGGGCACGACGCACCGCGTGCTGACCGCCGTGACCGTGGTCTCGACAATCGGCATGCACCACGCGCTGTCGATCTCCCGCGTCACATTCCGCGCGATGACCACGCCCGAGATCGAGCGCTACGTCGACAGTGGCGAACCGCTCGGCAAGGCCGGCGCTTATGGCATCCAGGGACGCGCGGCCGAGTTCGTCGAGCGGATCGAAGGCAGCTATTCAGGTATCATGGGACTGCCCCTGTTTGAGACGGCTGCGTTACTCAGGCAGGCCCGCCTGCGGTTCTGAACGGCACGTCCCGATGCCCGCCAGCGCGGGCACACAATACATCGCCGGTACACCGGCAACGCGTTTCATCCGCCATGACTGAAGACATCCTCGTCAACATCACGCCCCAAGAGACGCGCGTTGCCATCGTGCAGCAGGCCGCCGTCCAGGAATTGCATGTCGAACGCACGCTGACACGGGGGCTGGTCGGGAACATCTACCTGGGCAAGGTCGTGCGCGTACTGCCGGGCATGCAGTCGGCGTTTATCGACATCGGCCTCGAACGGGCCGCGTTCCTGCACGTCGCCGATATCTGGCATCCGCGCGACCCCGACAAGAACGGTACCCAGCTCGCGATCGAGAAAACCCTGTTCGAAGGCCAGGCGCTGATGGTGCAGGTCATCAAGGACCCGATCGGCACCAAGGGCGCGCGGCTGTCCACGCAGGTCAGCATTGCCGGTCGCACGCTCGTCTATCTGCCGCAGGACCCGCATATCGGCATTTCGCAGCGCATAGAGGGGGAAGTCGACCGCGAAGCGCTGCGCAGCCGCGTGCAGGGCCTGGTGCCGGCCGACGAGCGCGGCGGCTTTATCGTGCGCACGATTGCCGAAGAGGCCAGCGACGAAGAGCTCGGCAACGACATCGCCTACCTGCGCAAGATCTGGGCGTCGATCCGCCAGAACGCCACCACGCAGCCGGCGCCGAGCTTGCTTTACCAGGACCTGGACCTCGCCCAGCGCGTGCTGCGGGACTTCATCAACGACGCCACCGGCGTGATCCAGATCGACTCGCGCGAGAACTACCAGCGGCTCGTGGAATTCGCGCAGGAATACACGCCGGCGGTGCTCGCGCGCCTGTCGCACTACACTGGCGAGCGGCCGATCTTCGACCTGTTCAATATCGACGCCGAGATCGAAAAAGCGCTGTCGCGGCGCGTCGACCTGAAGTCGGGCGGCTACCTGATGATCGACCAGACCGAGGCGATGACGACGATCGACGTCAACACCGGCGGCTACGTCGGAGCACGCAACTTCGACGACACGATCTTCAAGACCAACCTCGAAGCCGCACACACCATCGCGCGCCAGTTGCGCCTGCGCAACCTGGGCGGGATCATCATCATCGACTTCATCGACATGGAGAATGTCGAGCACCGCGAAGCGGTGCTGTCGGAACTCAAGCGCGCGCTGTCACGCGATCGCACGCGCATCACGGTCAATAACTTCTCGCAGCTTGGCTTGGTCGAAATGACGCGCAAGCGCACGCGTGAATCGCTCGCGCATGTGCTGTGCGAGCAGTGCCCGGTGTGCCAGGGCAAGGGCCAGGTCAAAACGCCGCGCACCGCGTGCTACGACATCCTGCGTGAAATCATGCGCGAGTCGCGCCAGTTCAACCCGCGCGAGTTCCGCATCCTGGCATCGCAGGAAGTCATCGACCTGTTCCTCGAAGAGGAAAGCCAGCACCTTGCGATGCTGGGCGACTTCATCGGCAAGCCGATTTCGCTGCAGGTGGAATCGACGTTCCATCAGGAGCAGTACGACATCATCCTGATGTAGGCGGCGCTCGTCACCGGGCGATAGGTACTGACCCAGACCGTACGCGTCAATGAAGCGGGGCACAGCCGACATGCTGTGCTCCGCTTGCGCATGGGAACGGTGCTGTCGTTCAGTCGGCCACCACCACCGGCACACGCGGCGCCACCGCGCACATCAGCTCATAGCCGATCGTGCCCGCGGCCGCGGCAACATCGTCAATCGCAACGTGGCGGCCCCAGAGCTCGACCGGCGTGCCGACCGTGGCCTCCGGACATTCGCTGAGGTCGACCGCCAGCATGTCCATCGATACGCGTCCGACCGTGCGCGTGTTGCGGCTGCCCACGCGCACCGGCGCGAAGTGATCGGCATGCGACGAACTCGTGCGCGGATAGCCGTCGGCATAGCCGCACGCGACGATGCCGATGCGCTGGCGGCGCGTCGCCACGTAGTGCGACCCATAGCCGACCGACTGGCCAGGCTTCAGCTCCTGCACGCCCAGTATGCGGCTCGCGAGCGTCTGTGCAGCCTGCAATCCCGTGCCGGCCAGGTCGGCCGCGCAGCCCGACGGTGCCCCGCCATACAGCATGATGCCTGCACGCACCCAGTCGGCATGGCAATCCGCGTGGCGCATCGTTGCTGCCGAGTTGGCAATGGAAATCTCCCCGGGCAGGCCGCGCGTAGCGGCGCGGAATATCGCCACCTGTTCGGCGACCCCCTTCTGTGTATCGGCATCCGAGAAGTGGCTCATATGGGTCACCGATCTCACAGCCGCGATGTCACCGAGCGCCGCCACGCCGAGCCGTACTCATCGGGACCGAAGCCCAGGCGATTCATGCCGGAATTCAGCTTCAGGCAGACATCGAGTGATCGCGGCGCAGCCGGCCATCGCGCGAAGCGCTCTCGAGCATCCGCAGCTGCTCTTCGCCATGCACCGCCGTGGTCAGGCGCAGCGAAGCGAGCAGCGCGATATCGCTTTCGTCGAAAAGCCTTCGAGCAGCAGGATCGGGCCGGACCAGCCCAGATCCCGCAACTGTGCCGCCTCATGCAGATCGAGCAGCGCGAAGCCGTCCGCCGATGCGAGCGCCGGATAGACCCGGGCGATGCCATGGCCATAGGCATTGGCCTTGACCACGGCCCAGACTTTCGATGCAGGTGCGAGACGCCGTGCAATGGCCAGGTTCGCGGCGAGCGCGGCGCGGTGGATGGTCACGGAGATGGGGCGTGGCATGTCGTTGTCGGTATTGCCGGAAGAGTATGCGGCGAGCGCGCCGCAGGCCAGGTCGTCGCCAGGCGGAATGACTGATGATCAGCTCTGATTCGAGAACAGCGACTATCGTATCGGCCATGTAGCAGGCTTTGTTACTGAATTTTCCGTAATTTTCAGCAACAGCTTCCACGACCCGGCATAGGCAGCCGCGCGCAACGGGAGTCGCCCGAGCGGGCGCATCTGCATGACGCAACGGCTGGTGTTTTTACCTATGCGCGGGAGGCGGCAGAGGCCCTGCGCGTTCGCGGCGATCCGCTATAACTCAGTTAACGCCATCCGAACCGCGAGGCCGGGGCGGCAGCCACGTGCCGAAGGCGTTCCGTAGTGAGGTACCCGCATGAAGCCGCGCCCCTGGCCACATGCTTCATGGCCATGCTCCTGTGCACTGCCTGCGAGCAGTTGCCCATCGCCCGTAAGCACCCCCGCCCCTCCCGCCAGCGCCGGCTGCTACAGCCCAGGTTCCCGAACGCCGCGCGCCACGCCCATCGCGGCGCACGACATCAGCCTCGCCGGCACCTGCCGGCGGACCGAGGACGACGGCTTTCGCGAGGACGCAGTGATGCGCGTAGTCTCCAACGACGTGAAGTCGCTGAAGTGGCAGCTATGGGTCTCCAAGCGCGGCACGTGCAAGTTCGACCTGGCGGACTTCAGGCAAGTCCAGAAAACACCGCACATCGTGCTTGAAGCGACTGACGGCACCCAGTGCAAGCTGCTGATCTGGCAGGACCCCCGGCGCGTGACGCTCGCGCACGCGAATTGCCAACAGCGGTGCACGCCAGGCATCTATGAGCAGGCATGGCCGGTGCTGTTCAACCCCAGGAACGGAAACTGCGCCGAGATTCGCTGAAAGCGCACCTCGCGCGCAAGGACGCGCTTACTTGCTCTTGGGCACGCGGCCCATCAGGAAGAACTCGTCGTTGGGCCGCATGCCGATGGTATTGGCCATGCGGTTCGACAAGCCGAAGAATGCGGTGATGGCGGCGATGTCCCAGGCGTCTTCGTCGCTGAAGCCGTGCTCGCGCAATGCGGCGAAATCGGCTTCCCCGACTTCATGCGACGCTTTGCAGACCTTCAGCGCGAAATCGAGCATGGCGCGCTGGCGCGGCGGAATATCGGCTTTCAGGTAATTCACCGCGACCTGGTCGGCGACCAGCGGCTTCTTTTCGTAGATGCGCAGGATGGCACCGTGCGCGACCACGCAATAGAGGCACTGGTTGGCGGCAGAGGTGGCCACCACGATCATCTCGCGCTCGCCCTTGGTCAGGCCGCCGTCCTTGAGCATCAGCGCGTCGTGGTAGGCGAAGAACGCGCGGAACTCGTCCGGACGATGGGCCAGCGTCAGGAACACATTGGGCACGAAGCCGGCCTTGTCCTGGACTTCCAGGATGCGCTGCCGGATATCGTCGGGCAGCGCCGCCAGTTCGGGAACGGGGTAAAGGCTGATGGGAAGGGCCGGGCTTGTCATGGCTGTCTCACTCGCGGTCGTTGTTGCGTCCCATTGTAGCGAAGGCGCAATCCGCAAGCCGGCAGCCATGCCGGCACTGGTCAGTGCGTGGCGAACTGGATCCGGTGCAGCCCGGCGTACAGGCCGTTGGCGGCCAGCAGTTCCTCGTGGGTGCCCTGCTCGGCCACGCGGCCGTGGTCGAGCACGACGATGCGGTCGGCATTCTCGATCGTCGACAGACGGTGCGCGATCACCAGCGTCGTGCGGCCAACCATGAGCGCTTCGAGCGCGGCCTGCACCTGGCGCTCGGATTCCGAATCGAGCGCCGAAGTCGCCTCGTCGAGGATCAGGATCGGCGCGTCCTTGTAGATCGCGCGCGCAATGGCCAGTCGCTGGCGCTGGCCACCGGAGAGCTTCATGCCGTTGTCGCCGATGTTCGTCTTGACGCCATCGGGCAGGTTCTTCACCACGTCGGTCAGGTGAGCGGCCTGCAGCGCACGCTCGACGCGCGCCATGTCGATCTCGTCTTCGGAACCGGCCCCATAAGCCACGTTGGCGGCAACGGTGTCGTTAAAGAGCACCACGTCCTGGCTCACGAAGGCGATCTGGTTGCGCAGCTCGCGCAGGGCGATGTCGCCGATGGCATGGCCATCGAGCATGATGCGCCCATCGGTCGGATCGAAGAAGCGCGGCACCAGGTTGACCAGCGTGGTCTTGCCGCTGCCCGACGGACCGACCAGCGCCACCACCTCGCCCGCCGGCACGCGGATATCGATGCCCTCCAGCGCCGGCCGTGTGCCTTCGCCATAGCGGAAACCGACGCGCTCGAACACGAGGTCGCCCTTCGCGCGTTCGATGCGTACACCGCCGTCCTGCGGCTCGACCGGTTCATCGATCAGCCGGAAGATCATCTCGGCCGCGGTCAGGCCACGCGTGAGCGGCTGGTTGATGTCGGTCAGGTGCTTGAGCGGCGAGATCAGCAGCAGCATGGCCATCACGAACCCGGTAAAGCCGCCGATCGTGGTCTGGTTGCCCTGCGCCTGCACCATGGCGATGGTGATGATGACCGACAGCGCCAGTGCAGCCAGGAACGCCGTCACGGGCTGGTTCAGGCCACCGGCCACGGCCATGCGCATCGAGTAATTCTTGAGCCGCTCGGCCATATTGCCGAAGCGGCGCGTCTCATACGCTTCGCCGCCGTGCAGCTTCACGACCTTGAAGCCGCCCACAGCCTCTTCCACCACATACGCCGCGCTGTTGGTCAGCGTCTGGTGGTCGCGGTTGAGCCGGCGCAGGCGCCGGTTGATCTTCGACATCAGGTAGCCGATCACGGGCAGGATAACGGCCACGATCAGCGTCAGGCGCCAGTTCGTGTAGAACAGGTAGATCAGCAGCGCGACCACGGTCAGCGAGTCCCGCACCAGCGTGATGAACACGCTCGTCAGGATCGACAGTACCTGGTTGACTTCGAAGATCACCGCGTTGATCAGCGATGCCGCGGTATTGCGGTGATAGAACTGCGCCGGCGCGTGCAGCATGCGCTCGAACATCTGCATGCGCATCTTCAGCAGCACGCGGTTCGAAATCAGGCTCAGCAGGTAGCCCGAGGCAAACTGCGCCACGCCGCGGATCAGCGCCACGCCGGTCAGGAGCGCGGGGACGTGCCACAGCTTGCCGGCATACTCGCCGCCAAAGCCCTTGTCGAGCAGGTCGTTGACGACCTTCGGGATCACGCCCTCGCTGGCCGCCACCACGGCCATGGCCAGGACGGCGGCAATGAATGTGCGCAGCTCGGGCCGCAGATAGCCCATCAGGCGCTTGCCTACCTTGACGTCATGTCCGGCGGACTGTTCGGACTTCGCTTGATTACTCACTACCGCCCTTAATTTGAAGGATGCGACGCGCACCCGTCATCCGGGTGGCATGGGATTGCCGAAAAATTACCGAACCGCACTGTCCGGCATGGCGAAAGCGCCACAATTCGGCGCAAAAAACGCAGCCATTGTAACCGCATTCGTCACCACGCTCCCCGCGCCGCGGGCATGCCAGGATGCGTGGAAGACAGCGTGGCGCCGGAGATTGGCGCCACATCGGAGCCTTAGTACATCAGCTCCACGGCATCGTTGCCGAGCCACTGCCGCAGCTCGCCGAGCAGCGCCTCGTCGGGCTCCACGCGCCAGTTCGGTCCGAGATGGATTTCGCACGCGGCACGCGGGTTGCGGTACCGCACCAGCAGGCCAAGCCCGACCGGGCCGGCGTCGCGCGGCTTGGCGCGGTATTGCGTGAGCACGGTGCGCAAGCGCTCCATGACCGAGTCCTCCGGCGCGAGCGCAATGCTGAGTGCACTGGCGTAGGCACTGCGCGCCTTCGCCAGGTCCATCACCGATTCGGCTGTAAAGCGCACGCCGCCGGTGAAGGTGTCATGGCGTGCATTGCCCGTCGCGATGAGCAGTTCGTCTTCGCGGAACATGTGCCGGTTGGCGTCGAAGAGCTCGTTGAACACGGTCATCTCCACCACGCCGGTGCCGTCGTCGAGCTGCACGATGATCATCTTGCCGCGCTGCGTCATCTGCGTGCGCACGCCGGCGATGCGCCCGCTATGGTCTTGCCACGCACATCGCGGCCGAAGCCGCCGCCGTTGCCCTGCACTTCCTTCTCGAGCCCCGCCAGCGTGCCCTTCACGAAGCGGCGCACCTCGTCGCGGCAGGCGTCGAACAGGTGGCCGGAGAAGTAGTACCCGAGTGCCTGCTTTTCCTCCTGCAGCATGCGCTTGGGGGTCCAGGCCGGTTCGTCGATCAGCTCGGGGCGATGGGCCTCGCCGGCATCGTCCATCAAGTCGAACAGCGACACCTGGTTGGCCGACTCGGCCTTCTGGTCTGCGGCCTCCATGGCGATCGACACCGAGGCCAGCAGTTGCGCGCGATTGGCGTTGAGGCTGTCGAACGCGCCGGCGCGGATCAGCGCCTCCATCGTGCGGCGGTTCACCTGGCGGCGGTCGACGCGCTCGCAGAAATCGAACAGGTCCTTGAACGGCCGCTCCTCGCGCGCGCGCAGGATGTCTTCGATCGCGCCCTGCCCCGAACCCTTGATGCCGCCAAGTCCGTAGCGGATGGTCTTCGCATCGGTCGGCGCAAAGCGGTATTCGCTGGCGTTGACGTCGGGCGGCAGCACCTTGAGGCCGTTGAGCTTGCAGTCCTCGTAGAGGATCTTGACCTTGTCGGTGTCGTCCATGGCGAGCGACATGTTGGCTGCCATGAATTCCGCAGGATGATGCGCCTTGAGCCAGGCCGTGTAGTACGCCAGCAGCGCGTAGGCGGCCGCGTGCGACTTGTTGAAGCCGTAGCCCGCGAACTTCTCCATCAGGTCGAAGATGTCGTCGGCCTGCTCCGCGTTGAGCCCGTTCTTGTCGGCGCCTTCGCGGAACATCACGCGGTGCTGCGCCATCTCCTCGGGCTTCTTCTTGCCCATGGCACGGCGCAGCAGGTCGGCGCCGCCCAGCGAGTAGCCGCCGATGATCTGCGCCATCTGCATCACCTGCTCCTGGTAGACCATGATGCCGTAGGTCTCTTTCAGGACAGGTTCAACGCGCGGATCGGGGTACTCCACCTTCTCGCGGCCGTGCTTGCGCGCGCAGAAGCTCGGGATCAGGTCCATCGGACCCGGGCGGTAAAGCGCCACCAGCGCGATGATGTCCTCGAAGCGGTCAGGCTTCGCATCCTTGAGCATGCCCTGCATGCCGCGGCTTTCCAGCTGGAACACGGCGACCGTGTTGGCCGTCTTGAGGATGTCGAAGGCGGGCGCGTCGTCCAGCGGGATCTGGCTGCAGTTCCAGTCCGCCTTGCTCGGGTCCAGGCGGCGGATATAGCGCTCGGCCCAGTCGAGGATGGTCAGCGTGGTCAGGCCCAGAAAGTCGAACTTGACCAGACCGGCGGCCTCCACGTCATCCTTGTCGTACTGGCTCACGACGCCGCTCATGCCGTCGTTCTGTCCACCCTGCGTGTAGAGCGGACAGAAGTCGGTCAGGCGGCCCGGCGCGATCAGCACACCGCCGGCGTGCATGCCGACGTTGCGGGTCATGCCTTCGACGCGCTGTGCCAGTTCGAGCAACTGGCGCACCTCTTCCTCGTTGTTCTCGCGCTCGGTCAGGAGCGGCTCTTCCTTCTTGGCCTCTTCGATCGTGACGAGCTTGCCGGGCTTGAACGGGATCAGCTTGGCGATGCCATCGACAAAGCCGTAGCCGAGATCGAGCACGCGGCCCACGTCGCGCACCGCGGCCTTGGCCGCCATGGTGCCGAACGTGGCGATCTGCGACACGGCCTCCTTGCCGTACTTCTCTTTCACGTACGTGATCACGCGATCGCGGCCGTGCTGGCAGAAGTCGATATCGAAGTCGGGCATCGATACCCGCTCGGGGTTCAGGAAACGCTCGAACAGCAGCGCATACTTGAGCGGATCGAGATCGGTAATGCCGAGCGCATAGGCCACCAGCGAACCCGCGCCGGAGCCACGGCCCGGGCCGACGGGCACGCCGTTGTTCTTGGCCCAGTTGATAAAGTCCGCCACGATCAGGAAGTAGCCCGGGAAGCCCATCTTGATGATGGTGCCGGTCTCGAATTCCAGCCGCGCATAGTATTCGGGCCGCTTCGCCTCGCGTTCGGCCTCGTCGGGGAACAGCACCGCCAGGCGCTTCTCGAGGCCGTCCTTGGCCATGTAGACCAGGTAGTCGTCGAGCGACATGCCGTCGGGCGTCGGGAACAGCGGCAGGCGCGGCTTGCCGAGTTCCAGCGTCAGGTTGCAGCGGCGCGCGATCTCGACGGCGTTCTGCAGCGCGGAAGGAATGTCCGCGAACAGCGCGCACATCTCGTCCTGCGTCTTGAAGTACTGATCGGTAGTGAAACGGCGCGTGCGACGCGGGTTGGCCAGCAGCTCGCCTTCTGCAATGCAGACGCGCGCCTCGTGCGCGGTGAAATCATCCGGCGTCATGAACTGCACCGGGTGCGTGGCTACGACAGGCAACTGCATGTCGGCAGCCAGGTGCACGGCCTGCTGCACGTAAGCGTCCGTGCCGGGGTGGCCGGCGCGCTGCAGTTCAATGTAGAAGCGCTGCGGGAACACGGCCGCCCAGCGCGCGGCGGCACGGCGGGCGGCGTCGGCGTTGCCGTTGACCAGCGCCATGCCGACGTCGCCACCCATCGCGCCCGACAGCGCGATCAGCCCCGTCGCCAGCGGCTGGCCGCCCTCGCCGGGCTCCTCGAACCAGCCTGGTTCGATCTCGGCACGGCCGCGATGCTGGTTCGACAGCCATGCGCGCGACAGCAGTGTGCACAGGTTCAGGTAGCCGATGCGGTCCTGCACCAGCAACAGCAGGCGCGCGGGCTTGTCGCGGTCATCTTCATTGGAAAGCCAGACGTCGGCGCCGACCACGGGCTTGACGCCGCCGCCGCGCGCTCCTTGTAGAAGCGGATCAGGCCGAAGGCATTGGCGAGGTCGGTCAGTGCGAGCGCGCCCATGCCGTCGGCCGCCGCACCTTGACGGCATCATCAAGGCGGACGATGCCGTCGACGACGGAATACTCGGAATGGACGCGAAGGTGTACGAAACGGGGGGCAGACATGGGCGACATTGTAGCGGCTCGGCATGGGGGCGGCCCGGCTATCGAACATCGTGCGTGCACCGCGATAGCTGACGGCGGCGCTGGGAAATGCGGCCGGCATCGAGCCGACGCGCTATAATTTCGCCTTTCCAATCAGGCAGTTATCGCGCGCATTTGCGCGTGTCGGCAGCGCAGCCCTTCCCATGCAGATCGTCAACATCTCCGCTTACAAGTTCGTCTCGCTCAACGACATCGAGACGTTGCGGCCGGAAATGCGCTCGCGCTGCGACGATCTCGGCCTGAAGGGCACCATCCTGCTCGCGCCGGAAGGCATCAATATGTTCCTGGCCGGCCCGCGCGAAGCCATCGATGGCTTCATGGCGTGGCTGCACGCCGACGCGCGCTTCGCGGATATCGCGCCCAAGGAAAGCCTGTCGGACAACCAGCCCTTCAAGCGCATGCTGGTGCGTGCGAAGAAGGAAATCATCACCATGAAGCGCCCGCTGATCCGGCCCGAGGCCGGGCGTGCGCCGGCAGTGCGGCCCGTCGACCTCAAGCGCTGGCTCGACCAGGGCCACGACGACGAAGGCCGTCCGGTGGTGATGCTCGATACGCGCAACGATTTCGAAGTGGCGGTCGGGACATTCGACGATGTGGTCGAGTACAACCTGACCAAGTTCAGCGAATTCCCGGACGCCATAGAAACCCACAAAGCCGATTTCGAAGGCAAGACCGTGGTGTCGTTCTGCACCGGCGGCATCCGCTGCGAAAAGGCCGCGATCCACATGCAGGAAGTCGGCATCGGCCACGTGTACCAGCTCGAGGGCGGCATCCTCAAGTACTTCGAGGAAGTCGGCGGCAGCCATTACCGCGGCGATTGCTTCGTGTTCGACTATCGCACCGCGCTCAATCCGAACCTGGAACCCGCCGGTCCGAAGCAGTGCTTCGCGTGCCGTGCCGTGGTGACGCCCGACGAGCAGCAAAGCCCGCACTACGTCGTCGCAAGAGCTGCCCGCATTGCGTCGGCAGCACGGCCAGGCCGCAGCCTGACCATCTGAGGTTCAGGCGGCGAGCAGGTGGTAAAGATTGCGCAGCATGCCCGCCGTCGCACCCCAGATAAAGCGGTGACCGCCGCCTTCGCGCGGGAAGGGCATGGCGTAGAACAACCGTTCGCCATCGACCCAGCGGAACAGGCGCCGTTCATGATGCGAAGGATCCATCAGGAAGGCCAGCGGTACCTCGAATACATCGGCCACCTCTGAAGCGTCCGGCCGCAGCGTGAAGCCGTCGCGCACCAACCCGACGACCGGGCTGACGTGAAAGCCCGTGCCGGTGATGTAATCGGGCAGCGCACCAAGCACCTCGACATAGTCGCGCGCCAGGCCGACTTCCTCCTCCGTTTCCCGCAGGGCCGTATCGATGCGGCTGGTGTCATAGCTTTCCTGGCGTCCGCCGGGAAAGCTGATCTGGCCCGCGTGCGCGCTCAGGTTCGCATTGCGTTCGGTCAGCAGCACCGTCAGGCCTTCGTGGCGTTCGACGATCGGCACCAGTACCGCCGCATCGCGCAAGCCGCGGCTGCGGTCGTACACGCGGGACTCGTCGGTCAGTTCGGGCGCCAGGCCGGTGGCACCCGGAGCCGGTGGCGGATGAATTCCGCCTGCAGGCGCGGCGCGCTCAGCGCCGGACGGCGCTTGTCGGTATCGACGACGGGAAGGGATTCGGGATCAAAAGCGGGGCGCATAACAGGCTCAAGTATGACAGATGCTCGCATTCCGGCAGCGCAGCAATCCGGCGCAGTTGCCAAAATGCAAAAAGGGCACCTTGCGGTGCCCTTCCCGAGGAAACGTCCGGCCGGTAGCCCCGGCCGGCATGTCCGGCTTACTGGGCGGCCTTGGCTGCCTTCGAAACCAGCTTTTCCTTGATACGTGCGGACTTGCCCGAGCGCTCGCGCAGGTAGTACAGCTTCGCACGACGCACGTCGCCGCGACGCTTCACTTCGATGCCGGCGATCAGCGGCGAGTACAGTTGGAACGTACGCTCCACACCTTCACCCGACGAGATCTTGCGCACGATGAAGGACGAATTCAGGCCACGGTTACGCTTGGCGATCACCACGCTTCGTAAGCCTGCACGCGCTTGCGAGTGCCTTCCACCACGTTCACGTTGACGATCACGGTGTCGCCAGGTGCGAATGCGGGGATGGTCTTGTTCGCGGTCAGACGCGCGATCTCGTCCTTCTCAATCTGCTCGATGATGTTCATCGTTTTTTCTCCGTAACCATCTTGCCGGCGTTGGATGCCCCAGGCATTGCCTGGGCCCCGGCAGAGGATGGGGTTTTACCCGGCGGGAGAAATCTCCCGCCCTTCTTTCACTAACCATTCCGACAGGAACTTCTCGTCGGCACGCGTCAGCAAACCTTGCTTGCGAGCGGCCTCGATCAGGTCGGGACGCTTCCTCGCGGTATTGGCCAGCGCCTGCTGGCGCCGCCACTTCTCAATCTCGGCATGATGGCCCCCGAGCAGGATCTCGGGTACCGCATGCCTTCGTACTCTTCCGGCCGCGTGTAGTGCGGACAATCGAGCAGACCATTGACGAAGCTGTCCTGCACCGCCGACTGTGCATCGCCCAGTACCCCGGGCAGATGACGCACCACGGCATCGATCAGCGCCATCGCAGGCAACTCGCCGCCCGACAGCACGAAATCGCCAAGGCTGATTTCCTCGTGCACACGGCGCTCGATCAGGCGCTGGTCGATGGCCTCATAGCGGCCGCACAACAGCACCAGGCCGGGCCGCTGCGCGAGCGACATGACCTTCTCGTGCGTCAGCGTCGCGCCCTGGGGCGACATCAGCACCACATGCGGCGCTTCCACGCCAGCGTGCGACTGCGCCGCCGAAGCGGCATCGATTGCGTCTTCCAGCGGTCTCGGCAGCATGACCATGCCAGGACCACCGCCATAGGGACGATCATCGATGGTGCGGTAGTTGTCCGTCGTGAAATCACGCGGATTCCACGTACGCAGGGCATACCGCTGCTGCTTGGCTGCCCGGCTGGTAATGCCCCAGTCGGTCAGCGCGCGAAACATTTCGGGAAACAGCGTGATTACATCGAACTGCATCCGCCCTCCCCTCCGAACTGCACCGGCTTGGGCAGCTCAGTAGTCGAGCCCCCAGTCCACGACGATGCGCTTGCCCGCGGTGTCGACGGTGCGCAAGAACGCATCGACAAACGGAACGAGCCGCTCACCGGCCTTGCCGTCAGGCAACACGTAAGCCACCTGCATGATCTGGTGGGCACCGTTATCGATCAGACCGGACACCTCGCCCAGCAACTCGCCTTGCTCGTTGCTGACGGTGCAACCGATCAGGTCCACCCAGTAAAACTCATTCTCGTCCGGCGCCGGAAAATCCGCACGCCGGACCCACACGCGACGGCCCTTGAGCGCTTCGGCGAGATTGCGGTCCGATACGCCAGTAGCCTGCGCAACCACAGTCCCGCTGTGCTCGCGCGATTGCGCAATCCGGACGCAGACCGCCTGAGCGCTTGACGCTTCCGCCGTGGCAACGAGGCCAGCCTGCGGGGGCGCCAGCAACCACCAGCGGCGCGCGTGCAGCAACGCGGATGCGTCGTCGGCATGCGGCTCGATCTTGATCCAGCCACGGATGCCGTAGGCAGCAGCAACATAGCCGACCTCCACCAGATCGTCCGGCAGCGGATCGGCATACAGGAGCGTCGCCGGCAGCTTGGCGGCCTTTGACGACTCGCCTTTGGGCCGGTTCAACGGCCTTGGCGCAGCGGCGCCCTGCTTTTGTTCAGTCACGTGTGCAATGAAAACGCGTCCCGACGGGGACCGCGTTGCAGCCTGCTATCAGGCAGCGGCCTTGGCGGCGTTCTGCTTGACCAGGCGAGCAACGGTCGGCGACAGTTGAGCGCCAACGCCTTGCCAGTAGGCCAGACGGTCCTGCACAACGCGCAGGCCTTCTTCGCCTTCCGTTGCCAGGGGATTGTAGAAGCCAACACGCTCAATGAAACGGCCATCGCGACGGTTGCGCGAATCGGTAGCGACGATGTTGAAGAAAGGGCGCTTCTTGCTGCCGCCGCGAGCCAGACGGATAACGACCATGGAATGGTTCCTCAGAAAACTTGGTGTTCGAACACGAAACGTAAGAGTATAGCCCAATTTCCGTGGTCAAACAAACACTTAGGCGGTTGACGCAACAAGCGGGGCCGGGCATCGTGCCGGAATCCGCGACTGGAGGTACGCCATGGGAATCGTCCGGCACTTCATTGATCGCGCCGCACACTTCGCGGCACTGGCCTGCGTTGCCCTGCTGACCGCGCCCTCCGCGGCATTCGGGGCGTTGCCGATCGACCGGATCCAGTTGCCGCCGGGATTCCGCATCGAGGTCCTCAGCGATGCGCTGCCCGGCGCGCGAGGCATGGTGCTGACGCCATCCGGCACGCTGTTCGTGGGCTCGAGTTCGGAGGGCAAAGTCTACGCGCTTCCCGCGGCGCTCCGCGCAAAGCCGGCAATCCGAATCGTGGCCAGCGGCCTGACCATGCCGGTTGGGGTGGCGTTTCGCGACGGCAGCCTGTACGTATCGTCCACCTCCCGCATCGTACGGCTCGACGACATCGAAGCGCGGCTGGACAACCCGCCCAAGCCAGTTGTCGTGACGGACCGCTTCCCGAAGGAAACGACGCACGGCTGGAAGTTCATCGCCTTCGGCCCGGACGGCTACCTATATGTGCCGGTCGCGCGCCGTGCAATATCTGCGCGCCCGACGAGAACCGCTACGCCAACATCATGAAAATGAAGCCCGATGGCTCCGACCTGCAAGTGGTCGCGCGCGGCGTACGCAATTCCGTCGGCTTCGACTGGCATCCGGCCACGCGCGAACTGTGGTTCACGGACAACGGCCGCGATTACCTCGGCGACGACCAGCCTGACGACGAGCTCAACCGCGTCACGCGGGCCGGCCAGCATTTTGGCTATCCGTTCTGCCACGCCGGCACCATCGCGGACCCCGAGTTCGGCAAGCAGCGCGCCTGTTCCGAGTTCGTGCCGCCTGTCGCCAGGCTGGGCGCACACGTCGCCGCGCTGGGCATGCGCTTCTACACCGGGACACAGTTTCCCGCCGAATACCGCAACAACATCTTCATTGCCGAGCATGGCAGCTGGAACCGCAGCGCGAAGGTCGGCTACCGGATCATGCGCGTCGTGCTCGACGCTGAAGGCAAGGCGGTGCGCCAGGAAGTCTTTGCGCAAGGGTGGCTGCAGCGCGGCACGCCATGGGGCCGACCGGTCGATGTACTGGTCGCGCCGGACGGCTCGCTGCTGGTCAGCGACGACCAGGCCGATGCGGTTTACCGCATACGCTACGCGCCCTGAAACCCGCTGCGGGGCGGCCGAAAACGGGGCGAAACAATCCGTTACACCGGTAACGCGATTGGCATAGGCGGGCCGATGCCCCATGCGTACCATGAACCCAACTTTGAAACTACAACGCTGCGCGTCAGGACCCTGGGATTCCGCATGTTCACCCGCTCATTCCTGCGCGACTTGGTGGCTGGCATCCTCGCAGCTGCGGGCTTGGTTGGCGCCGTCGCCACAAGCCACGCACAAGTCACGTTTGGCCCCACCTGAAAGCCGAGGCCCGCGCCCCGCGCTTGCAGGCGGGGGGCTGGCAAATGGCCAGCGTGCGGGCCGAGAGCCGCGACCATGTGCAGGCCCAGATCGATCGCATGGAGGCGCGCGCGCGCGCTGATGACCGGCTGAGTGGCCGTGCCAATGCAGGCCGCGACGGTAACCGGCCGCGCCAGACCGAACGCACCAGCCAGAACGAAGCCACGCGCAACGACAACCACCCGTCCAGCGTGGGCCCCGGCTGGCAGGCCCGCGGCCGCGACGGCGGCCGCTGACGGCCGCGGAACTCGCCCACCCCAGCCGCTGTCTCTATAAGCGTGCGCACCTAACGCGCACAGGCTGTCGCCCGACGCTGCACCGAATCCTGCAGCGTACCGCCTTGAGCAGACGGCATACCAAACTGACTTGCCTCTGCCCGGCACCTCCTGCGGGACCGGGAATATCCGCCGGGCGCAGCCTCCGTAGAAGGGTCCGGCAAACCGCCGAGGCCTGTCATGCCGCCCCTCTTGAGCGAGCTGGCTGAGCATGCCGTCGAACCGTCGCTGTCGATACTTTTCATGCTCCTGCTCACACTTGTGCTGTATGGCGAGACCCATATCAGCGCACGTGCGGGCGCACTCGTCCATCTGCTCTTCTCTTCGGGCTGGCGTTAGCTGGCCGACACTGTGACTCCCTCGTTCGCAAGCTGACCGGGCGGCATCGTACAATGTGTCCCGGCTGGCACCTGCTGCCTGCCGCGTCCTATTGACCGCTGCCGGCGCGTTGCCGGAAGCTCATCGCCACGTTGCCCCATGCCTGCAGCCAGCCAACCGTCCCAAGCATCCCGGCCCACCGCCGTGCCGTCCACGCGGTCCCGATCGAAACTGGTGACGGTGGCCCTGGCGTTCCTGTTCGGCAGCCTCGGTGCGCACCGGTTCTACCTTGGCGGACTGCGCGACCAGTATGGATGGCTTCACCTGCTGGCTACGCTGGCCGGCGCCGTCGGCGTTGCTCCATGGCAGCCGAAGCCGGCTCGCCGGCACTGAACTGGACCTTCGCCGTAGCCGGGGGCGCATCGGTAATCAGCGCATTCCTGGCCGCGATCGTCTACGGCCTGCGCCCCGATGACAAATGGGATGCCCGCTTCAATCCTGGCGGCACGCCTACGCGCTCGGGCTGGCCAGTGGTGATTCTGGTGATCCTGTCGCTGCTGATCGGCACGGGCCTGCTGATGGCCGGACTTGCCATCAGCTTCCAGACCTTCTTCGAGTCGCAGGTCGAAGCGGCACGCGCGCTGTCGCAATAAGCCGGCCTGCTGACGCCGGGCAGCCGTGTACTTCGGCCTGCCCGATATCGCCGTCTTTGTGCGCGCGGCGCTGTCGGGGAACCTGTCGACAGCCGGGATCTCCCTTGCCAGGCGCCTGCTTCCACTGCGCCCGACTTGTCCGCGCGCAAAACCTCGCCGATGACGGGTTTCCCTTCCGCGCAAATCGCCCATACTGGAACAACCGCCGGCTTCCGGCGGCGAACCGCCCGGCCGGCCATGACGCCGCCCGTGCAAAGGAGCAAGACCGACATGCCTACCTATGAAGAAGGACGCCTGGCGGCCATCGCAGTCAGGCTTGCGCTGTCCTCGGGCCTGCCTGCGGCCCGTGCCAGGGCCGCGCTGGAGTTGGCAAGCAGCATGATCGGCGACCAGGAAGCGGCTGCCGACAGTCAGAACAAGGTACCTTGCGCGCCACCCGTACCAGCCGTCCAGCTTGGCGGCACCCGGAATCGCGAAGTATCGAGCTCGAATCGGTTGTAACGGAATCCCAGCCGGTCAGCCGCTTTATAGAACCGCTGGCGCATCAGATCGGCCCACACCCCTGTTCCGCGCATGCGCGTGGCAAAGCTCGCGTCATAGGCTTTGCCACCGCGCATATCACGCACGCGGTTCATGACCCGCTCGGCACGGTCCGGAAAATGGGCCTGCAGCCACTCCTCGAATAGCGGGCGAACTGCCTTGGCAGTCTCAGCACGATGTAGTTGGCATAGACTGCACCGGCTCCCGCGCCGCTTCGAGCACGCGCTCAAGGTCGGGTTCGGTAATGAACGGGATCACTGGCGCAATGCTGACGCCTACCGGGATGCCTGCTTCCGACAAGGTCCGGATGGTACGCAGCCGCGCCTTTATCGTCGAGACGCCGGAAGAAGTCTGGCGCGCCGCGGGCATCGAGCAGATGAGCCAGGAAGAAGGCATCGCGTATTGCGAGAAGATTTTCGCCAGGTATCTCGACGGCAACAAGCTGATCAG
>LRMT01000220.1 GCA_001725945.1 Cupriavidus sp. UYMMa02A | reverse complement strand
CGCGCTGGCGGCGATCCGCTGGCGGTGGCCGGTGCTGATCGGGCTGGGCGTGACTGAGCTGTCGGTCGATGCCGCACTGGTGCCCGGCATGCGCGCGTGCGCGCGCTCTCCCATGCCGATTGCCGCGAGCGTGCGGCGCGCTGCTGCGATTGTCCTCGGCCGCTGCGGTACGCGCCGCGTGCCGCGAATCCTGGCCGGTCTGATCCCACCCAACGCAGGACCGCCCGATCCCCGGCGCGCGGGTGTGCGCCTCCCAACGGAGAATGCCAATGAAGATCGACCTGTTGCCCAGGCTGCAGCGCCTGGGCGCCACGCTGATGCTGCCGATCGCGGTACTGCCGGTCGCCGGCCTGCTGCTGCGCCTGGGCCAGCCCGATGTGTTCGACATCCGGCCGATGGCCGAGGCCGGCAACGCTGTCTTTGCCAACCTGGCGCTGCTGTTCGCGATCGGCGTGGCGGTGGGCTCGGCGCGCGACAACCATGGCGCCGCGGCACTGGCCGGCACCATCGGCTACCTGGTGCTGACCACGGTGATGAAGGCCATCGACAGCTCGCTCGACATGGGCGTGCTGGCCGGCATCATGTGCGGCCTGCTGGCCGGCAACCTCTACAACCGCTACCGCGGCGTGACCCTGCCGCCGTACCTGGCGTTCTTTGCCGGCAAGCGATTCGTGCCCATTGTCACGGCGCTGTGCTGCCTGCTGCTGGGGCTGGTGCTGGGCTACGCGTGGGCGCCGGTGCAGGCCGGCATTAATGTCGCGGGCGCGTGGCTGACCACGGCAGGCGCGGCCGGCGCCTTCGTGTTCGGGCTGCTCAACCGGCTGCTGCTGGTGACCGGGCTGCACCACCTGATCAACACGCTGGCCTGGTTCGTGTTCGGCAGCTATGTGGATCCGGCCACCGGCGCCGCAGTGACGGGCGACCTGCACCGCTACTTTGCCGGCGACCCCGGCGCGGGCGTGTTCATGGCCGGCTTTTTCCCGGTGATGATGTTCGGGCTGCCGGCGGCTTGTCTGGCGATGTACCAGGAAGCCCCGGCGCGCGCCGCAAGCTCGTTGCCGGCATGCTGTTCTCGATGGCGCTGACTTCGTTCCTGACCGGCATTACCGAGCCGATCGAATTCAGCTTCATGTTCCTCGCGCCGGTGCTGTACGGGCTGCACGCGGTGATGACGGGCCTGTCGATGGCGCTGTGCCATCTGTTCGATATCCGGATGGGCTTCACCTTCTCGGCCGGCGCGATCGACTATGTGCTGGGCTACGGCCTGTCGAGCCACGGCTGGCTGGCGCTGCCGCTCGGGCTGGCCTACGCACTGGCCTATTACACCGTGTTCCGCGTGTTCATCCGACGCTTCAACCTGATGACCCCCGGTCGTGACGAGGTCATGCCGGAACCCGCCGCGGGCAGCGTGGCACACGCGCCTGCGCCAGGCGCCGCGGATGGCGTGGGCCAGCGCTATGTCGACGCACTGGGAGGCAGCGCCAACCTGGTGGTGGTCGACGCCTGCACTACACGATTGCGACTGAACGTGGCCGATGTCGGCGCCGTGTCCGAGCCGAAGCTCAAGGCGCTGGGCGTGCGCGGCGTGCTCAAGCGCCCGCCCAACGTGGTGCAGGTGGTGATCGGGCCCGAGGCCGAGCAGATTGCCGGCGAGATCCGCGCCGCGCTGCAGCAGGCCGAGGCCGTGGCACCCGCCGTGGCGATCCCCGCCATCACAGAGACCGCCCCGCCGTTCGATGCCGACTGGTGGATCGAGACGCTGGGCGGCACCTCCAACGTTGCCGCGGTGGAGGTCGTGGCGCTGAGCCGGCTGCGCGTGGTGGTGCGCGAGCGTGCCCGGGTGCGCAACGAGCGCCTCGCCGGCGTGCCGGGCAGCCAGTTGATGTGGACCGGCCCGGACACCGCGCATATCGCCTTCGGCCATCCGGCAGACGGGCACGCCGCCGCGCTGGCGCGGGCGCTGCAGGCCGGCGCGCCTGCCTGAACCTGCGCGCCATCCGATTGCCATCATCGCCATCTCTTCCTGGAGTCTTCGACCGTGAAACGCATTGCACTGACGACGCTGCTTGCAGCGTCGGCGGGCGGCGCTTGCGCGCAATCCGCCAATACCGCCAGCACTACCGGCATCACCCTCTACGGCCGCGCAGTGGCGGCCTCGACTATGTCAACGGCATCGCCCGGCCTGACGGCGACGCCGATACCTTGCGCTTCGGCAGCAACCAGTACGGCGTCAGCTTCTGGGGCATGCGGGGCACCGAAGACCTGGGCGGCGGCGTGCGCGCGCTGTTCAACCTCGAAGGCATGATCACCTCGGGCACCGGGCGCGCGATCCGCTGTTCAACCGCCGCGCGCAAGTGGGGCTGGCCGGCCATGGCTGGGGCTCGCTGCTGCTCGGGCGCGGCATGAGCCTGACCGACGACGAGAGCGGCGCGCTCGACCCGATGGGCCTGCAGGCCAGCTCGGTGGCCACGCTGGTCTATGGCCGCAACTGGGGCTCGCGCCCGAATGCCGTGACCTGGAACTCGCCCGTGTGGGGCGGGTTCAGTATGCGGGCGCAGGCCGGCCACGACGGCGAGCCGGGTAACTTCAACGGCGGCAGGCAGCTCAGTGCCGCCATCAAGTACGCACAGGGCAGCGTGGCCGTGACCGGCCTCTACGAAGAACTGCGCGACGCGCGCGGCCGCCTGGATGACCTGTACGCCAGTTCGCGCCAGTACACGCTGGGTGGCAGCTATGCGCTGCGCGACCTGCGCCTGTTTGCCGGCTACAACCTGACGGCTTCGTCGGGCGACACCGTCGCCACGGCGGCCAATCCGCACGCCGCCACGCGCAGCCAGATGGCATGGGTCGGCGCCAACTACCGCGTGCTGCCGGCGCTGATGTTGATGTCGGGCCTCTACTACGCCGTGCTGAACCGGAACGGCGGGCATGGCACGCTTGTCACACTGGGCGCAAAGTATGACTTGTCGCGGCGCACGTCGCTGTACGGCACGGTGGCGTCGGTATTCAACTCGCGCAATGCGAGCTTCTCGGTCGAGCCTCGCCGGACACCAACCCGCGCCCGGGCGCGACCCAGCAGGGCGCCTATGCCGGCATCATCCACCTGTTCTGAGGGCGGAGCTGTGACGCGGAGAGTACTGCCATGAAGGGCAACATCCTGACCCCGGCCGGTTGGGTGCTCGGCGAAATCCATGCCGGCCCCGACGGGCGCATCGCGCGCATCGACGGCGTGCCGGCGGCGCCGGCGGACAACGATGCGCCCTATGTACTGCCGGGCTTTGTCGACCTGCTCAACCACGGCGGCGGCGGCAAGGACTTCATGGATGGCGACGCGGCGATGCCGGTGATCCTGCGCGCGCATGTGCGCTTCGGCACCACCAGCCTGCTCGCCAGCACCATGACCGCGCCGCACGAGGTGCTGCTGCCGGCACTGCAGCGCTCGACCGCGCTTGCGGGCAACGCCCGCGCGGCGGCGCGCGCATGCTCGGCGTGCATCTGGAAGGGCCGTACATCAACCCGGGCAAGCTGGGCGCGCAGCCGGCGTCCCCGGCCATCGCCACGCATTGCGAAATGGCGCAGTACCTCGCTGCGGCGCCGCTGAAGATCGTGACGCTGGCGCCCGAGCTGCCCGGCCATCTCGACATCATCCGCATGCTGGCCGCGCGCGGCGTGCGCGTGCAGTTGGGCCATACGCTGGGCAGCTACGAGGACGCGGTGGCCGCGCTGGCGGCCGGCGCCAGCGGCTTCACGCACCTGTTCAACGCGATGACGCCGCTGCAGCACCGCGCGCCCGGCGTGGTCGGTGCGGCGCTGGCGCATGCCGAGTATGCCGAGCTGATCCCCGACCTGCTGCACGTGCATCCGGCGCGATCCATGCCGCGCTGCGCGCGATCCCGCGCTTATATGCCGTGACCGATGCCACCGCCGCGGCCGGCATGCCGGACGGGGTCTATCACCTGGGCAGCCAGACCGTCTACAAGGCCGGCGGCAGCGTGCGGCTGGCCAACGGCACGTTGTCGGGCAGCGTGCTGACCATGGACCAGGCGCTGCGCAACTTCGTCGCGATTGGCCTGGACCTGGCCGACGCCTCGCGGCGCGTGTCGCTGTATCCGGCGCAATACCTGGGGCTGGCCGACCGCGGCCAACTGGTGCCGGGCAGCTGGGCCGACGTGGTCGTGCTGGACCGCGCGCTGGCGGTCCTGGCCGTCCATGTCGAAGGAGAACGTTGTGTCGAGAATGCTTGAAGAGGCTTTGAGCGCGCCGGCGGTGGTGGCCGTGCAGCTCGATCATGCAACGGATATCGCCGAACTGGCCGACGGACTGGCCGCGCAGCCGTGGCCGGCGGTGCTGACGGTGGCGCGTGGCAGCTCGGACCATGCCGCGAGCTATTTCGCCGCGCTGGTGACGCGGCGGCTCGGCGTGCCGGTTGCCTCGTTGCCGATGTCGACGGTGACGCTGCACGCGAGCGCGCTGCGCGTGGCGGGGCTACTCGCGGTGGCGTTCTCGCAGTCGGGCCGCAGCCCCGACCTGGTCGAGACCATGCGGCGCACTGCGCGACGGCGGCGCCGCCACGCTGGCGCTGGTGAACGCGCCGGGCTCGCCGCTGGCGCAAGTGTGCGCGCATGAGCTGCCGCTGCGCGCCGGGCCCGAGCACAGCGTGGCCGCGACCAAGAGCTATATCGCCATGCTGTCGCTGTCGGCGCAGCTGGTCGGGCACTGGAACGGGCGCGCACCCGGCTCGGATGAGCTGGCCGAAGCCTGCGCCAGTCTGCCCGGCACGCTGCGCGCGGCCGCCGCGCTGGACTGGGGCGCGCTGGTGCCGGGCGCTGCGCGGCGCGCGGC
>LRMT01000219.1 GCA_001725945.1 Cupriavidus sp. UYMMa02A | reverse complement strand
ACAACGTTTGCACTGGACCACTGGTGCGCCCATGCGCCGGTGCCGGCCGACATTGTGCCGCTGCCCGCGCCGGCCCCGATCGCGCGGTGGCGGTGAACACGGCAAGCTGCACCTTGTGCATGGCCTGCGTGGGCGCGTGCCCGACCCAGGCGTTGCGCGACAACCCGGAGCGCCCGGTACTCGGCTTCCTGGAGCGCAACTGCGTGCAGTGCGGCCTGTGCGAGAAGACCTGCCCCGAGGATGCCATCACCCTCGTGCCGCGCCTGCTGACCGGCGAGGCGGCGCGCCGCACCGTCACGCTCAACGAGGCGCAGCCGTTCCATTGCGTGCGCTGTGCCAAGCCGTTCGGCACCGCCCAGATGGTCGAATCGATGCTGGTGCGGCTGGCCGGGCATCCGGCCTTTGCCGGCGCCGCGGCCGAGCGCCTGAAGATGTGCCCCGATTGCCGCGTGGTCGACATGATGGAGCGCGATCCGGGCGCCATCAGCGGCGCCACGCTCCGGTAAGCGCTGCGGGACAGACAATAACCATCACGACATGACAGATTTCCAGCCCATCCAGCTGACGGCCGCGGTGCCCGCCGACGATGCCGAGGACGTTGCGCGCGCGGACCTGTACGGCCTGCTGGCCACACTGTTCTACCGCGCGCCGGACGCGGCGCTGCTCCACCACATTGCCGCCAACCGCGCGCAGGACGAAGATGCGGACACGGTCCTGGGGCGCGCATGGAATGCGTTGTGCGATGCGGCATCGACCACCACCGAGGCCGAAGCCCAAGAGGAGTACCGCGAACTGTTCCTCGGGGTAGGCCGTCAGGAAATCTTCCTGTATGGCTCTTATTACCTGACCGGCTTCCTGAACGAGCGCCCGCTGGTGGCCCTGCGCGACGACCTGGCCCGCTACGGGCTTGCGCGGCACGTCGATGTCAGCGAGACCGAAGATCACGTCGCCACGCTGTGCGAGGTGATGCGCTTCCTGGTCGCGGGCGATGACCTGGCGGTGTCCAACCTCGGCGAACAGCAGCGCTTCTATGCGCGGCATCTGCAGCCGTGGGTCGGGAAATTGTGCGATGCACTAGCTGGGCATCCGCAAGCCCGCTTCTACCGCAGCGTCGCCGGACTGCTGCAGGCCTTTGCGGAGGTCGAGGCCGTCGCGCTCGAAATGCATTGAATACATTGGCGCGCGATTAAGGATTAACCCTTGATTTGCATGGTCTTTCAGCCTGGTTGCACCTAGAATATGCATAACAACGCATAACGGCTGAATCATCGGTATTCGGGTGCCGAACCGAGGAGTGCCCCACATGAAAGAGACGCAACCCAGGGTCGCGCGCCGCACGTTTCTTGCGGGCGCTGGTGTTGTCGCTGCCGCCGCCGGCGCAGCGACGCTGACCGCGCGCGGCCCCACCGCGCCGGTCCAGAATGCCGCCCTACCCGAGCCTGCCGACGTGCCGTCGGACAACAAGGGCTACCGGGTCTCCGAACACATTCGCAAGTACTACCGCACCACGCTGGTGTGAGCAGGCTGGCGGGCCGCCGCAGCGGCCTTCGCCAGACCAGCATTTGCTGATTTGCTGCTTTCCTCCGCAGAGGTGAGACATGATCTTGACCCGCAAACGCGCGGCGCAGGGCGCATCGACCCGGATGGCTGACAGGGTGGCGCAGGCCAACGCGACCGCCGCAACCGGACGGCTTTCCACGCGGCTTGCCGCCGGGCTGGCTGGTGCAATGCCGACCATGGACCGGCGCAGTTTCCTCAAGCGATCCGGCATCGGCGTCGGCGCTGGCCTGGCCGCATCCCAGCTGGCGCTGCTCCGCAAGGCCGATGCCGCCGATGACAAGACCGTCGCGGCCGCGGAGGGCAAGGGCGGCATCGTGGTGAGGCGCACCGTATGCGGCCACTGCTCGGTGGGCTGCGCGGTCGACGCGTGGTGCAGAACGGCGTATGGGTGCGTCAGGAGCCGGTGTTCGATTCACCGATCAATATGGGCGCGCACTGTGCCAAGGGCGCCGCGCTGCGCGAGCACGGGCACGGCGAGTACCGCCTGAAGTATCCGATGAAGCTGGTCGACGGCAAGTACCAGCGCATCGGCTGGGACCAGGCGCTCGACGAGATCACCGCGAAGATGAAGGAGATCCGCCAGCAGACCGGGCCGGATTCCATGTTCTTTGTCGGCTCGTCCAAGCACAGCAACGAGCAGGCCTACCTCATGCGCAAGTGGGTGTCGTTCTTCGGCACCAACAACACCGATCACCAGGCGCGCATCTGCCACTCCACCACTGTGGCGGGCGTGGCAAACACCTGGGGCTACGGGGCCATGACGAACTCGTACAACGATATGCAGAACGCGAAGGCGGCTCTGTATATCGGCTCCAACGCGGCCGAGGCGCACCCGGTGTCGATGCTGCATCTGCTGCACGCGAAGGAGAACGGCTGCAAGGTGATCGTGGTGGATCCGCGCTTTACGCGCACGGCGGCCAAGGCCGACCATTATGTGCGCATCCGCTCGGGCACCGACATCGCCTTCCTGTTCGGCGTGCTGTACCACATTTTCCAGAACGGCTGGGAAGACCCGAAGTACATCCATGACCGCGTCTACGGCATGGACAAGGTGAAAGAGGAAGTGCTGGCGAAATGGGCGCCGGAAAAGGTGGAGGAAGTCTGCGGCGTGCCCGAGGCGCAGGTGAAGATGGTGGCCGAGATCATGGCCAAGAACCGGCCCAGCACGCTGGTCTGGTGCATGGGCCAGACCCAGCACACCATCGGCAACGCGATCGTGCGCGCGTCGTGCATCGTGCAGCTCGCGCTCGGCAATATCGGCGTGTCAGGCGGCGGTGCCAACATCTTCCGCGGCCACGACAACGTGCAGGGCGCGACCGACGTGGGCCCCAACCCCGACTCGCTGCCGGGCTACTACGGCCTGGCCACCGGCGCGTGGAAGCACTACGCGGCGGTGTGGGGCGTGGACTACGAATGGATCAAGAAGCAGTTCGCCTCGCAGGCGATGATGGAGAAGTCCGGCACCACGGTGTCGCGCTGGATCGATATCGTCACCGAGAAGAACGAGCTGATCGACCAGGACAACAACGTGCGCGGCGTGTTCTTCTGGGGCCATGCGCCGAACTCGCAGACGCGCGGCCTGGAGATGAAGAAGGCGCTGGACAAGCTTGACCTGCTGGTGGTGGTCGATCCCTACCCGTCGGCGACCGCGGCCATGGCCAACATGCCGGCCGCGGACGGTGCCAAGCCCAACCCGAACCGTGCCGTCTACCTGCTGCCGGCATGCACGCAGTTCGAGACCTCGGGGTCGTGCACAGCCTCCAACCGTTCGCTGCAATGGCGCGAAAAGGTCATCGAGCCGCTGTTCGAGTCGATGCCCGACCAGACCATCATGCAGGCCTTCGCGGACAAGCTGGGCTTTGGCAAGGAGCTGTCGAAGAACTTCAAGCTCATCGAGGTCAAGCGCGCGGGGCGCACGTGGATGGAGCCGGAGACGGAGTCGATCCTGCGCGAGATCAATCGCAGCAACTGGACCATCGGCTACACCGGCCAGTCGCCGGAGCGGCTCAAGGCCCATATGCGCAATATGCAGATGTTCGACGTCAAGACGCTGCTGTGCAAGGGCGGCAAGGACGCCGCGACCGGCTATGACCTGACCGGCGATTACTTCGGCCTGCCATGGCCTTGCTATGGCAACCCCGAACTGAAGCATCCCGGCTCGCCCAACCTGTATGACACCAGCAAGCACGTCATGGAGGGCGGCGGCAATTTCCGCGCGAACTTCGGCGTGGAGCGCGACGGCGTCAATCTGCTGGCCGAGGACGGTTCGTACTCGAAGGGGGCGGAGATCACCACCGGATATCCCGAGTTCGACCACGTGCTGCTCAAGAAGCTCGGCTGGTGGGATGACCTGACGGACGACGAGAAGAAGGCCGCCGAAGGCAAGAACTGGAAGACCGACCTTTCGGGCGGGATCCAGCGCGTGGTGCTCAAGGTGCATGGCTGCCATCCTTTTGGCAACGCCAAGGCGCGCGCGGTGGTGTGGAACTTCCCGGACCCGATTCCGCAGCACCGCGAGCCGCTGTACTCCACGCGGCCCGACATGGTTGCCAAGTACCCGACCCACGACGACAAGATGGCGTTCTGGCGCCTGCCCACGCTGTACAAGACCGTGCAGCAGCGCAACATCGAGAACAAGGTGTACGAGAAGTTCCCGATCATCCTGACGTCTGGCCGGCTGGTCGAGTACGAGGGCGGCGGCGAGGAAACCCGGTCGAACCCGTGGCTGGCCGAGCTGCAGCAGGAGAATTTCGTCGAGATCAACCCGCGCGCCGCGTCCGACCGCGGCATCCGCAATGGCGACTTCTGCTGGGTGAAGACGCGACTGGTGCCAGCCTCAAGGTGCGTGCGCTGGTCACCGAGCGCGTCGGTCCGGACACCGCCTTCATCCCGTTCCACTTCTCGGGCTGGTGGCAGGGCAAGGACCTGAAGGAATACTACCCGGAAGGCGCGATGCCGATCGTGCGCGGCGAGGCGGTCAATACGGCCACCACGTACGGCTATGACTCGGTGACGATGATGCAGGAAACCAAGACCACGATCTGCCAGATCGAACGCTTTGCCTGAATGCATGAAACTGATCGCAGGATGACACCATGGCCCGCATGAAATTTATCTGTGACGCCGAGCGCTGCATCGAATGCAATAGCTGCGTCACGGCCTGCAAGAACGAGCATGAGGTACCGTGGGGCGTGAACCGGCGCCGCGTGGTGACCGTCAACGACGGCGTCGTCGGCGCGGAGAAGTCGATCTCGGTGGCCTGCATGCACTGCTCCGACGCGCCGTGCATGGCGGTCTGCCCGGTCGACTGCTTCTACCGCACTGAAGACGGCGTGGTGCTGCACGACAAGGATGTCTGCATCGGCTGCGGCTACTGCTCCTACGCGTGCCCGTTCGGCGCGCCGCAGTTCCCGTCGACCGGCACGTTCGGCGTGCGCGGCAAGATGGACAAGTGCACCTTCTGCGCGGGCGGACCCGAGAAGAACGGCTCGGAGGCCGAGTTCGAGAAGTACGGCCGCAACCGGCTCGCTGAAGGCAAGCTGCCGCTGTGCGCGGAAATGTGCTCGACCAAGGCGCTCCTTGGCGGCGACGGCGACGTGATTGCCGACATCCTGCGCAACCGTGTGATCAAGCGCGGCAAGGGCGGCGATGTGTTCGGCTGGGGCACGGCCTATGGGACGAAGGGCGGCGCACAGGCGGCGCCTGCCGCCCCTGCAGCGCCCGGCGCGCCCGCCGCCCCGGCGCAGCCAGTGGAAACGGGGGGCAACCATCATGACGCGTATTCCGATGGCGGCCATACTTGCCGTGGCTGGCGTGATGCTCGCGCCTGCGGCGAAAAGCCCCAGACCGCGACCGCCTCGCACAAGAAGTCCGATGCGCCCGCTTACCAGGCGCGCCAGACGATCCCTTTGTCGTCAAGGGCTGGACGACCGGTGACAAGACGAGCTGGCAGAACCAGATCCGCCAGCGCAATCAGCTGCAGAACGAATACAACCGCGTGCCATGACTGCGCAGCAGGCAGGGCAGGGGGACCCGAAGGAGCGCATATGAGCCCCACGCAGAATATGTGCCGCTGGCGTGCCTGGCTGGCCGCAGGCGCGCTGGCCATGCTGACGCTCGCAAGCGGCGGCGCCGCCGCCCAGCGCCGCATG
>LRMT01000218.1 GCA_001725945.1 Cupriavidus sp. UYMMa02A | reverse complement strand
GCTCCGGCTCCCGCTGCAGCCCCGGCACCCGCCGCCGCTGCGGCGGCCCCGGCTGCCGCACCTGCTGCTGCGTCCGCCGACACGGGCAAGAAGGTCTACGATCAGGTTTGCGCGGCCTGCCACGCCGCCGGAGTTGCCGGTGCTCCCAAGTTCGGCGACAAGGCTGCCTGGGCGCCGCGCCTGAAGGAAGGCATGGATGCGGTCCACAACTTCGCGCTGAAAGGCAAGGGCGTGATGCCGCCGAAGGGTGGCTATGCCGGCCCGGACACCGATGTGCTCGCCGCAGCGGATTACATGGCCAACGCTGCCAAGTAATTTCCGGCTCCGGATGCAGAAAAGCCCGCGACAGGTTCGCGGGCTTTTTTTCGTCTTCGTTCCTGCGCCGTAGCCGGCGCCCGGTATCAGACCACGCGCGAGTACTTCGGCACAAACGAATCGACTGCACCCCGTCATTGGCGGCCTGCTGCACGGCAGCCGGCCGCGCTGCGTCTTCTCGCAGGTACCGGTCGAACACCATCGCTACGCGGCGCACGAGCAGGCGGCCGAGCATGGTCACCTCAATACGGCCCGGTTCAAGCCGGACAAGGCCGTCGGCACCAAGCCGATCGAGATCCGCTAGTTCAGCGTCAAAAGTGCGCGCAAAGTCGATGCCATGGCGTGCCTCGATCTGCGAGATATCGAGTATGCCGTTGCACATCAGCGCGCCAATGATCTCACGCCGCAAGTGGTCCTCGCGCTCCATCTCGAAACCGCGCATGACCGGCAGCCGCCCGGCATCGAGCGCGGCGTAGTAGTCGTCGAGCGTGCGCGCATTCTGCACATAGCGCCCCGCCACGGCGCCGATCGCCGAAATGCCGAAACCGAGCTGGTCGTAGCCCGCGTGCGTGGAATAGCCCTGGAAGTTGCGCTGCAGACGCCCATCGCGCTGCGCCACGGCAAGATCGTCGTCCGGCAGCGCAAAGTGGTCCATGCCGATATAGACGTAGCCCGCGGCGGTCAGGCGTTCGATCGTGGAGACCAGGATATCGAGCTTCTCGCCCGCACTCGGCAACGCATTTTCGTCGATGCGCCGCTGCGGCTTGAATACATGCGGCAGATGCGCGTAGCTATAGACAGAGAGTCGATCGGGCCGCAGCGTCAGCACCTGTTCCACGGTGGCGTTGAAGCGCGTCGTGGTCTGGTGCGGCAGCCCGTAGATCAGGTCCAGGCTCACCGAGCGGAAGCCCAGGTCGCGCGCCGCATCGACCACGGCTCGGGTTTCCTCGAACGGTTGCACGCGGTGGATGGCCTGCTGCACTTCAGGATCGAAATCCTGGACGCCCAGGCTGACGCGGTTGAATCCGAGTTCGGCGAGCAGCGCCATGCGTGCGTAGTCGACACGGCGCGGATCGATCTCGATCGAGTGCTCGCCTTCGGCCGGCAGGTCGAAATGGGCATGCAGCGATGCCATCACGCGCCGCATCTCTTCGGGATTCAGGAAGGTCGGCGTGCCGCCGCCCCAGTGCGATTGCAGCACCTGCCGACGTTCGCCAATCTGCGCGGCCGCCAGCGCCATTTCCTTGGCGAGGTAATGCACGTACTTGGCACTGCGCCCGTGGTCGCGAGTGATGACCTTGTTGCAGCCGCAGTAATAGCAGATGTTCTCGCAGAACGGGATGTGCAGGTACAGCGACAACGGCGCCGGCGCTGCGGCCCGGCAATCGGCCAGCGCGGCATGATAGCCGGGCTCGCCAAGGCCATTGTGAAAGCGGTCGGCCGTGGGGTACGACGTGTAGCGCGGACCGTTGCCGTCGATGCGGCCGGCCAGCGCACGGAAGTCAGACAGGCACGGCGGTCGAGCGCCGTAGATGGCGTGGCGGACATGTTCATGGGGGCGGACTTTTCGGGGAGTTTGACGGCCCATGCTAGGGCCCCGACGCTGTTGGGGAATTGACGCGCATCAAGCGTGGTCGCCGCGATGCGCGTGCAGACCCCTCGTCAGTAGGGGAATTTCGTCACATTTCCGTCATGGGTGGCGGATACGCTGCGCTCCGCACCTCCGGCGGCCGCCGGGCGGGCCGCTCGCCACCCCCTTCCCATGCCCTTCGATCCTCTCCTCTTTGTCGTACCCATCGCTGCGCGGCGACTGCACGGCATCGCCGAAGCGCCGTCAACTGATGATGGCGCTCGCGCGGCCTTGCCGCCACCCCGCTGGCGCTGGCCCAGTCGCCGGCCCGGCGCACCATTGTGGTCGGCCATCTGCTGGACCGCAGCGGCGCACAGGCCGACCTGGCGCGCGACTACCTGGCCGGCGCCAAGGTCATGTTCGACGCGGCCAACGCCGGCAGCGGCCCGGTGCGGATTCAGCATGTCGTGCGCGATGCCGATGCGATCCGCGCGCGGCGCTCGCGCAGGCGCTGTCACTGGTCGACGGCGAGCACGCCGAGTTGCTGTTCGGCGCGGAGACCGGTTGCTACCGGCGCTCGCTTCCGCTCCCGAACTGCACCGGCGCGGCGTGCAGATCGTGGCGCCGCTGTCGGGCCTGGCGCTGAGCGCGGACAACGTCTGGTTCACGCGCGCCGACTACCAGGCGGAGCTCGACGCCGCCGTGAAGCAGTTGCGCGACTATGGCCTGACCCGCGTGTCGCTCGCCGTCTCGAAGGAATTCGCGGCGACTGCGCCCGGCGGCGGCGCGCCGTGGCAGGCCCGGCTGGAAACCGCGATCGGTTCGCGTGCGGTGCCGCTGGACAGCAACACGGAGGCCGCCGCGCGCAGCATCGTGGCGCAACGGCCTGGCGCCGTGATCGTGGCGGGTGACACGCTTGCCTACGCAAGCCTGGGACGCGCGCTGGCCGCGCAGGGCTGGTACGGATTCCTGGTTGGCCTGTCCGCGGTCAGCCCAACGGTGGCACGCGAAGTGCTCGGTGCCGGCTATGCGGGCGGCATAGTGCTGACGCAAGTCGCACCGGGCCCCCAGGCGGCCACGCTGCGCGTGGTCAAGGAACACGTGGCCCGCATGAAGCAATACCTCGATGAGCCGCCCTCGCCAGCGACCATCGCCGGTTATATCGGTGCGGCATGGCTGGTGCGCGCACTCGGCACGTGGCGCGGCGGCGGCCTCTCGGAGCTGCGGCGTGCGCTGCAAACACGCATCGACGTGGGCGACTTCACGCTCGACTTCACCCAAGGGCAGCGCGGCTCGCACTACGTGCAGCTTGCGGCGTCAG
Source organism: Cupriavidus sp. UYMMa02A (assembly GCA_001725945.1). Classification (GTDB taxonomy): domain Bacteria; phylum Pseudomonadota; class Gammaproteobacteria; order Burkholderiales; family Burkholderiaceae; genus Cupriavidus. Next base: position 74,306 of record LRMT01000218.1, on the reverse strand, counting down.
CCGCGCGGTAGGTCGACGCGTATGCGCAGCCGCCGGCGTCGCGGCACACCCCGCCCACCTTCGCCGTAGTGGCATTGCCAAAAAAAAACGCCACCCGCGCAGCCTTGGAGAAGGCCTTCGCGGGTGACGGGCGGCAATCAACACCATTCGGGCACGGCCAGTGCCCAACTACAAAAAGCGAATCACACCGTGGCAGTCTCCCGAGCGGATCCGACGCCAGCCACTGCGTTGCCGCCCACTTCCGCCACGCGCAGCAGGTTGGTCGTCCCGCCCTGCCCGAACGGCATGCCGGCGGCAATCGTGATCTGGTCGCCAGGCGCGGCATATCCCTCGACGAGTGCCGCACGCGTGGCGGCTTCGACCATCTCGTCGACGCTCTGCACGTCCGGGCTCACGGTCGAATGGACACCCCACGCGATCGCCAGGCGGCGCGCAATCTCCAGGTTCGGCGTGATGCTGACGATCGGCGCGCAAGGCCGCTCGCGCGCCGCGCGCAGCGCCGTGGCGCCAGACGACGTGTAGGTCACGGTCGCGACTGCACCAATGATCTGCGTGACTTCCCGCAGCGCCGCGCAGATCGCATCCTGGCGCGTGTTCAGCGGCGTTTCGTGCTGCGCGTCGAGCAGATTGCGATAGAGCGGGTCGCGTTCCACCTCGGTGACGATGCGGTTCATCATCGACACCGCCGGCACCGGGTAGCGGCCGTTGGCCGATTCGGCCGACAGCATCACGGCATCGGCACCTTCGTAGATGGCGCTGGCCACGTCTGACGCTTCGGCGCGCGTCGGCACCGGCGAGTCGATCATCGATTCGAGCATCTGCGTGGCGATCACCACGGGTTTGCCGAGCTGGCGGCACACGCGCAGGATGCGCTTCTGCACGCCCGGCACGCGCTCGGGCGGCAGTTCTACGCCGAGGTCGCCACGCGCGACCATCACCGAATCCGACACGCGCACGATCTCTTCAAGCTGCTGCAGCGCGGCCGGCTTTTCGATCTTCGACAGGATGCCGGCACGCGTGCCGACGATCTCGCGCGCTTCGACGATGTCGGACGGGCGCTGCACGAACGACAGGCCGATCCAGTCAGCGCCGAGCGACAGCGCGAAGTCCAGGTCCTTGCGGTCCTTCTCGGTCAGCGCCGGGATGGGGATCACCGCGTCGGGCACGTTCACGCCCTTGCGGTCCGACAGCGTGCCGTTGTTCACCACGCGCGTGGTGATGCTGCCGCTGGCCACGGCTTCGATCGCGAGCCGTACCTTGCCGTCGTCGATCAGCAGCGACTGCCGGCTTGCGCCGCGCGGAACAGTTCCGGGTGCGGCAGATGCACGCGGGTGCCGTCGCCGGGCGTGGGATCACTGTCGAGCACGAAGGTGTCGCCGGCACGCACCGCCACCTTGCCGGCGGCGAACACGCCGATGCGCAGCTTCGGGCCCTGCAGGTCGGCCAGCACCGCGATCGGGCGGCCGGTCTCGGCTTCGATCTGGCGCACGGCGTCATAGCGTGCGCGGTGATCTTCATGCGTGCCGTGGCTGAAGTTCAGGCGGAACACGTCGGCCCCGGCTTCGAACAGCTCTCGGATCACCGCGATATCGGTGCTCGCGGGACCGAGCGTGGCAACGATCTTGGCTTTGCGCTGGCGTCTCATGATGTCTCCTCTTCCATTCTCGGAACGGCGCACCGGATACGGCCCGCCGGTAATGCAATTCGGTTCGGTGTTGCTGCTGCGGCGATGCTCAGACGATCAGGATCGCGCGGAAGTCGTTCACGTTGGTGCGGGTCGGCTCCGTGACGATCAGATCGTCAACGCCGGCAAAGAAGCCATAGCCGTCGTTGTTTTCCAGATGCGCGCGGGCCGACAGGCCGCGGGCTGCGGCACGGGTCAGCGTGTCGGGCGTGAGCAGGCGCCGGCGTTGTCCTCGGAGCCGTCAATGCCGTCGGTGTCGCACGCAATCGCATGCACGCCGGGCAGTCCGTCGAGCGCGACCGCCAACGACAGCAGGAACTCGGCATTGCGGCCGCCACGGCCCTTGCCGCGCACGGTGACGGTCGTTTCCCCGCCAGACAACAGCACGCAAGGCTTGCTGAACGGCTGGCCGTGCTGCGCGATCTGGCGCGCGATCGCGGCATGTACGACGGCCACGTCGCGGGCCTCGCCTTCGATGCAATCGGACAGGATGTGCGCCTCATAGCCGAGTTCGCGCGCGCGTGCCGCCGCGGCTTCAAGCGACTGCTGCGCGGTGGCCAGCGTCACGCTGCGGTGGCCGGCAAAGCGGGCATCGCCGGGCTTGGGCGTTTCACCCGCGCCGCTCTCCAGATGGGCGCGCACATTGCCCGGCACGTCGATGCCGTACTTGGCGATGACGGCGAGCGCGTCGGCGCAGGTGGTCGCATCGGGCAGCGTCGGGCCGCTCGCGATCAGCGTCGGGTCATCGCCGGGAATATCGGAAATCAGCAGCGTCTCGACACGCGCCGGGGCGCAATGCAGCGCGAGGCGTCCGCCCTTGAGCGCGGACAGGTGCTTGCGCACGCAGTTCATCTCGCCGATGCTTGCGCCGCTGCGCAGCAGGGCCTTGTTGACGGCCTGCTTGTCGGCGAGCGAGATGCCGGGTGCGGGCGCGGCCAGCAGCGCGGAACCGCCGCCGGAGATCAGGCACAGCACCAGGTCGTCGGCGCTCAGGCCCTGCACGAGTTCGACCATGCGCTGCGCGGCGCGGGCGCCGGCTTCGTCAGGCACCGGATGCGCGGCTTCCACGACTTCGATGCGCTTGCAGTCGGCACCATGGCCATAGCGCGTCACCACCAGTCCGCTGAGCTCGCCCTGCCAGTGGGCCTCGACGGCCTGCGCCATCGCGGCGGCGGCCTTGCCGGCGCCGATCACGACCGTGCGGCCCTTCGGCGGCTGCGGCAGGTGCGGCGGCAGGCAGTGGCTGGCGCTGACCGAGGCCACGGCGGTATCGAACAGGTCGCGCAGCAGGGCACGCGGCTGGAGGCTGGGGCGCTGCGGGGTCAGCAGGGCGGCGCTGGTTTCGGTGTCGAGCATGGGGAATCCTGGGAACTGAAACTGAGGCCGTCCCCGGCGAAGGGGACGGCGTTTGCTGCAACTACAGGTACTGCAGGCAATGCGGGTACTGCATTTATGTCGAGTCGCTTACTTGGCTTTGGCGATGTCGTGGTTCGACATGATCTCGATCGCGCGGCACAGGGCCGAGTGATCGGCCTTGCCGAAGCCGTTCGCGGCGCAGGTGTTGAACAGCTCTTGCGCGGTCGCGGTGTTCGGCAGTGCCACGCCCAGCGCTTGGCGCCCTGCAGCGCGAGGTTCAGGTCCTTCTGGTGCAGCTCGATACGGAAGCCCGGATCGAAGGTGCGCTTGACCATGCGTTCGCCGTGCACTTCCAGGATGCGCGACGCAGCGAAGCCGCCCATCAGCGCCTGGCGCACGCGTGCCGGATCGGCACCCGCCTTCGACGCGAACAGCAGTGCTTCGGACACGGCCTGGATGTTCAGCGCGACGATGATCTGGTTGGCCACCTTGGTGGTCTGGCCATCACCGTTGCCGCCCACCAGCGTGATGTTCTTGCCCATCAGCTCGAACAGCGGCTTGACCTGGTCGAAGGCTTCTTCCGGACCACCAACCATGATCGTCAGCGAGGCGGCCTTGGCGCCGACTTCGCGCCCGACACCGGCGCGTCCAGGTACGAAGCGCCCAGCTTGTTGATGCGCGCGGCGAGTCCTTGGTCGCGATCGGCGAGATCGAGCTCATGTCGACCACGATCTTGCTGTAGCTGGCTTCCTTGCCGGCGGCCTTCAGCGCGGCGGCAACGCCCTTGTCGGCAAACAGCACCGCTTCGACGTGCGGCGTGTCCGGCACCATGATGACGATGATGTCGGCGCGCTTGGCGACTTCCTCGGCGCTGGTACAGACGGTCACGCCTGCATCGACCAGCGTTTGCGGGGCAGGGTTCACGTCATGCACGAACAGCGTGTGGCCGGCTGCGCGCAGATGGCCCGCCATGGGTGCGCCCATGATGCCCAGACCGATGAAGCCGACGTTGCGTTGGTTTGCCATGTTGATGTCTCCGATTGGATGTTAAGTCTGTGATGGATTGCGTGTGCGGTAACCCGTTACTGCACGCTGTTACTGCACGCCGTGGGCGGCGCGCCAGCCCAGGCCGGCTTCGGTGGTGGTCTTCGGCTTGTACTCGCAGCCGATCCAGCCCGTGTAGCCGATCTCGTCCAGGTACTTGAACAGGAACTGGTAGTTCAGCTCGCCGGTGCCCGGCTCGTTGCGGCCCGGGTTGTCGGCCAGCTGCACATGCTTGATCTTCGGCAGGTTCGCTTGATGGTGTTGGCGATTTCGCCTTCCATGCGCTGCATGTGATAGATGTCGTACTGCACGTAGAGGTTGGGCGCGTTGACTGGTTGATCAGGTCCACGGCCTGCTGCGTGCGCGACAGGAAGAAGCCCGGGATATCGAAGGTGTTGATCGGCTCGATCAGCAGGTCGATATGCTCGGCGGCGAGTGCGTTGGCAGCGAAGCGCAGGTTTTCCACCAGCGTTTCCTGCGCTTGCTCGCGCTTCACGTTCTGCGGCTGGATGCCGACCAGGCAGTTGAGCTGGCGCACGCCCAGCACCTTGGCGTACTTGATGGCTTCGCCCACGCCGTCCTGGAATTCGCCGACGCGGTCCGGGTGGCAGGCAATGCCGCGCTCGCCCGCATCCCACTTGCCGGCCGGCAGGTTGTGCAGCACCAGGTCGAGCTGGAAGCGGTTCAGGCGGTCCGCGATCTGGTCCGCGTGAAACGCATAGGGAAACAGGAATTCCACGCCGCGGAAGCCCGCGCGCGCGGCGGCTTCGAAGCGGTCGAGAAAACCGACTTCGTTGAACAGCATGGTGAGGTTTGCCGCAAGTTTGGTCATGAATCTCTCCGGTTTAATTGTGGTTGTCGCTCCGCCGGTGCGGAGCCGCTACTGCTGTCTTTAGTGCTGCAAAACAGGGGGCGCTGACGACGCGCGGGCCTGTTGCCCGCGCCGCGTGTGGAGGCTTGCTTACGCCGTTTCCACTTCTTCCTTCAGGATCGCTTCTTCGATGTCCTCGAGATCCTCGATCGGCTCGAACTCGTTGATGTTGTCGATCTCGGTGCCCATCGCGATATTGGTCACACGTTCCAGGATCACTTCCACGACCACCGGCACCGAGAACTCGGCCATCAGGTCGCGTGCTTCGGCGAAGGCCGGGGCGATGTCTTCCGGCTTGAACACGCGGATCGCCTTGCAGCCCAGGCCTTCGACGACCTTGACGTGGTCCACGCCGTAGCCGTTCAGCTCCGGGGCGTTGATGTTGTCGAACGCGAGCTGCACGCAGTAATCCATCTCGAAGCCGCGCTGCGCCTGGCGGATCAGGCCGAGGTAGGAGTTGTTCACCACCACGTGGATGTACGGCACCTTGAACTGCGCGGCCACGGCCAGTTCTTCGATCATGAACTGGAAGTCGTAGTCGCCCGAGATCGCCACCACGTCCGAGTCCGGCGACGCAGTCTTCACGCCGATCGCGGCCGGAATGGTCCAGCCCAGCGGGCCGGCCTGGCCGCAGTTGATCCAGTGGCGCGGCTCGTTGACCGACAGGAACTGCGCCGCGGCGATCTGCGACAGGCCGATGGTGCTGACGTAGCGCACGTCGCGCGGGAAGTACTGGTTCATCTCGCGGTACACGCGCTGCGGCTTGACCGGCACGTTGTCGAAATCGCTCTTGCGCTGCATGGTGCGGCGGCGCTTCTGCACGTCGGCGACCCACGACTTGCGGCACGGCAGGCGGCCGGCCATCTTCATTCGCGGGCGACTTCGACGAACAGTTCCAGCGCGGCCTTGGCGTCCGACACGATGCCCAGGTCCGGGCCGAACACGCGGCCGATCTGGGTGGGTTCGATATCGACGTGCACGAACTTGCGGCCCTTGGTGTAGACGTCGACGCTGCCGGTGTGGCGGTTGGCCCAGCGGTTGCCGATGCCCATCACGAAGTCCGAAGCCAGCAGCGTGGCGTTGCCGTAGCGGTGCGAGGTCTGCAGGCCGACCATGCCGGCTTGCAGCGGGTGGTCGTCGGCCAGCACGCCCCAGCCCATCAGCGTCGGCACCACCGGCACGTTGACCAGCTCGGCGAACTCGACCAGCAGGTCGGACGCGTCAGCGTTGATCACACCGCCGCCGCACACGATCAGCGGACGCTCGGCTGCGTTCAGCATCGAGATGGCCTTCTCGATCTGGGCGCGCGAGGCGGCCGGCTTGTACGGTTGCAGCGACTGGTAGGTCTCGATATCGAATTCGATCTCGGCCACCTGCACGTCGAACGGCAGGTCGACCAGCACCGGACCCGGGCGGCCCGAACGCATGATGTGGAACGCCTGCTGGAACACTTGCGGCACCAGTGCCGGCTCGCGCACGGTCACGGCCCACTTGGTCACGGGCTTGGCGATCGACTCGATATCGACGGCCTGGAAGTCTTCCTTGTACAGGCGGGCGCGCGGGGCCTGGCCGGTAATGCAGAGGATGGGGATCGAATCGGCCCAGGCCGAGTACAGGCCGGTGATCATGTCGGTGCCGGCGGGTCCGGAGGTGCCGACACAGACGCCGATATTGCCCGGCTCGGCACGGGTGTAGCCCTCGGCCATGTGCGAGGCGCCCTCGACGTGGCGGGCCAGCACGTGGCTGATATTGCCCGACTTGCGCATCGCCGAGTAGAACGGGTTGATCGCCGCGCCCGGCACGCCGAACGCCGTGGTCACGCCTTCCTTCTCCAGCACCGCGATGGCCGCGTCGATTGCTCTCATCTTTGCCATGATCTTGTCTCCAGTTGGGGTGGGTTTTCCGTTGGAGTTGATCCTATTCCCGCAACGGGTGTCGGATAAAGGGAAGGGAGATCAGTTGATTCGATACCTGGAGTTTTGAATATGGCCTTGGAAGGCGCGGCGGACCGTCGCGGACCGTTCCGCGCCCGCAGGGATTCGAGATGCGGTGTGACGTTCCGGATACGCCGAGACGCTACCCGCGCCGCGCGGCAACGGCGACAATGGCGGGATTGGCCTTGCCCGCCCACACCGCAACCCGTCCCGTTCCATGTATTCCCGGCTACCGTCCACCTACGAATTGCTAGAAGCCCTTGCCGCCGCACCGGCACCCGCGCCCGTGCCGGCATCCGTCAGCCGGGACGGCGCAACCTCATGGGCACATCGGCTCGGGCAGGGCTTCTGGCTGGGATTCGTCGTCACGCTGGCGGCGACGCTGCTGGCAGCCGCCGGGCTGGCGATCTGGCGGCTGGTGCTGCAGCATCCGCTGCGCCCTGGTCGATCCGGCTGGTTGAGGCGTTGCTGGTGCTGTGCGCCGCGAGCTACGCGGGCGCGGGGCTGATGCGCCTGCCGGGCGTGCTGTCGATTCTGCGCAACCCGCTGCGCTGGCAGGCCAGCCAGATGGATCTGGACAGCGCCATCGAGAACGCGCTGCTGCGCCGGCTCGGGCGGATTCCTCCGCTGCAGCTGCAGGCGCGGCACCGGCGCGTGGCCTTGCAGTTGCGGCTGTGGGAAGGGATGGCGCGCACCGTGGGCCTGCTGCTGGCGCTGGCACCAGCGGCGCTGGTGCTTGTGAGCGGGCTGCATCCGCTGCCACACCAACCCGAGGTGAAGGGATCGCTGTTGTGGCTCTACGCCATGATGGTGGTGGTCGGTGCCGCGTTCTACCTCTATGTGCACGTGCAGTGCAGCCGGCCATTGCGGCGGCTGTTGCATGTGCTGGGGGAGGCGGTGGAGATTAATTCGAGATTGGGCGCGCGGAGCCGTGATGGCGTGGTGGCGGCTGAACCGATGACGCGAACCTGAATCCGCTGGTCGGGTTTCTCCCCTCTCCCGCTTGCGGGAGAGGGGCTGGGGGAGAGGGCAGGAGCATCCACAAGTGAAGGCCCTCGCATCGAGATACGCCGGCCCTCTCCCCCGCCCCTCTCCCATGAATGGGAGAGGGGAGACAACCAGCCCCCGGGGAATGCAAGGTCTCCGCTTTACTCCGCCACCAGATACGTCTGCGCCAATCGCACCCAAGCCGCCGCGCCCAGCGGCAGCACGGCGTCGTTGAAGTCATAGCCGGGGTTATGGACCATGCAGCCGCCGAACTCGCCTTCGCCATTGCCGAGGATGAGGTAGCAGCCCGGCACGGCATTCAGCATCCAAGCGAAGTCCTCACTGCCGTTCAGCCCCTTCGCGCCTGCGTAACCACGTTCTCAGCACCGACGAGTTCCGAACACACCTGCTGCGCAAGCCGCGTTTCCGCTTCGGTATTGACCATCGGCGGCGTGAGCTGGCGGTAGTCGATCTGCGCTTCCACGCCATGCGCCTGCGCCGTCAGCGACACGATCTCGCGAATGCGCTGCTCCACCAGCGCGCGCGTTCCGGACGTGCCGCGCGCACGTTCAGGCCGATCGTCACGGACTCGGGAATGACGTTGTGCGTGGCGCCGCCACGGATGAAGCCGACCGACACCACGGCGGTGTCATCCGGCGCGACATTGCGGGCCACCACGGTCTGCAGCGCGGTGACGATCGCTGCCGACGCCGCAATCGGGTCGCGCGCGCGGTGCGGCATGGCACCGTGGCCACCCACGCCCTTGATCGTGACATCGGCACGTCGACGAGAGCTGACCGGCCCCGGCAGCACGCGGAAGGTGCCGGCCGCACGCCGGGCATGTTGTGCAGCGCGAACACCGCGTCGCACGGGAAGCGTTCGAACAGCCCATCCTCGATCATCGCGCGCGCCCCGCAGAGGTTTTCCTCGTCCGGCTGGAAGATCAGGTTCAGCGTGCCGTCAAAGTCGGGATGGTCGGCCAGCGCCTTCGCGGCGGCCAGCAGGATCGCGGTATGGCCGTCATGGCCGCATGCATGCATCTTGCCGTGGAGCTGGCTCGCGTAGGGCAATCCGGTAGCCTCGACGATCGGCAGCGCGTCCATGTCGGCGCGAATGCCGAGGCGCAGCTTGCCGTTGCCACGTTTGAGCTGCCCGACCACGCCGCTCTTGCCGATGCCGGTGTGGACTTCATAGCCCCATTCGGCCAGCAGCGTGGCCACAAGCTTGCTGGTCGCTCCGACCTCGAAGCCGAGTTCGGGCTGTGAGTGAATCTGGCGGCGGATGCCGACGAAAGTCTCGCCGTCGATGTTGATGTTCGGCAGCAGGTGCGGCAGGTACTGGAACGGCTTGAGCGTGGGTGCGCGGGTCATGGATGGGGGTCTCCGGAAGAATGGGGGAATCAGTGCGCGCGGCGTTCGCGGATGCTCAGCACCGCGATCAGCGTGATGACGCTGCAGACCAGCATGTACCAGGCCGGCGACAGCGGATTGCCGGTGCGCGACAGCAGCCAGGTGACGATGAACTGCGAAGAACCGCCGAAGACGGTCACGCCCACGCTGTAGATCACCGACAGGCCGCTGGCGCGCACGTTGGCGGGCAGCATCTCGAGCATCATCAGGAACATCGGCGTGGTGCCCAGGTTGATGCCGGCAGTCAGCAGGGCCGACAGGCACAGCACGAGCGGCACGCTGGGATGGGCGTTGATCAGCCAGAAGGCGGGGTACACAGCGAGCATGCTGAACACCAGCGATGCGACGACCAACGGCTTGCGGTTCGTCAGGCGATCAGCAAGACGGCCGGCGATAAGCGACACCACCGTCAGCGTGAGCCCGGTCACGCAGCCCGACAGGAACGACAGCGACGGCGGCATCTTGAGCACGCGAATCATGTAGGTGGGCATGAAGAACACCACCAGGTACATCGTCGCGGTGCCGGCCGTGGTGGCCAGGATGCCCTTCACCACAGTGGCCCAGTGATGGCGGAACAGCTCGCCGAGCGGGCTCGGCGCATCGGCCTCGACCTGGTGCGTTTCGTCGAGGTTGGCGCGGATGTAGAGGCCCACCGGAGCGATCAGCAGACCCACCAGGAACGGCAGGCGCCAGCCCCAGCTTTCGAGCGATTCGGTCGGCAGCAGCGTGTACAGGGCCGCGCCGGTGAGCGCGCCCAGCAGCGCCGAGATGCCCTGGCTGCCGAGCTGCCAGCTCACGCGCCAGCCGCGGCCGCGCACGCCGCCGGCTTCCATCAGCATGGCGGTGGAGGCGCCGATCTCGCCGCCGAGGGAGAAGCCCTGCAACAGGCGCCCGGCCAGGATCATCAGCGAGCCGAACACGCCGGCCGACGCATACGGCGGCGCCAGTGCGATGCACAGCGTGCCAGCCACCATCATGCCGATGGTCAGCGTCATGGCGGCCTTGCGGCCGCGGCGGTCGGCGTAGCTGCCGATCACCACGCCGCCGAGCGGGCGCATCACGAAGCCGATGCCGAACGTGGCCACGGCCAGAAGCAGCGAACCATAGGGATTGTCGGACGGGAAGAACAGCTTGCCGATCAGCAGCGAGAAAAAGCTGTAGACGGTGAAGTCGAACATCTCTAGCGCATTGCCGAGCGAACAGGCGGCGATCAGGCGGAACTGGCTCTGGGTGCGCGCCGGCTTGGCAAGCGTGCCGGGACTGCCGGCGAGGGTAGCGTCGTTCATGCGGTCTCCACGAACTGGTGGGTGGGGGCGCGCGGGACCGGTCTTGTCCGTGCCGGTTCATCGGAATCCGCGTTGGCCGTGGGGTTGGGCTGCGATGAAGTATTCAGGCAAACGCGGCAGGACAAAAATCATATATTTTCATATTGATAACCAAATCGAATCACCGTCATAACCAGGTGGCGATGGATATCGGGACAAGTACCGATCCCGGTGCCGAAACCCTGAGCCGACGCGGGAAGATGGGAAAGCGGCGGGTGGCGCGCATGGCCGGCGCACGCCCGCAAACGGGGCGCGTTGCACTGCACGCGGGCCCCCGATCAGGAAACAGGGAGACCGATGAAGCTGCAACAACTGCGCATCCTGCTGGCCGTGGCCGAACACGGCAGCATCCACGAGGCGTCGCGGGCGCTGCATATCTCGCAGCCGGCACTGTCGAAGGCGATCGCGGAGCTCGAACGCGAACTGGGCGTCACGCTGATGTCGCGCTCGGTGCGCGGCGTGAGCCTGACCACCTATGGCGTGGCGCTGGTCAAGCGCGCCAGCGTGGTGGAGCAGGAACTGCGGCATGCGCTGGAAGACATCGAGTCGATCCGCGGCCATGCCGAGGCCGAACTCAATATCGGCTTCACGGCGGTGGCGTCCAGCGGGCCGTTGCCCGATGCGATGGCGGCATTCCGCCAGCGCTTTCCCAATGTGGCGCTGCGCGGTTTCGAGCTGCGCCCGCAGCAGATCCAGGAAGGGCTGCGCGAAGGGCGGCTGGACCTGGGATTGATCTCCACCAACAGCGGTCCTGGCTCGGCCTCGTTCCAGTGGGAGCCGCTGTTCTCGGTCGGCATGAAGCTGGCCGTGCGCACCGGCCACCCGTTGCGGCGCGCGCGGCGGCTACGGCCGCTGGTCGATGCCGACTGGCTCGTGCTCGACCCGGTCGATGACGCCGGCAGCCCGCTCGCGAGCCTGATGCGCCTGCACCGGCTCGAGATGCCCAAGCGCGTGGTGCAAAGCGCATCGAACCTGCTAGGCCTGCAACTGGCGACCAAGACCGATCTGGTCAGCATGTGGTCGGATTTCGTCTTCTTCGGCACCGGCGGCCCGCTGCAACTGGTACGCGACGCGCTGACCCCGTTGCCGATCCTGGACGAGCTGCCAGACTTCCGCGTGTTCCTGGTCTACCGCTCGGTGGACCTGATGACGCATGTGTGCGCGGAATTCGTGCGGGAAGTGCGTCATTGTGCCCGCCAGATGGACGCGTTGACTGCCGCCATGCGCAAGTCCCGATCCGCTACATAAGTGCCGGCAAGGTGTCAGTCCGGCGCCGATGCCGCACAATGGCGGGCAGGAGACGCAACACCTTATGGACAAGCTCAAACAAATCGAAGCCTTCATCGCCGTGGTGGAACACGGCAGCATGGCCGCCGCCGCGCTTACCCAGGACGTCACGCCAGTGATGATCGGCCGGCGCATCAATGCGCTGGAAGCGCGCATCGGCGTCAAGCTGCTGCACCGCTCGACGCGCCGCATCGTCGTGACCGAGCAGGGCGCCGTGTTCATGGAACAGTGCAAGAAGGCGCTGGCCGACCTGGACCGCGCCGAAATGCTGATCGCCGAAGGCAAGCACAAGGCCACCGGGCACCTGATCGTGTCGGCCCCGGCCGCGTTCGGCCGCAAGCACGTGGCGCCGCATGCGCCGGTGTTCCTGGCTGCCAACCCGGAAGTGCAGCTCTCCTTCAACCTGACCGACCGCGTGGTGGATCTGGTGCGCGAAGGGTACGACGTCGGCATTCGCATCGGCGGCGCCATCGACCCGAACTTCGTCGCGATCAAGCTGGCCACGAACAAGCGCGTGGTGTGCGGCACACCCGCGTACTTCGCGAAGTACGGGGTGCCGCTGACGCTCGATGACCTGGAGCACCACAACTGCCTGGCCTTCAACCTGCAGGGCGGCCAGCAGCGCGGCTGGTACTTCCAGCAGAACGGCAAGACCGTGACCGTGCGCGTCAACGGCAACCTCGACTGCAACGACGGCGAACTGCTGCACCGCTGGACTGGCGAAAGCCTGGGCCTGGGCTGGCGTTCGACGTGGGAGATCCTGCCGCAGCTCGAGAGCGGCGAACTGGTCACGGTGCTGGACGAGTACGCGCTGCCGGATTACGACATCCTTGCCGTGTACCCGCAGCAGCGTCCGGTGCCGGCCAAGATCCGCTTCTTTATCGAGCACCTGAAGGCACAGTTCGCGCAGCCGGGCTACTGGAGCGGGCGCAGCTGACCTGCGCGCGAGGAGGGCGGCGATGGCTGGATGGCTGGCTGACCTGGTGGTCGTGGTCCATTTCCTGTTCATCGCGTTCGTGGCGGGCGGCGCGCTGCTGCTGTTCCGGTGGCCGCGCGTGGCATGGGTGCATCTGCCGGCAGCCGCGTGGGGCGTATTCGTGGAGTGGTCGGGGCGGATCTGTCCGCTGACGCCGCTGGAGAATGCGTTGCGGCGCGCGGCGGGGGAAGCCGGGTATGGAGGCGGGTTTGTCGAGCGGTATTTGTTGCCGGTGATTTATCCGGCTGGGCTGACGCCTGTCGTGCAGGTATGGATTGGGGCTTTTGTGCTGGTGCTTAACGTGGGGATCTATGCTGTCTGGTGGAGGCGTCGAAAACGGGCGCAGGCACGCACGTCGCGATGACCGTGCGGTTCCTCCCCTCTCCCACGCAGTGGGAGAGGGGTCGGGGGTGAGGGCCGGCGTGTCTCGATGCGATGGGCTTCACTTCGTGGATGCTCCGGCCCTCTCCCCCAGCCCCTCTCCCGCAGGCGGGAGAGGGGAGCAGGTCAGCGGTGAGTTCAGGCGCATCGCTCAATCTCGCGCTGCCTCAAACTTCGGCGCGCGCTTTTCCAGGTTCGCGCGCACCGCCTCGCGCTGATTCGGCGATCCCACCAGCTTGTCCTGCTCGACCGATTCCGCCATCAGGATGGCAGCATCGTCGCCGTCCTCCACCACTTTCATCAGCCGCTTGGCAGCGCGGACGGCATCGGGGTTCTTCTGCGCGACCTGGCGTGCGGCTTCGAGTGCGGTGGCGCGCGGATCGTCGACGACGCGCGTGGCCAGGCCGAGTTCGCACGCTTCGGTACCGGTGACGATGCGTCCCGTGTAGATCAGCTCGCGCAGCAGGTCCGGACGCACGAGCCCACGCGTCAGCACCATGCCGGCCATGTCGGGCACCAGGCCCCACTTGATCTCCATGATCGAGAGCTTCGTGTCGGCCGTGACGAAGCGCACGTCCGCGCCCAGCGCGACCTGCAGGCCGCCGCCGAACGCCACGCCGTGCACGGCGGCGAACACCGGCACCGGCAGCTCGCGCCAAACCATGCACGCGTACTGCGGGCGGTTGGAGATGCCGTGCGCGCGCGCGCAAGACGACCCGGGCGGATGCCGGGGTCGCCCCCCGCGCCGTTGCCGAGCATGCCGGCCATGCTTTCCATGTCGAGGCCCGCGCAGAACGCGCGGCCTTCGCCCGACAGCACCACCGCGCGCAGGTCAGGGGTTTGCTTCAACTGCTCGCCAGTGGCGATCAGCGCGTCGAACATGGCGGGGTCGAGCGCGTTCATCTTGTCCGCGCGATTGAGCCGGACGTCGGCGACGCCGTCCTCGATGGTCACAATGATGCGATCGGTGCTGCTGGCGCTCATGCGCGGCTCCTTCTGTATTCGTTCAGTGTCGGGAATGACTGCCCGCGCCACGCAGCGCGGCAGCATGACTTATGCCGTGCGCTCGTCGCGCACGGTCGGCAGGACGTAGTTTCGGTATTGCTCGCGCAGCTTCAGCTTGAGCAGTTTGCCGGTGGCGGTATGCGGCAGCGCATCGACGAACACCACGTCGTCGGGCACCCACCAGCGCACCACCTTGCCGGCCAGGAAGCCGAGCAGCTCGGCCGGCGTGACCTCTTGCCCGGGCCGCTTCACCACGATCAGCAGCGGCCGCTCCTGCCACTTCGGATGGGGCACGCCGATGACGGCCGCCTCCGCCACCGCCGGATGGCTCATGGTCGCGTTCTCCAGGTCGATCGACGAGATCCACTCGCCGCCTGACTTGATCACATCCTTGGCGCGGTCCACCAGCTGCACGTAGCCTTCGGGGTCGATATTGGCCACGTCGCCGGTATCGAACCAGCCGTCGTTGTCGAGCGCATTATGCTCGGCCTTGAAATAGCCCGAGGCAATCCACGGTCCGCGCACCTTGAGCCGACCGAAGGCCTTGCCGTCGTGCGGCAGCTCGCGGCCTTCATCGTCCTCGATGCGCAGCTCCACCCCCCACAGTGCGCGGCCCTGCTTGAGCTTGACCTTGAGCTGCTCGGCCTCGCCGAGGCCGGCATGCTGCGGCAGCAGCGTGTTGATCACGCCGATGGGGCTGGTCTCGGTCATGCCCCAGCCCTGCATCAGCGTCGCGCCGAACTGCTTCTCGAAACGCTCGATCATTGCGGCGGGCGCGGCCGAACCGCCCACGCCGGCCACGCGCAGGTCCAGGTCGCGCGGGTTGATCTCGGGATGTGCGTCCAGGTACTGGAACAGCATGAGCCACACTGTTGGCACGGCAGTGGAGTAGTTCACGCGCTCGTCGCGCAGCAATCGGTACACGCTTTCGCCGTCGAGGTGCTGGGCCGGCAGCACCATCTTCGCGCCGTTCATCGCGCACGCGTACGGCAGCCCCCACGCATTGGCGTGGAACAGCGGCACGATCATCAGGATGCTGCTTTCCGGGCTGATACCGAAGGTATCGGAGCCGCTGGCCTTGAGGCTGTGCAGCACCGTGGAGCGGTGCGAGTACAGCACGCCTTTGGGATTGCCCGTGGTGCCGGACGTGTAGCACAGCGACGACGCGGTGCGCTCGTCGAACTCGGGCCACTCGTAATCTTCGCTGCTGCCGGCGAGCAGGTCTTCGTAGCAGAGCAGGTTGGGGATGCCCGCATCCGCCAGCGCCGCCATATGTTCGGGGTCGGTCATCGCCACGTAGTGCCGGACCGTCTTGAGCTGCGGCGCAAGCCTGGCGACCAGCGGCGCGAAGCAGCTGTCGAAGCACAGCACGCTGTCTTCGGCATGGTTGATGATGTATTCGATCTGCTCGGGGAAGAGCCGCGGGTTGACCGTATGCAGCACGGCGCCGGAACCCGACACGCCAAAGTACATCTCCAGGTGCCGGTGCGTGTTCCACGCGAGCGTGCCGATGCGGTCGCCTTCGCTCAGGCCCAGCTTCGCGAGCGCGTTGGCGAGCCGCCTGGCGCGGCGATGTACCTGGTCGTAATTGCTGCGCACCGTGCCGCCTTCCACGGTGCGCGAGATGATCTCCTGTTGCGGGTGGTACGTCGCCGCATATTCGATCAGCGATGAAATCAACAACGGACGGTCTTGCATGAGGCCCAGCATGATGCGTCTCCTTGTGTTGTTCTCGTGATGCCCCGGGAGGCCATCCCGGGGATGCTGCAACCGGCGACGGGGCGCTCAGCGGCCCTTGAACTGCGGCGGGCGCTTGCCGACGAATGCGGCCACGCCTTCGCGGAAGTCTTCGCTGCGGCAGGCGCGCGACTGCTGCGATGCCTCGAGTTCGAGCTGAGCCGGCAGGTCGTTGCCGAAGCTCGCGTTCAGCGCTTCCTTGATCAGCCCGTAGGCGAAGGTCGGCATATTGGCGAGGTGGTGGGCCATCTTGCTTGCCTCGGCCTGCAGCGCGTCGTCGGCATGGACCTTCCACACCAGGCCAATGCGCTGGGCTTCCTCCGCATCGATCTTCTCGGCCAGGATGGCAAGCGCGCGCGCGCGCATCTCGCCCGCATAGCGCGGCACGAAGTAGGTGCTGCCGGCATCCGGCACCAGGCCGATCTTCGAGAACGCCTGCAGGAACGAGGCCGACTTGGCCGCCAGTACCACGTCGGCGGCCAGCGCGAGGCTCATGCCGGCGCCGGCGGCAACGCCGTTTACGGCGCTGATCACGGGCTTGGGCATCGCGCGCAGCGCCAGGATGATCGGGTGGTAGCGCTCACGCAGCAGCGTGCCGGAATCGGCCATCTCGCCGCTGGCACTCTGGCGCGCGCTGAGGTCGGCGCCCGACGAAAAGCCACGGCCTGCGCCCGTCAGCACGACGGCGCGCACCGATTCATCGGCGGCGGCACGGTCCACGACCACGCGCAGTTCGCGCGTCAGGTCGGCGTTGAGCGCGTTCAGGACTTCGGGGCGGTTCAGGGTGATGGTGGCCACGCCTTCGCTGGCGTGGTAAAGCACGGGAGAGGTCATCGAGGTGTTTTCCTTGGGCTGATCGTGGTGGTTCAGTTGGTCTTCAGGGCATTGGCCGACGCATCGCCGAGCTTGCTGCCGCCATCGCAATCCAGAATGGTGCCGGTCACGTAGCGCGCGTTGTCGCAGCTCAGGTACAACGCCGCATCGGCAATGTCTTGCTTGGTGCCGTAGTCGCGCAGCGGCAGGCGGCCCTTGTAGCGAGCCTCCATCTCGGCCGTGGGCGCCAGGCGGGCCATGCCCTCGGTATCCGCAATCGGGCCGGGAGAGATGCCGTTCACGCGCACGCCGGCCGGGCCCCATTCCATCGCCAGGCATTTCACCAGCATGTTGATGCCGGCCTTGGCTGCGCACGCGTGGGCCTGGAACATCATGGCGTTCACGCCCTGCGGTGCGGTAATGGCGATCAGCGAGGCGCCGGGCTTGTTCAGGTAATCGAACGATGCGCGGAACACGTTGAAGGTGCCGATCAGATCGATATCGACCACGGTCTTGAAGCCGTTGGCCGACATGCCGACCACGGGCGCAGGAAGTTGCCCGCCGCGCCGGAGATGACGATGTCGATCGGGCCGAGCGTGTCGTGCGCCTGTTTCAGCGCGGCTTCCACGGCGGCGTACTCACGCACGTCGCGGCCATGCCGATGGCGGTGCCGCCGGCCTCGGTGATCGTGGCCGCGGCGGCTGCAACGCGTTCGGGGTCGCGGCTGATCAGCGCGAGCTTCGCGCCCGCGCGGGCAAAGCTCTGGGCGATGCCAAGGTTGATGCCGGACGAGCCGCCGGCCACGAAGACGGTCTTGCCGGCGAGCGCATCAGGGCGGAATGCACTGGACATGGGATTCCCTCTGTTGAATGGGTGAGCGAGACAAGCACCGGCTTGCGCAGGGGCATGCCGGCGGTTCACGTAAAGGGAGCAGGGGAACAGGGCCAGGTCAGCGCGATGCGCGCGTCGTCGGCCAGGTATTGCGGCAGGGGTCGGCGTAGGCGCAAACGTGCATGGGTGTCTCCTGTCTTTAGTTATCGCTGGCTCGGGCCTGTGACATGCTAACCCGAAGACGGATTCCATTCATGCCCGCATGCGCAATGCCGCGCCGCAGCAGCGGAAATTATGTGGCGCGGCCGGGTTGCCCGGCAACGGGCGAAGACAGCCTTCCAGAAAGAAAAAGCCCGCACACCGTTGCGGTGTGCGGGCGGCCTGCCGGATGAATCGGGTAGGCGCAGTGCCCGTGAAGTGCGCCCCCGCGTCTTCACGAGCGGGGTCAATATTGCATCGCCGTATCGGGAAGCGCTTTGACCGGCATCAAGCACCCATCAGGCGCGCCCGGGCCGGCTACGCGAGCAGCGCGGCCACCAGGTCCTTGCTGCGGGCGGCGGGTGGGCTCTGCTCGAAGTGCAGGGCGGCCTCGACGTGGCTCAGGTGGTCGACCATCAATGCCACTGCGCGTTCCACGTCGCCGCGCGGGCGGCTCGATGAATTCGCGGTGCTCGTCGGACGAGCACGCTGCATCGCGCCGCGACTGGTAGAGCATGGTGATCACCGCGCTGCGCGTCGACAGCTCGCGCATCATCTCGGTCAGCACATTGTTGCCGACCACTTCGGCCAGCACGATGTGGAAATCGCCGAGCAGCCGGGTGCGGGTCTGCGCATCGATGCCTTCAATCGACTTGCGCTCGGCGCTCAGGTGCTTGTCGATGCGCTTGTAGTCGGCCGGGCGTGCCTTGGCGACGAATTCGCGCGCAAGCGCCGCTTCCAGGATGCGGCGCACCGCGAAGACCTCGCGCGCTTCCTCGGCGCTCGGCTTGGCGACGAAGGCGCCCTTGTCCGGCACGATCTGGATGACCTTGTCCTTGGACAGCATCAGCAGCGCGGCGCGCACCTTGGTGCGGCTCACGCGATAGACGCTGGCCAGGGCCTCCTCGCGCAGCTTGGTGCCCGGGGGCAGCCGGTGCGAGACGATCGCCGCGACGATGTCTTCGGCGATCGCTTCGGCGGTCATGTCGGGATCGATATGCTCGGGCATGGCGTGCATGGGCGCAGGGCATGCGCGTTGGGGAAATGCCGAGATTCTAGCGCCCTACCACGGGTGACGGCACCGGCGCTGCATGATGGACCGCGTCGGCCATCGGCAGGCCTTCGTCCAGGTCGGTGGCCGGCACGACACCATTGAGCACGTCCCGCGCCCGGTCGCGGTCGATATCCTTCTCCCAGGCGGCCACGACCACGGTGGCGACGCAGTTGCCGATCAGGTTGCCCAGCGCGCGGGCAATGCCGATGAACCAGTCCACCGACAGCACCAGCACCAGACCGATCGCCGGGATGGCCGGGTGCGCCGACAGTGTCGCCGCCAGGATCACGATGGCCGAACCGGGGATGCCATGCGCGCCCTTGGAGGTAATCAGCGCCACGGCCAGGATGCCAAGCAGGTCGCCCATGGCCAGCGGCGTATTGGTAGCCTGGGCGATGAACACGGCGGCCAGCGTCAGGTAGATCGAGAACGCATCGAGGTTGAACGAGTAGCCAGTCGGGATCACCAGGCCGACCACGGACTTCTTGATGCCCATGAACTCGAGCTTCTTCATCACCTGCGGCAGCACGCTGTCGGAAGACGCCGTGCCCAGTACCACGAGCAGTTCGGCGCGCAGGTAGCGGATCAGCTTGATCACGGAAAAGCCGCACAACCGCATGATCGTGCCCAGCACCACGAGCACGAAGATGGTCACCGCGCCGTAGAACAGCACCACCAGGAAGCCGAGCTGCTTGAGCGAGCCGATGCCGTACTTGCCGACGGTAAAGGCCACCGCGCCGAGCACGCCCAGCGGCGCGAGCTTGATGATGAAGCCCATCATCTTGAACAGCGTGTGCGAGAAGGTGTCGATCAGGCTCACCAGCGGCTTGGCCTTTTCACCGACCAGCGACAGCGCGCAGCCGAACAGCACCGAGACCAGCAGCACCTGCAGCACGTCGCCGCTGGCGAAGGCGCCCATGATCGTATTGGGGATCAGCTTGAGCAGGAAGTCGGCGGTGCCCTCGCTCTTCACCTTGGTGGCGTTCTCGATGTAGCCGGCGATGGCAGAAGCGTCGAGCGAGCGTGGATCCACGTTCATCCCAGTGCCCGGATGGAACACATAGGCCAGCAGGATGCCGAGCGCCAGCGCGATGGTGGTGACAACCTCGAAATACACCACCGCCTTGATGCCGACGCGGCCGACCTTCTTGAGTTCGCCCGCGCCGCAGATGCCGGCCACGACCACGCAGAACACGATGGGGCCGATCAGCATCTTGACCAGCTTGATGAAGGCGTCGCCCAGCGGCTTAAGCTTGGCGGCGAATTCCGGGAACAGCATGCCGAGCGCCGTGCCGATCACAAGGGCGATCAGTACCTGGCCAAACAGCGAGCGGGTAAAGCGGGTGTGGAGGCGGCCACCAGGGGCGGGGCGCGACTGGACTGCGTGCTGCATGGTTGTCTCCGTACCGGGTCGTCGCCTGCGCCTTCGCTGGCCGCCCGTTATCTGATTCCAGGAATGCCTTGCCGCCCGGTACTGATTCACTGCTTGGGCTGCCCGGCCTGTCGTTCAGGACGCACCGTAAGTCTCGGACGCATCACCTTCGCGGAATGCCCCCCTGTTGGGGCGGAATCCACGCAATCCATTGTCAGGACCGGATTGTCCGCAGCGGATTGTCTGAACGTTGGAGCGAATATAGTGCATATCATTTTTGTATGCAATTTTTGAATTCACTGTGCTACCATAATTCGCACAGAGTAGAGCTTCGGCCAGGGGCTTCCTGCCCCGACTGGCGCCCCCGCCAGCCCGCGTGCCGCTGCTTCAAGTCCTTCCAGCAGGAGACAACGCATGGCAGCAAACCTGTCGCCGGCCGCAGACATCGGCACGCGCATCATGGCCTGGCACGACGCCCTGGCCGTCCACACCGAGCAGCCCGGCATGCTCACCCGCACCTACCTGACCGAAGCGCACCATGCGCCGCCGCGCAGCTGACCGAATGGATGCAGGCCGCCGGCATGACCGTGCGCCGCGATGCCGCGGGCAACGTGATCGGCCGCTACGAGGGCACCGAGCCCGGCGCCGCGGCGCTGCTGACAGGTTCGCACTTCGACTCCGTGCGCGATGGCGGCCGCTATGACGGCAATCTCGGCGTGATCCTGCCGATCGCCTGCGTCGCGGAATGGAACCGCCAGGGCAAGCGTTTCCCGTTTGCCGTCGAGGTGGTCGGGTTCGCGGAAGAAGAGGGCGTGCGCTTCAAGGCGACGCTGCTCGGCAGCCGCGCGATTGCCGGCACCTTCGACAACAACGTGCTGGACAACGTCGACGACAGCGGCAAGACCATGCGCGACGTGATGGCCGCGGCCGGTTTCGATCCGGCCGGCCTGCCCGCTGCCGCGCATGATCCGAAGAAAGTCCTGGCCTTTATCGAAGTCCATATCGAACAGGGCCCGGTGCTGCTCAACGAAGGCCTGCCGGTCGGCGTGGTAACCGCGATCTCGGGCGCGAGCCGCTTCATCGTCGAGCTCGAAGGCCTGGCCGGCCACGCCGGCACGGTGCCGATGGACATGCGCCGCGACGCGGCCATGGCCGGTGCCGAGATCGGCCTGTACATCGAGAAGCGCTGCGGCGGCAAGCCGGGCCTGGTCGGCACGGTTGGCCAGTTCAATGTTCCCAATGGCGCGACCAACGTGGTGCCGGGCCGCGCGGTGTTCTCCATCGACATCCGCTGCGGCGACGACGCCGAGCGCGAGCCGCCGTCAGTGACGTGCTGGCCGAGATCGAACGCGTGTGCGCACGCCGCAACGTGCGTGCGCAGGTGCGCAAGACGCACGAAGCCAAGAGTGTTCCCTGCGCCCCGTGGCTGCAGGAGCAATGGGCCGCCGCCATCGCCCGCCAGGGCGTGCCGGTGCGCCACCTTCCCTCCGGCGCCGGCCATGACGCCATGGCCATTGCCGCGATTGCCGATGTCGCGATGCTGTTTGTGCGCTGCGGCAACGGCGGCATCAGCCACCACCCCACCGAAATCATGACCGCCGAGGACGCCGAACTGTCCGCGCGCGTGTTCAGCGATTTCGTCGAGCACTTCCGGCGCAGCAATAGCTGCACCCGCCTGGAACGCTTCCTGAAGCTACAGCACAATCCCTGAGAACAAGACATGACCGCACGAGACAATATGAACCCGATCGAAACCACGCTGACGACGTCATCGACCAGCACCGCCCGCAGCAGGAAGCCTTCCTGGCCGAGCTGGTCAAGGTGCCCTCCGACAACCCGCCGGGCGACTGCGACGCCCATGGCAAGCGCGCGAAGGAACTGCTCGAAGGCCTGGCTTCGCCGTGGAAGCGCACAAGGTGCCTGACGCGCAGGTGAAGGCGGCCGGCATGATCAGCGCCACCAACCTGATCGTGCGCAAGCAGTTCGGCACGGGCGGCCCGGTCATCGCCATGAACGCCCACGGCGACGTGGTGCCTCCGGGCCTGGGCTGGACCAAGGACCCGTACGGCGGCGAAATTGCGGACAGCGAGCACGGCCCGGTCATGTTCGGCCGCGGCGTGGCCGTGTCCAAGTCGGACTTCGCCACCTACACCTACGCCGTGCTGGCGCTGATGGAAGCCGAGAAGCAGGGCGCCAAGATCAACGGCGCGGTCGAGCTGCAGTTCACTTATGACGAGGAAACGGGCGGCGACATCGGTCCCAAGTTCCTGCTCGACAACAATCTGAGCAAGGCCGACTACGCGATCTCGGCCGGGTTCTCGTACGGCATCACGTCGTCGCACAACGGCTGCCTGCACGTCGAAGTGACGGTCAAGGGCAAGCAGGGCCACGCCGCCATGCCGCACACCGGGGTGGACGCGATCGAAGCCGCCACCCACATCCTGCAGGCGATCTACGGCCTGCGCGCCGAACTGGCCACGCGCAAGTCGAAGGTGTTGGGCATCGACACCGCCACGCTGAACGTCGGCCTGATCAAGGGCGGCATCAACACCAACGTGGTGCCTGACCTGGTGACCTTCCGCGTCGACCGCCGCATGATCCCCGAGGAAATCGGCTTTGACGCCGAAGGCGAAATCCGCGCCGTGGTCGAGAAGGCCGCCAAGGACCGCCCGGGCATCGAAGTGAAGGTCGAGCGCATCATCCTGGCCGAGCCGCTGTCGGAACTGCCGGGCGCGAAAAGCTGATCGGCGCGCTGAAGGGCCGTGCCGAATCCGTGTTCGGCGTGGAGATCCCGGTGCAAGGCGTGCCGCTCTACACCGACGCGCGCCACTACACCAAGCGCGGCATCCCGACCGTGCTGTACGGCGCCGGCCCGCGCACGCTGATGGAAGCGCGCGGCCACAACTCGGACGAGAACCTGCGCCTCAATGACCTGAACCGCGCGACCAAGGTGGTGGCGCTGGCGCTGTCGGACCTGATGAAGTAAGCCGGCACGATTTCGCGCCGACATCCCGGGCCCGCAGCGATGCGGGCCCTTTTTCATTCCGGCGATCGATCTCCGGCGCCGTTCTCTTCGACGGCCAGCGCCACCAGCCAGCGCCGGATCACCTGCTCCTCCGCCTCGGTCAGCGCCGCGCGCAGGCGCGCTTCATTCTGCTGCACGCGCTCGCGGCATTGCGCCAGCAACGCCTTGCCGGCCTGTGTCAGCGCGATGTTCTGGATGCGCCCATGCACGGGATGCGGCTGGCGTTCGATGATGGCGGCCTTGTCGAGGTTGCCCACGATCACGCTGACCGTTTGCGGCGTCAGCACCGCCAGCCGGGCGAGATCGGCATTGGACACGCCCGGGTACGCGCCGATCATCGTCATCACCACGAACTGCGGCGGGGTCACGCCGAGATCCGCCAGCGCGCGCTCCATGCGCAGGCGGTTCGCGGCGCCGGCCTGGCGCAGCAGGTAGCCGAGGTGGCCGCTTTCGCCGCGCTTGCCTTCGCCGGGCGCTGGAATGGGTACGCCTTTCGCCTCCGAATTCCCTGCCTCCGATGCGGTCTTGGTCATGGTCTTGCGCATAATGTCAGTGCTCTTATATTATGTTCGTGCTCTGATATTATCACTGTCCAACGGAGGACCATATGGCGAACACCGCGACACGCATGGAATACCAGCAGTTCACCGAGACCGCGCCGGCGGTCTATGCCGCCCTGGCTGCGCTCGGCAGGGCAGTGACCGATTCGGGGTTGGACAAGGCGCTGGTCGAACTCGTCAAGCTGCGCGTCTCGCAGATCAACGGCTGCGCGTTCTGCCTGCAGTTCCACCTGAACATCATCCGCAAGCTCGATGTCGATCCGCGCAAGCTCGACCTGCTCGCGGCGTGGCGTGACGCCGGCATGTTCAGCGACCGCGAGCAGGCGGCCCTGGCCTGGGCCGAGGCGCTGACGGACCTGTCCGGCCATGGCGCCGGAGACGCCGTCTACGCGCAGGTTCGCGAACAGTTTTCAGAACGGGAACTCGCGTTCCTGGGCACGGCGATCGCCAGCATCAACTTCTGGAACCGGATCGCCGTGGGTTACCGCTTCACCCCGCCGTCGTCCGAAAAGGGAGTCGCGTAATGAATACCGAAGTCGAGAAAATCGAAGAAAATATTCGTTATGCGGATGATGTTGCCGATGTGGCGGCCTGCTTCGGACTGATGCGGCAGCTACGTCCGCATCTGGATGACGTCGAGGAATTCATCTCACGCTGGCGCCGCCAGCAGGCTGACGGCTACAGGCTGATGGCCCTCTGGGAGGGCGATCGCCCGATCGCGTTGGCGGGTTTCCGCCTGCAGGACAACCTGGTCCACGGCGTCCACTTCTATGTCGATGACCTCGTCACCGACGCATCCGCGCGCAGCGGTGGGTACGGTGCGCGGCTGATGGACAGGCTCAAAAATGAGGCACGCGCGCTCGATTGCACCAAGCTGGTGCTCGATACGCCGCTCACCAATGTGCTGGGCCACCGCTTCTATTACCGCAACGGCCTGCTGGCCTCGGCGCTGCGTTTCAACATCGTTCTGGATTGACCATGCCCAAGTTGCTGTACCTGAGCGTGAGCCCGCGCGCGGAAGACTCCCACAGCCGGCAGGCCGCGCCCGCATGATTGCATGGCTGAAGCGCCGGCACGGGCCGCTGACCATCATCGATCGCGACCTTGCTGCCGACCCGGTGCCACATATCGACGGCGCCATGGCGCGTGCCAGCCTGATGCCGGCCGCTGACCGCGGCCCGGCCGAACATGCGGCGCTGGCGTTGTCCGAGACGTTGATCGATGAACTGGAGGGGGCTGACGTCGTGCTGATCTCCACGCCAATGCACAACTTCACCGTACCGTCCGTGCTCAAGGCCTGGATCGACCATGTGGTGCGGCCGAACCGGACCTTCCGCAGCACGCCGGCCGGCAAGATCGGCCTGCTGGCGGACCGCCCGGTGCTGGCCGTCGTGTCATGCGGGGGCCCGTTTCATGACGGGCCGGGCAGCCAGCGCGACATGATGACGCCCTACCTGCAGTACGTGTTCGGTTCGGTGGGCATCACGCAGGTCGAAGTGGTGCGCATGGAGAACATGGCCCGCGGCGCGGACTTCGTCGCGCGTGGCTTCGAGCGGCTCGATGCGTGGACGGGAAGCCTGGCGATCCGGGCGGCCTGACGGATTACTCGGGCAGCGTCGCGCTGCCCGCGCCAAGCGGCCGCTGCATCAGCACCGTATCGATCCACTGGCCGTGCTTGAAGCCCACCGCTTCCAGCCGGCCCACCGTGCGGAAGCCCAGGCGCTCATGCACGGCGAGCGAGCCGGCGCCTTCACCGCTGGCGGTACAGGCAACGACCGCGACCATCTGTCGCCACGGCCCCGTCTCGCAGCGCGCGATCAGCGCTTCCAGCAACGTCCTTCCCAGGCCTTCGCCAACACAGCGATGGTCGATATAGATCGAATCCTCGATCGCATGCCGGTAAGCACTGCGTGCGCGGTACGACGAGGCATAGGCGTACCCGAGCACCTCGCCGTCGCGCTCCGCGACCAGATACGGCAGGCCTTTGCGCAGGACTTCGGCCATGCGCAGCTGCATGTCGTCCACGCCCGGTGGCGTTTCCTCGAACGAGGCGCGGCCGTGCAGCACGTGATGGGCGTAGATGGCCTGGATGGCCGGCACATCGGCGGGACCGGCATCGCGGAGGGTGAAGGGTTTGCCTCGCGGACCGGCACTTGCCGGCATTGGGGAAATCGTCATGGGAATGCGTACGCCGCGACCCGCGGCAATCATGGTGTGCGAGGCAAACAGCACAATGCATGCCGGCATCGGGCCTATGGGCTTGCACTGCGCTGGTGCATGTATATAGTGCGTGATGATTCGACAAGAAGGACACACCTGCCATGATCACCATCTACCACAACCCTCGCTGCTCGAAATCGCGCGAAACGCTGGCCCTGGTCGAGGCCGCCGCCGAACGCCTCGGCGAACCGGTGGAAATCGTGGAGTATCTGAAGTCGCCGCCTTCGGTTTCGACGCTGCGGCAGCTGCAGACCATGCTGGGCGTGTCGGCGCGCGAGATGATGCGCGATAACGAGGCGCCGTATCAGGAACTGGACCTGGGCGATCCGGGGCTCACGGATGGTGAGCTGCTGGCCGCGGTTGCCGACAATCCTATCTTGCTGCAGCGGCCGGTGGTGGTGAGGAACCGGCGGGCGGCTATTGGAAGGCCGCCGGAGAAGGTGGAGGTGTTGCTGGGGTGAGTCCGGAGTCTTGATGCGACACCCCCCAAAACAAAGCCGGCCTCCACATAAGCAGAGGCCGGCCCGGTCAGCAAAACCAGATAGCTTCAGACTGGGTCGTCTTAATGAACACCCAGCCAGTGCATGGCCTCCTGACCGAAAGCGATAGCCGCCAGTACGACCAGCAGCACGACAAGTGTGACGGTACTCACGTAAAGGATCGCCTTGGCGACTTCGGCGTCTTCATCCGAGGTGTGTTGATGAGTGATGTGCGTGACATCGCGCGCGGCGGGATGCGGCCAATGGATCCGGCCGGCCAGTTCCCTGAAGTGCAGGTCGGTAGGAAAACGCATGATCAACACCTCCTCGGCGGGGAGCCGCGCATGCCGGGCAACGTGATGGCGCACGCAGATGGCGTGATTGCGCTTGGTCCGCGATTCGCAGTCGTCAGGTTTCACCCGGTGCCGCCACCTGCATCTTTACTATAGGCGGGCTGGCGGCAGATGCCAGTCCGCGCACATGCGGCTGCCCGGCGGCTCACTCCGCCACAGGCGGAGGTGAGGATTCGCTTACGTTAGATACAGCGCCAGCAGCGAGTTTAGCTTCCCGCACACGGACCTCCGCGAGCATGTTGCAAAACAGGGCGCCCTGTTCCAGTGCATCGTCCAGCGCCACGTGGGTATGGGGCAGCGGATCCTTCCATGCGTCCGGGAAGGCCGGCTTGACCGTCTTGCGGTACGGCAGCCCGGTCAGCGCGAAGCCGAGCGTCTTGACGTCCAGCGCGGCCCAGCCGAATGGCGAGCGGCCGACAAAGCGCATCATGTACCAGAACATCCACGTGAAATCGAAGCCGGCCGGAAACGCCACGAAGACGGGTTTGCCGGGAAGGCTCTCGACCCATTCGACGTAGCGCCGCATCGCGTCCTCGGGACGCTGGAGATCGCGGCGGCAGGCGGTCCACGCTTCGGGCTGGGTTTCCCACCATTGCATCTGGACCGGGTGGCCCACGGCGCCAGGCAGGGTTTCCAGGTTGGCGGAGAACGTGCCGAGCACGGTCTTGTCGGCCAGCATGGCGGCCGAGGCGAACGACAGCATCGAATGCGGACCGGGAATTGGTCCGTCGGCTTCGATGTCGGTGCTGACGTAGATTTCCGGACGGGTATCGGGGGCTTGTCGCTTGGCCATGGCGC
The DNA here is from genome assembly GCA_001725945.1 of Cupriavidus sp. UYMMa02A. Lineage (GTDB taxonomy): Bacteria > Pseudomonadota > Gammaproteobacteria > Burkholderiales > Burkholderiaceae > Cupriavidus. The sequence goes on along the minus strand of LRMT01000218.1, from coordinate 46,607 downwards.
TTGCGGGGTGCTCCGGGTCAGGCCACGTCGATGAGGTGGTCGGCGACGTACGGGTTGCTGCGGCGCTCCTCGCCGAACGTCGACACCGGACCGTGGCCAGGGATGAAGGTCACGTCGTCGCCCAGCGGCCACAGCCGCGTCCGGATCGAACGGATCAGGTCGGCATGGTTGCCGCGCGGGAAGTCAGTGCGGCCGATCGAGCCCGCGAACAGCACGTCGCCCACCACCGCAAGCCGGTTCGCACGCGAAAAAAACACCACGTGGCCGGGCGTGTGGCCCGGGCAGTGGTAGACCTCGAGCGTTTCGCCGCCGAACTGGACGGTATCGCCGTCCTGCAGCCAGCGCTCGGGCTCGAACACCTCGGCCTGGCCAAAGCCAAAGCGGCGGGTTTGCTCCGGAAGCTGTTCGATCCAGAAGCGTTCGTCCTCGTGCGGGCCCTCGATCGGGATGCCAAGCTGGCGCGACAGTGCCGCGGCGCCCGCGCAGTGGTCCACGTGGCCATGCGTCAGGAAGATCTTCTCCAGCGTCACGCCCTGTTCCTTCACGGCTTCCAGGATGCGGTCCAGGTCGCCGCCGGGATCGCAGACCGCGGCCTTGCCGGAGTGCTCGTCGATCAGCAGCGAACAGTTTTGCTGGAAGGGCGTGACGGGGATCAGCAGGACTTTCATGGGTGCTTTTTCGTGGGCCGGCGACGGGCTCGGTCGCATGCGGCAGGTTGTGCCGGCATTGTAGCGCCGGCTAGCCTCAAGGCCCGTCGATCCCACGTATTGTGCCGCTTGCATCACCATGATCGCGTATTTGTCATGGCCCGGAATCCCTTGCCAGGCCGTGGATTCCGGGCAATTGACGGGCTGATCGTGCGAGATCGCACATAATTCGTAACAAAATCAATGGTATAGCTGCATCAGGACGATGATAGACTCGCGCGATGAATTTGACTCTGCCGATCTTCTCCGGCTGGCAGCGGCTGGCAAAACTGGGCACATGCACGGCATGCGCCGTGGTGCTGGCCGCCTGTGCAACGCCGCCCGAGGGCGGCGGCTCCGCTGACGCCGGAAAGTCCGGCGCGGTGCCGACCACGCTGCACGCACGCCGAAAATTGCCAAGGCCGACAAGCCCGATACCGGTAGCTGGAACCTGTTTGGCCTCGATCAGGACGACAGCAACCTGAGTGGCCGTTCGCTGGACGGTCTGCGCGCCGACATGGGTTCGTTCGAGCAGCGCGGCATGGCGTCGTGGTACGGCAAGGGCTTCCATGGCCGCAAGACCGCCAACGGCGAGCGCTTCGACATGCGCGCGATGACCGCGGCCCATCCGTCGCTGCCGCTCGATAGCTGGGTACTGGTGCGCAACCTGCGCAACAACAAGGTCGCCGTGCTGCGCATCAACGACCGCGGCCCGTACCACGCAACCGCGTGCTCGACGTGTCCTACGGCGCCGCACGCCGCCTGGGCTTTGTCGACCACGGCGCCACCCAGGTCGAAATCCGTCGCCTGTCGCGCACGGAAGTCGCCGCGCTCGGCCCGCAGTTCGACGCGGGCGGCAATGAAGCCGGTGACGCGCCGGCGACGACGATGTCTCCGTGCCGGAACTGGCCAACTCGCTGGCGCCCACCAAGGCGGGCAAGACCTCCGCGAAGGCCAGGTCGACGGCCAAGCACAAGCGCCGCTGATGCGGCGCGGGCCGACGCATGCCGCCGCGCGTTCCGGTCCGTCCTTGCGCCTTTCTGCGCTTTCTTCGCTCTAACTCAGTCCCCGCCACGCTGCGCCAGCGCCAGTTTGTACAGCGCATCGGTGCTCGCGCCAGTGATCGCAGCGGCCAGCTTGGCCGCGCGCTTGGCAGGCAGCTCCGCCAGCAACAGCGACAGCACGCGCTGTGCTTCGGCGTCGGGCGCCCGTCATCCGCTGCATTCGCCGCGGCACCTTCGACCACCAGCACGAATTCGCCCTTGGCGCGCGTGGCTTCCGCCGCCAGCCATGCCGGCGCCTCGGCCACGGTCATGACCGGCGTTTCCTCGAACAGCTTGGTCAGCTCGCGCCGACCAGCAGCCGTGCGCGCAGGCGGCAGCCCGGCCGCGAGCGCGGCCAGCGTCTCGGCGATGCGATGCGGCGCCTCGTACAGGACCCACGCATGGTCGAGCACAGCCAATGTGGCAATGGCCTCGCCGCGCGCCTTGGGCTTGTTCGGGAGGAAGCCGACGAAAGTAAAGCGGCCAGCGCCGGTGTCGAGCATCTCGCCCGCGACCGACAGCGCGGCACGGCCGCGCTGGGGCCGGGCAGCGGCACCACCGGCAGGCCAGCGACGCGTGCCGCCTCGACCAGCCGCGCGCCGGGATCGGAAATGCCCGGTGTGCCGGCATCCGACACATAGGCAATGCGCTCGCCGGCCGCCAGGCGCTGGACGATCCGGCCCGCGGCCTCGCGTTCGTTGTGTTCGTGCACGGCAACCAGAGGCCGCTGCAGCCCCACGCGCGACAGCAGTTGCCCGGTGTTGCGCGTGTCTTCGCAGGCGATGGCATCAGCCAGGCCCAGCACATGCAACGCGCGCAGGGACAGGTCCGCCACATTGCCGATCGGGGTCGCCACGACGTACAGCGTGCCGGCGGGGTACGACTGGCCGGCCGCCAGCGAGATCCAGTCACTCATGAGAACTTCCGTTGATTCGATCATTCAAAAGCACGACGCAGATGCGCGGCGCGCTGGCCGAGGACCGCGCGCTCGCCCACCTGCAGCGGCACGGCCTGCAGCCCGTGGTGCGCAATTATCGCTGCAAAGGCGGCGAGATCGACCTGGTCATGCGCGCACCGGACGGCACGCTGGTATTTGTCGAGGTACGCCAGCGCAGTGCGAGCGCCTTCGGCGGCGCCGCGGCCAGCGTGACGCCGGCCAAGCAGCGGCGCGTGGTGCTCGCGGCGCTGCACTACCTGGCCCCGCTGGCGCAGCAGCCGCCGTGCCGGTTCGACGTGGTGGCGCTGGCGCCGGGCCGGCTCGAATGGCTGCAGCATGCATTCGACCTGGATACGGCTGGCGAGGCAGGCTGAGTGCGGTTCGCGCGCCGTGCTGGTTCATAATGCGCGGTATTGCGCGGCCCGTGCCGCCACAGCAACAACAAGGCCCCCTCGAGCGATGAGCATCGAAAGCATTCAGCAGCAATTCCTGGACAGCGCCGAAACCAAGCGCCAGGCCGCCGCCGTGATGGCGCCGTATATCGACGCGGCGGTGGAACGCATGGTCGGCGCGCTCACCAGCGGCAACAAGATCCTGGTCTGCGGCAACGGCGGCTCCGCCGCCGACGCCCAGCATTTCGCCGCCGAACTGGTCGGCCGTTTCGAGCGTGAACGGCCCGGACTGGCGGCGATCGCGCTGACCACGGACAGCTCGATCCTGACCGCCATCGGCAATGACTATGACTTCACCCTGGTGTTCTCCAAGCAGATCGAGGCGCTGGGCCAGCCCGGCGACATCCTGCTGGCGTTGTCCACCTCGGGCAATTCGGGCAACGTGATCGCCGCGATCCAGGCCGCGCGCCAGCGCGACATGAGCGTGGTCGCGCTGACCGGCAAGGGCGGCGGCCAGATCGGCACGATGCTCGACGAATTCGATATCCACCTGTGCGTGCCGAGCGAGCGTACGGCGCGCGTCCAGGAAGTCCACCTGCTCACCCTGCATTGCCTGTGCGATGGCATCGACGAGGCATTGCTCGGCGAGGCCTGATCCACTTACCCCAAGCTACAGCAAGGACAGCATGACGAAACTGCCTTCCCAGGCCTCCCGCCTGACCCGTATCGCGCTGACGGCCGCCGTACTCGCCGTCGGCACCACCCAGCTCGCCGGCTGCTTCCCGGTCATGGCCGGCGCGTGGCCAGCGGCGTGGCAGTCGCCACCGACCGTCGCCCGACCGCCACGCAGACCGTGGACCGCGGCCTGCAACTGGAAGCCGACAATACGCTCAGCTCGCGCTACAACGGCCAGGCACGCGTGAGCGTCACCGTGTTCAACCGCAAGGTCCTGCTGACTGGCGAGGCCGCGAACGACAACGTGAAGCAGCAGGTCGACCAGTACGTACGCGGCCTGCCGAATGCGCGCGTGGTCGTCAACGAGCTGGAGGTCGCGTCGTCGCCGTCCTTCATGACGCAGACGCAGGACACCTACCTGACCAGCGCCGTCAAGACCCAGCTCATGACCGCCGAGGGTGTGCCGTCGAACTCGATCAAGGTCACCACTGACAAGGGCGTGGTCTACCTGCTGGGCATCGTCACCACGGCCGAGGGCGACCGCGCCACCGAGGTGGCCCGCAATACGAGCGGCGTCGCCAAGGTGGTCAAGGCGTTCGACTACGTGAGCGAAGCCGACGCGCGCGCCTGGACCAGGCCTCCACCTCGCAGAACCCGCCGTCGGACGGCACTGTCGGTACGCCGGCACCGGTGCAGTCGGTGCCGGGCGTGGGCGGGCCGGTCAATGCGCCGGCCGGCACACCGGCCGGTCCGTCCGCCGCCAACGGCACTGTCGCGACTCCCGTCGCTTCGCCCGTGACTTCCCCGGTAGCATTGCCGCCGGGCCGCAGCCTGCCCTGACCGCAGACATCCGGGGCAGCGGCCCCGGGGATGTCGGGCAGTCCCGGCTGCCTGACATCATGCGGATTGCGCTCCACCCGCCCGCGCGTGATGTGATACGGTTGCCACGCGCCGCCCGCCGGGCGGACCACGGAGCGAGACCATGACAAGGATCCCGATGCCCGCGGCCCTGGCCGCGCTGGCCTTGCCGATTGCGTGCGGCGCGCGAACTGCACGCGCCGAGGCCGACCCCTCGGCACTGCGCGCCCGCAACCAGGCCGCGGCCTGCACCAACTGCCATGGCCCGCAGGGCCGCCCGCCCGCGGACAGCCCCATTCCGGCGCTGGCAGGCCGATCCCAGTCGGAACTCGTTTCCCGGATGCAGGCGTTCAAGGCCGGCACGCGCCCGGCCACCGTCATGAACCAGATCGCCAAAGGCTATAGCGACGAACAGATCACGGCCATCGCGGCCTGGTTCGCCGCCGTCAGGTGAAGGGAGGCGCCATGCAACGACGCAGCTTTCTGAAGGCGGCGGCCGGCGCCGCTGCATTGGGTACGGTTGGCGCCCGCGCGGCAACGCCCGCGAAGGTCGTCGTAGTCGGCGGCGGCTACGGCGGCGCCACCGCGGCGCGCTACCTGCGCGAATGGAGCGGCCATGCCATCGACGTCACGCTGGTGGAGCCCGACTCGGCCTTTGTCTCGTGCCCGCTGTCCAACCTCGTGATCGGCGGCAGCCGGCGCATGGAGGACATCACCGTGCCGTACGACGCGCTGGTGCGCCGCCACGGCGTCAGGCTCGTGCGCGACAGCGCCGTCGCCATCGACCCGGGCAAGCGCACCGTGCGCCTTGCCGGCGGCGCGACACTGCCGTATGACCGCCTGGTGCTTTCGCCCGGCGTCGACATGATGAGCGACGAACTGCCCGGCCTGAAGCAGCCCGGTAGCGACCATATCCTGCATGCCTGGAAGGCCGGTCCGCAGACGCTGGCACTGCGCCGTCAGCTCGAAGCCATGCCGGACGGCGGCACCTTTGCGATCAGCATTCCGCTGGCGCCGTACCGCTGCCCGCCCGGCCCGTACGAGCGCGCCTGCCAGGTCGCGCACTATTTCAGCCGCCACAAGCCGCGCAGCAAGGTGCTGATCCTGGATGCGAATCCGGATATCACGTCCAAGGCAGCGCTGTTTCGCCAGGTCTGGGCTACGCAATACATGGGTATGGTCGAGTACCGGCCGCAATACAACGCGGTCGATGTCGACCCGGCCACGCGCACGCTCAAGTTCGACGTGCAGGACGACGAGCGCGCCGACGTGCTCAACGTGCTGCCGCCGCAGCGCGCAGGTGCCATCGCTGTGTCTGCCGGGCTGGCGACCGCCAACGGCCGTTGGTGCGAGGTCGATTTCCTCACCTTCGAATCGCTCGCCGTGCCCAATATCCACGTACTCGGCGATGCCATCCAGATCGCGCCGCTGATGCCGAAGTCCGGGCATATGGCCAACCAGCACGGCAAGGTCGCGGCGGCTGCCATCGTCGCGTTGCTGTCAGGTGGCACACCGGACGCGCAGCCGTTCTACAACAACACCTGCTACAGCTTCACGTCCGACCGCGAAGCCGTGCATGTAGCGAGCGTGCATCGCTACGATGCCGCGCAGAAGACGATGGTGACGGTGCCCGGTTCCGGTGGCTGTCGGCCGCGCAATGTGCCCGAAGGAGAATATGCGATGGCATGGGCGAAGGGTATTTGGGCGGATATGTTGGGGTAGGGTCCGGGTGGTGATGGGTTGTCGTGCATGCCACGAACGACAACCCCAAGACCCCACACGCCAAACCGCAAGAACATGCAATGCCCCGCCCAGGGCCACTGCTACGCTGGAATCTTTCCAAATCCGCCCCCAGCGCCGGCGCCATCAATCATGCACCCCAGAGACCGCCTCCTAGCCCTAGCCATCGTCTGCGTCTGGGGCATCAACTTCGTCGTCATCAAAGTCGGCCTGGCCGGCGTGCCGCCGATGCTGCTCGGTGCGCTGCGCTTCTGCCTGGTGGCATTCCCGGCGATCTTTTTCGTGCCGCGCCCGCGCGTGCCCCTCCGCATGTTGCTGGCCTATGGCGCGACCATCAGCCTCGGCCAGTTCGCCTTCCTGTTCTATGCAATGGCTGTCGGCATGCCAGCCGGCCTGGCCTCGCTGGTACTGCAGTCGCAGGTCTTCTTCACCGTCGGCATCGCCGCGCTGTGGCTCGGCGAGCCGGTGCGCTGGCATAACCTGGCCGGCATGCTCGTCGCAGCGGGCGGGCTGGTCCTGATCGGCTCGGGCGCTGCAACCGGTACGGGCGGCATGAGCGCCGCCGGCTTCTTGCTGACGCTGTGCGCCGCGGCGAGCTGGGCGAGCGGCAATATCGTCAGCAAGAAGATCGGGCCCGTCGACCTGCTGGGCCTGGTGGTGTGGGCCGCGCTGATCCCGATCGTTCCGTTCGCGCTGCTGTCCCTGTGGTTCGAGGCCCGGCGCGCATCGCCACGAGCCTGACCCATATCTCCGGCATGGGCGTGTTCGCCGTGCTGTACCTGGCGTTCGCGGCGACGGTGTTCGGCTACACCATGTGGGGCCGCCTGCTGACGCGCTACCCGGCCAGCCAGGTGGCACCGCTGACGCTGCTCGTGCCCGTGGTGGGACTGCTGGCCGCGCACGGCCTGCTCGGCGAGGACCTGTCGATATCCCAATGGCTCGGCGCGGCCGTGGTCATGGCCGGCCTGCTGCTCAATGTGTTCGGTGGCCGCCTGTGGCTGGGCCGGCGCTTCGCGCGCCGCTGATCTTCGGCGGCAGTGCTGGTGCCGCCGTGCGACTGGCGGCACAATCATGCTGTTCTGCATCAATGGGTAAACACTATATGCGCAATCACGCATATACGAATATATTAGACGGCATGGAAGAGCTGGATCGCGTGTTCGAGAAGGTGTCGGGGTATTTCAGCCTGCTGGCGGAGCCTACGCGGCTGAAAATCCTGCACGCCCTGTGCGATGGCGAGAAACCGGTGAACACGGTGGTAGAGACGGTGGGTTCGTCCCAGACCAACGTGTCGCGGCATCTCAACGCGATGTACCGCTCGGGCGTGCTGTCGCGCCGCAAGGAGGCGAACCTCGTGTTCTACGCCATTGCGGACGAAGCGTGGTGGAACTGTGCCGTATGGTCTGCGTGCAGGTGGCCAGCCGGCTGGAGGACAATGCCTTGCCCTCCGGCGCGGTCAACCGCTTCATGACCCAGCCTGCACCGCCCCCCGCCCGCCGGCGCAAGGCCGCGCCGAAAGCCGCGGAGTAGCCTGGCTCTTCCTGCAACCGCATCAGGACAGGCGCGCCGCACAGCGAGCGTGCCGGAGGAGACGGCATTGCAGGAACGCATTCCGCGCGGGCGCATCGTGTCCGCGCCCGAGCACTTCGTCAGCGCATCGCTGCAGCAGGACATTGCCCGGCACGGCCTCGACAGCCCGCGGCGCGATTTCTTGCGCAAGAGCTTCCTCGGCGCCGCGGCCGGCGTGGCTGCGGCAACACTGGGCCGGCGCGCGCTGGCTGCCCAAGGCGACCCGGCCATCCTCGAGCCGCAGCCGTGGGCCACGTCGCTGGGCCAGCCGGTGGCCGCGCGGCCCGTACGGTCAGCCATCTGTTCATGAGAAAAACCTGGTGCGGCGCGAGTCGCCGGGGCTGACGCGCGTGTCGGCCGCTTCGGTTGCGTTCGCGCCGCTGCAGGGGCTGTTCGGCATCATCACGCCTAGCGGGCTGCATTTCGAACGGCACCATCAGGCTGGCAGGACATCGACCCGGCCCGCCACCGCCTGATGATCAACGGGCTGGTCAAGGCGCCGCGCGTTTATACGATGGACGACCTGATGCGCCTGCCGTCGGTGTCGCGCATGCATTTCATCGAATGCGGCGCCAATACCGGCATGGAGTGGGGCAACGTGGCGGTGCCGACGGTGCAGTACACGCACGGCATGCTGTCGTGCTGCGAGTTCACCGGCGTGCCGCTCAAAGTGCTGCTGGACGACGCTGGCGCGGACCTGCGCCGCGGCAAGTACCTGCTGGCCGAAGGCGGCGACGGCTCCGGCATGACGCGCACGATCCCGATGGAGCTGGCCGACGAGATCATCGTCGCCTGGGGCATGAACGGCGAGATGCTGCGCCCCGAGAACGGCTATCCGCTGCGGCTCGTGGTGCCGGGCGTGCAGGGCGTGTCGTGGGTCAAGTGGCTGCGCCGGCTGGAGCTGGGCGACCAGCCGTGGAACGCCAAGGACGAGACCATTCACTACGTGGACATGATGCCGGACGGCAGGCTGCGCCAGTACACGTCGCTCCAGGAGTGCAAGTCCGTCATCACCTCGCCCTCGGGCGGCCAGCAGATGGTAGGCAAGGGTTTCTACAACATCAGCGGACTGGCATGGTCCGGGCGCGGGCGCGTGCGCCGCGTCGATGTCTCGACCGACGGCGGCCGCAACTGGCGAACGGCGCGGCTGGAAACGCCGGTGCTGTCCAAATGCCTGACGCGCTTCAACCTGGACTGGGTCTGGGACGGCGGCCCGGCCATCCTGCAAAGCCGCGCGATCGACGAAACCGGCTACGTGCAACCGAAGATGGCGCAACTGCGTGCAGTGCGTGGCACGCGCTCGATCTATCACAACAACGCCATCCAGAGCTGGCAGGTGGCCCAGAGCGGGGAGGTGTCCAATGTCCACGTGGGCTGACGCGGCACGCGTGCTCGCGCTAGCGGCGAGCTGCCTGGCCACGGCGGCCTGGGCCGGCACGGCCGACTCCGCCGCGGCACGCCGCGGCGCTCGGCCGCACCGCCACAGCGGCCGAAGTCGCCGCCTGGGACATCGACGTGCGGCCCGACTTCCAGGGCCTGCCGAAAGGCAGCGGCACGGTGGCACAGGGCCAGAAGATCTGGGACGGCAAGTGCGCGTCATGCCACGGCGACTTCGGGGAATCGAACGAGGTCTTCTCGCCGATCGTGGGCGGCACCACGGCCGACGATATCCGGCGCGGCCGCGTGGCCGCAATGACCGGCAACCAGCCGTACCGCACCACGCTGATGAAGGTCAGCACCGTCAGCACGCTGTGGGACTACATCCACCGCGCCATGCCATGGAATGCGCCGAGGAGCCTCGCCGCCGATGACGTCTATGCCGTCACCGCTTACCTGCTCAACCTGGGTGAGATCGTTCCGGCCGACTTCACGCTGTCGGACGCCAACATCGCCGAGGTCCAGCGCAAGATGCCGAACCGCGATGGCATGACCACCGAACATGGCATGTGGCCGGGCCGCGGCCGGCCCGACACACACAACAGGGCCTGCATGAAGGACTGCGAAGCGTCCGTGAAGATCGTCTCGGCCATGCCGGAGTATGCGCGCGACTCGCACGGCGACCTGTCGCAGCAGCAGCGCGGCTTCGGGCCGACGCGCGGCGTGGCGGCGCTCGCCTCGGCGAAAGCGGTGCCGGTGGCCGCAGCGCCAGTGTCGCCAGGCGCAAAGCTGACCGGTCAGTACCAGTGCATGGCCTGCCACGCGCTCGACCGAAAAGTGGTTGGACCGTCATTTTCAGATATCGCCAGCAAGTATCGCGGACAGGGAGACGCGCACGCCGCGCTGGAGGCACAAGGTCAGGGCGGGCGGGCAGGGCGCCTGGGGCAGCGTGCCGATGCCGCCGCAGCCACAGATCCCCGATTCGGACATCCGCGCCATGGTGGGGTGGATTCTTGAGGCAAAATAGCGGGCTGGCCGCTGGAGTGCCCCCAGGCGGCGGCCAGAGTGTGTCGCGCTGCAGCGCAGTCCGGTTGTGGCGAGGCCTTTGCCGTCCCCACGGCTTTACAAAGCTTGGAGCTTAATAAATGAAGCAGTTTGTCATCGCAGCGCTGATGCTGGGCGCCGCCGCATCGGCCCATGCAGTCGATGCCGCCAAGCACAGGAGATTGCCAACAAGACGCCTGCATGGGTTGCCACCAGGTCGACAAGAAGCTCGTCGGTCCCGCCTACAAGGACGTGGCCGCCAAGTACAAGGGCGACAAGAACGCTCTTGCGACGCTGACCAAGAAGGTCAAGACCGGTGGTTCGGGCGTCTGGGGTCCTGTGCCGATGCCCGCCAATGCCGGCGTGAGCGACGCCGACGTCAAGACGGTAGTGGAGTGGGTGCTGGCCGGCGCGCCAGCCAAGTAAGCGTCACCCGCGCACCGATGCAGCAGGCCGGCCGGCATCCGCCGCGCGGGCCTGGATACAGAGCACAGCGGCCGGCAATGCACCGGCCGCACGCAGCAAGCACCGCCCCAAGCGGTCAACCACGACCGGGAACGGAGTAGCCGGAGAGCAAAGCACAATGAATTCCAAACGACGAGAAGTACTGCGGGTCACCGCTGTCCTGTCGCTGATGGCCGCAACCGGCCTGATCACCGAAGCGCAGGCAGCCGAGTGGAACAAGACCGCTTTTGACGGCAAGAGCGTGGCCGACGTGATCAAGGCGCTGGGCGGCAGCGGCACCGAGAAGAGCACCGCCATCAACTTCAACGCCCCGGATATCGCCGAGAACGGCGCCGTGGTGCCAGTGGCCGTGACCAGCACGATCCCGGACACCGAGCAGATCGCGATCCTGGTCGAAAAGAACCCGAACACGCTGGCCGCGGATTTCGTGATCCCGCCCGGCACCGAACCGTTCGTCTCCACGCGCGTGAAGATGGGCCAGACCTCCGTGGTGCATGCCGCGGTCAAGGCCGGCGGCAAGTGGTACGTGGCATCCAAGGAAATCAAGGTCACCTTGGGCGGCTGCGGCGGCTGAGTCCCGCGCCCCGCCAATCCACGATCATCTGCAACAGGAGAGAGCAATGGCAGACCCGATGCGCGTACGCGCCACCGAAAATGGCGGCGTGGTAGACGTCAAGATTCTGATGAAGCACGACATGGAAACCGGCCAGCGCAAGGACAGCGCCGGCAAGACCATTCCGGCGTGGCACATCCAGACCGTGAGCGCCCAGTGCAAGGGCAAGGAAGTGTTCCGCGCCCAGTTCGGCCCGGCGGTGTCCAAGGACCCGTTCCTGAACTTCAAGTTCAAGGGCGGCGCCAAGGGCGACAAGGTCACCGTGACCTGGGTCACAACCGCGGCGACAAGCGTACCGACGAAGCGACCATCGCCTGATACCGGCCCGGCGCGCGCGGCTGTCGTCTGCTATGGTTCTGGTCGGAAACTGACCTCGGGAACAATCATGCGGCGAGCATTCATTCGGGCATCGGCGGCACTGGCCGCCATCGGACTGGCGGCAAAGGCGGCGCAGGCAGCGCCGGGCCCTGCGGCTGGCAAGGGCGGGCGCGTCAAGGTGGTGTACCAGCTTTCGGAAGGCATCGACCAGGCGGTGCGCGCGATGGGCAACCTGCGCAACCACCTGAACGGCGCCCCGGACACGAAGCTCGTCGTGGTCGCGTTCGGCTACGGCGTGGATTTCCTGGTGGAAGGCGCCAAGGATGCGCGCGGCAATACGTTTGACGGCCCGGTGGGCGCACTGGCTTCAGCCGGTGTCGAATTCCGCGTCTGCCGCAATACGCTGAACGCACGCAAGATTTCCGAATCGAGCCTGCTAATGGAATCGAAGATCGTACCGGCCGGCGTGGTGGAGATCGCCCGCCTGCAGTTTGACGAAGGCTACGCCTACATCAAGCCTTGAGGACGGCCCGGGCCCGGGAAGGTCCGGCGACAGAAGAACAACCCGGCGCGCGAGCGGCCGGGAGGAGAAGCCCCCAATGACCAAGATCCGACGCCTCGCCACCGGCGCCGCGCTGGCCGCGGCCGGCGCCACCGCGCTGACCCTGGCGGCCGCCGTCCATGCGCAGGGCAGCACCGCCGACGAAATCGCCAAGTACCGACAGATGCTGGCCGAAGGTAATCCTGCTGAGTTGTGGGAAGCCGCCGGCGAAGAGCTGTGGAAAAAGCCCGCCGGCCCGAAGAACGTCTCGCTCGAACAATGCGACCTGGGCAAGGGCCCGGGCGTGACCAAGGGCGCATACGCCGAACTGCCGCGCTACTTCAAGGACACCGGCAAGGTCATGGACCTGGAACAGCGCCTGGCGTACTGCCGTGTGACGCTGCAGGGCCTGACTAAGGAACAGGCCATGGCCAATCCGTTCTCGTCGTCGGGCAAGCCGTCGGACATCGAGCGCCTGGTCTCGTACCTGACCGCCGAATCGCGCGGCGTGAAGATGAACGTCCAGCTCAGCCATCCGGACGAGCAGCGCACTTACGCGCTCGGCCAGAAGATGTTCTTCTACCGCGGCGGGGCTTATGACTTTGCCTGTGCCACCTGCCACGCCGTGGATGGCCAGCGCATCCGCCTGCAGGACCTGCCCAACCTGCTGACCGAGAAGGGCGCGCAGGCGGCCTACACGACGTGGCCCGCTTACCGCGTCTCGCAGGGCGAGGTACGCACCATGCAGCACCGCCTGTACGACTGCCTGCGCCAGCAGCGCTTTCCCGAGCCGGCCTACGGTTCGGACGTGATCACCGCCCTCACCATGTTCCTGGCCAGGAACGCGAACGGCGGCACCTACGATGGCCCCGCCATGAAGCCGCTGACCAATCACGGGAGACAGACATCGGGGGATTCACCAAGCAATACGGCGTGTGGGCGGTTGCCGCGCTGGCGCTGGCGGCCAGCGCCGGTGCCATCGCGCAGGACAGCGCCAAGGCCAAGCCGGCGGCAAAGGCCAAGGCGACGGCCGTCAGCACCGCCGACATGAAGCACCTGATCGAAGGCTCGTTCTCGTCGAAGGGGCCGGCGACCGTCGAAGGCGTGCTCAACCAGGATGCCATGCAACAGGCCTGCAGCCAGTACCCGGACCGCTCCAAGGTGCCGGCGGCGACGGCAAAGAAGATCGAGGCAGCAGAGCTGAAGCAGGTCAAGTATCCGGCCGATGGCAAGTGGCTCGGCGACTGGAAGGAAGGCGAGAAGGTTGCGCAGAACGGGCGCGGCATGCAGTTCTCGGACCAGGTCGGCGGCACCAACGGCGGCAACTGCTACGCGTGCCACCAGATGACCAAGGCGGAAATCTCGTTCGGCAATATCGGTCCGTCGCTGTACCAGTACGGCAAGCTGCGCGGAAATTCCGAGGACGTGGTCAAGTACACCTGGGGCAAGATCTGGGACTCCAGCGCGTTTGCGGCCTGCTCCAACATGCCGCGCTTCGGCCACAAGGGCATCCTGACTGAAACGCAGATCCGCGACGTCATGGCGCTGCTGCTGGACCCGGCTTCGCCGGTCAACCAGTAAGGGCATAGGCATGTTTCGCGTGTGCTCATCCTTCATCGCGTGGGTGCTGGCTTTCGGCCTGATGGCCGGAGCCGGCAGCGCTGGCGCGCTCGAGGTCGGCGACACCGTGCGGCTGCCCGATGTGCAGACCCTGGACGGCCGCACCCTGAGCGCGGCGTCGCTGCTCGGCAAGCCGCTGATCGTTGAGGTGTGGGCGTCGTGGTGTCCGTTCTGCGCCATGCAGAACCCGCGCCTGCAGAAGCTCTATGAGCGCACGCGCGGTACGCCGCTGCAGGTGCTGACCATCAGCATCGACAAGGATCCGCGCGAGGCGGCCGAGTACCTGCGCAAGCGCGGCTACACCTTCCCGGTCACCATGGACTCGCCGGCGCTGCGCGGCGTGTTCAGTCCGCGCAAGGGGCTGCCGGAGTTGTACGTGATCGACGCGCGCGGCCGCGTGGTGCAGAAGGAAGTGGGCGAGATGCTGGAAGATGAAGTCGCGGCGCTCGACCGCCACGCCAGGCCCTGAATCATTGCCTTGCCGTGCGCTGACGTATATCGGCACGCGGTCAATATGAAACCGATGCCGGAAGCGGCCTTGCATGCCCTGCAGGCGCCCACCGGCACGCCGATTCCACAGGAAGAGACCACGACATGAACCGACGCGAGTTCCTGCAGGTGCTGGCCATTGCCGGCGCCAGCGGCATGACGTTCCCGGCCAGCGCCGCCCAGGCGGCGAAGTCCGCCGAGGCCATGTACGACCTGCCGCGCTTCGGCAATGTCCACCTGCTGCATTTCACCGACTGCCACGCCCAGCTGCGTCCGGTCTACTTCCGCGAGCCCAACGTCAACCTTGGCATCGGCGCCTACGCCGGCAAGCCGCCGCATCTCGTCGGCGATGCCTTGCTGCGCCACTACGGCATCCGCCCCGGCACGCCGCAGGCGCATGCATTCACATACCTCGATTTCACGGAAGCCGCGCAGCGCTATGGCAAGGTCGGCGGGTTTGCCCATCTGGCCACGCTGGTCAAGCGGATGAAGGCGAGCCGGCCCGGCGCGCTGCTGCTCGATGGCGGCGACACCTGGCAGGGATCGGCCACCGCGCTGTGGACAAAAGGCCAGGACATGGTAGACGCGGCGCTGGCGCTCGGCGTCAACGTGATGACGCCGCACTGGGAAATGACGCTCGGTGCCGACCGCGTCAAGGAAATCGTCGAGAAGGACTTCAAGGACAAGGTCTCGTTCCTCGCCCAGAACATCAAGACCAATGACTTCGGCGATCCGGTTTTTGACCCGTACGTGATCCGCGACATCAACGGCGTGGCGGTGGCCATCATCGGCCAGGCTTTTCCGTACACGCCGATTGCCAACCCGCGCTATTTCGTCCCCGACTGGACCTTCGGCATCCAGGAGGAAAACCTGCAGCAGGTCATCGACGACGCGCGCAGCAAGGGCGCCCAGGTGGTTGTGCTGCTGTCGCACAACGGTATGGATGTCGACCTGAAGCTCGCCTCGCGCGTGCGCGGGCTCGACGCGATCCTCGGTGGCCACACCCATGACGGCATCCCGGCCCCGGTGCCGGTGAAGAATGCCGGTGGCACCACGCTGGTCACCAATGCCGGTTCCAACGGCAAGTTCCTCGGCGTGCTGGACTTCGACGTAAAGAACGGCAGGGTGACGGACTTCCGCTACCGCCTGCTGCCGGTGTTCGCCAACTACCTGCCGGCCGACCCGGCCATGGACGCGCTGATCAAAAAGGTCCGTGCGCCGTACGAACAGAAGCTCGGTGAAGTGCTGGCCGTGAATCGCGGCCTGCTGTACCGGCGTGGCAATTTCAACGGCACCTTCGACCAGCTCATTCTGGACGGCCTGATGGAAGTGCAGGGCGCGCAGATCGCGTTCTCGCCGGGCTTCCGCTGGGGTGCCACGCTGCTGCCGGGCCAGGCTATCACGATGGAGCACCTGATGGACCAGACCGCCATCACCTACCCGTACACCACCGTGACGGACATGAGCGGCGAGACCATCAAGACCATCCTGGAAGACGTGGCCGACAACCTCTTCAATCCTGACCCGTACTACCAGCAGGGCGGCGACATGGTGCGCGTGGGCGGGCTGCAATACACGATTGACCCGAACGCCGGCATGGGCAAGCGTATCAGCGACATGCGCCTGAATGGCCAGCCCTTGGACGCTGGCAAGAACTACAAGGTCGCCGGCTGGGCGCCCGTCGCCGAAGAAGCCAAACAAGCCGGCGGCGCGCCGATCTGGGACGTCATGGCGCAGTGGCTGCGCGCGAACAAGGAAGTCAGCGCCCGTCCGCTGAACCAGCCGCGCGTGGTCGGCATGGGGGGAAACCCCGGCATGGCAGCCTGATGTTGCGCGCGATCATCACCCGGCGGGTATGGATTGAAGCGCTCGAACGAAGTAGGCTACAATCGTTCGCGATGGGCCGATAGCTCAGCTGGGAGAGCGCTGCGTTCGCAATGCAGAGGTCGGGAGTTCGATCCTCCTTCGGTCCACCAGGTACAAGAACAAAGGGCTCGGAATTCGTTCCGGGCCCTTTTTCTTTTGCCGCGCCCGTTTTGCCGCTTCCGTTGTGGAACAAAAGGCCACGTCAAGCTACCCGCGGCCCCCGCCTGGCCTTCATCGCCGAAGGCCGTACCTGTTGCAGCGCCCGCAGCGATTGCAGCGCGTCTTCCACCGCCTCGATACCGTCCCGCAGCCGAGCCGTGGCATAGCCGAGCCGGCTTTGCGCATCCGGGTCGGGCACGGACAGATGTTCGAGCGCATCGACCTCCATCTGCATCTGGCCGATCAGGCGGCGCAATTGGGATGTGCTGTGCGAGGCAAGCGACCGGATAGCCATGCGAACTCCTCGGGCGTTGTCATTGGGCCCGATTTGTACGGTAGTACGTCACAGAAAGTTCGCCAGTGCTGTTACGTCTCCATACACCTGCGTCGTCTTGTGCATACACCGGCCGCGGGCTGCTCAGTCCATCGCGGCGTGGGCCATGTCGGCCGGAACCTGTCTGGCGGGGCGCACGAGCAGGATCAGCGGCACGACCAGCAGCGTGGCAATGAACATCGCCTTGAAGTCATTGAGGTAGGCAATCATCGACGCCTGCTGGTTGATCGCGTGGTTCAGCGCCGCCAGGTCTGCGCGCGAGCCGTTTGCCACCATCGACTGCAGGTTCGGATTGTAGACGCTGACATGCGCGGCCAGGTCGGCGTGCGCGACCTGCGTGTTGCGCGTCATCAGCGCCTGGATCACCGAGATGCCGATACTGCTGCCGATATTGCGCACGAGGCTGTAGGTGGCGGTGCCATCGGCACGCAAATCCGGCCGCAGCGTGGAGAAGGTCAGCGCGCTGAGCGGCACGAACACCAGCCCCAGCCCGAAACCCTGGATCACGCCGGGCCAGACGATGTCGGACATCGACAGCACGATGGTGTAGTGCATCATCTGCCACAGCGCGAACGCGGAGATCAGGAAGCCCGACAACAGCAGGAGCCGCGCGTCGATGCGGCGCAGCAGGCGGCCCGCCAGAAGCATCGCGACCATGGTGCCGGCGCCGCTCGGCGCGGTGACAAGGCCTGTCGTGGCCACGGGATACTGCATCAGCCCTTGCAACATCGGCGGCAGCAGCGCGCGCGTGGCGTACATGACCGCGCCGATCACGAAGATGAAGCATGTGCCGGTGGCGAAGTTGCGGTCCTTCAGAAGTTCGAAGCGGAAGAACGATTTCGAACCGGCCGTGGCCGTGTGCACGACGAAATAGGCAAAGCTGATCACCGCGAGCAGCGCCTCGATGCGGATCTCCAGCGAGCTGAACCAGTCGAGCTGCTCGCCGCGGTCGAGCATGGCCTGCAGTGCGCCGATCGCCAGGCTCAGCGTGGCAAAGCCGAAGGCGTCGAACCTGACCTCCCTGCGCGGCGGCCTGTCTGGCAGGAACGACATGACGCCGAACATGGCGAAGGCGCCGATCGGCACGTTGATGAAGAACACCCAGCGCCAGTTGTAGCTGTCGGTCAGCCAGCCGCCCAGCGTCGGTCCGAGGATCGGGCCGACCATCACGCCCATGCCCCACACCGCCATGGCCTGCCCCTGTCGCGACGGCGGGTTGATGTCGAGCAGGATGGACTGTGACAGCGGCACCAGCGATGCGCCGAAGATGCCCTGCAGCAGGCGCGCGGCTACCATCTGCGACAGGGTCTCGGCCAGCCCGCAAAACGCTGAGGCCACGGTGAAGCCGCCAATGGCGATCAACAGCAGCCGCTTCACGCCGAGCCGGTCGGACAGCCACCCCGTCAGCGGCGTGGCGATGGCCGCGGCGACGATATACGAAGTCAGCACCCACGTGATCTCGTCCTGCGAGGCCGACAGCGTGCCCTGCATGTGCGGCAGCGCGACATTGGCAATGGTGCTGTCCAGCGTCTGGATCAGCGTCGCCAGCATGATCGAGACGGTGATCATGGGCCGGTTCAGCGGCGTGTCGGCGCCGGCCGGCGGGGCAAGGGAGGACATGGAACGCGTGGGGGCTGTTTAATTGATAAGCGTGCTTATTATATGGCTCGCAGGGTGGTGTGCGACGGATCGCGTGGGGATGGGTGCCGTTCCGTTCACTGTCATGGTTCTTCAGCTATAGTCGCGCGATGGAATCGGAATCCGAACAACGCTTTGGCTTTCTCGTGACTGACGTGGGCCGCCTGTGCGGCAAGCGGTTCGACGACCTGGCGAAGTCCACCCTGGACCTCACGCGCGCGCAGTGCCGCGCGCTTGCATACCTGGCCCATCACGGCGAGATCAGCCAGGCCAGCCTCGCTGACATCCTCGATGTGGCGCCGATCTCGGCGGGCCGACTGCTCGACCGCATGGAAGAGGGCGGCTGGATCGCGCGGCGGCCCGACCCGGACGACCGCGCGTACGCCTGGTGCAGATGACCGCGAAGGCGCGCAAGGCGCTCGGCCAGGCACGGCTCGTCGGCGACGAGATCGCCGCGGAGGCGCTGCTCGGCTTTACGCCGCACGAGCACGAACAACTGATTGCGCTGCTGCAGCGCGTGCGCGCCAACCTGGCGGCCGCGGTAGGGCGCTGAACCGCCATGCCCATCCACCATCCTTCCTCCAACCCGGCTGTGGACGCGCACGCCGATTACGTCGCGGGGCGGCGCAGCACGCTCGTCAGCGTTGGCGTCAATATCGGCCTGAGCGTGGCACAGGCGGTGGCCGGCCTGTGGGCAGGCTCGCAGGCGCTGCTTGCCGACGCGCTGCACTCGCTGTCCGACCTGATGTCGGACTTCGTGGTTCTGCTGGCGGGCCACCACGGCCGCAAAGATCCTGACGCGACCACCAGTACGGCCACCGCCGCTACGAGACCGCGGCTTCGCTGGTGCTGGGCTGTCTGCTGTTGGTCGTAGGGCTCGGCATGCTGTGGTCGGCGGTCGGCAAAATCCAGCATCCGCTGGGCGCGCAGGCGGTCAAGCCGATCGCGCTCTGGGTGGCCATGGTGGCGCTGCTGTCCAAGGAACTGCTGTTCCGCTACATGCTGGCTGTGGCCAAGCGCGTGCGCTCAGGCATGCTCGTGGCCAATGCCTGGCACGCGCGCTCCGCGCCGCGTCGTCGCTGGTCGTGGCAATGGGCATCGGCGGCAACCTGCTCGGCTATCACGTGCTGGACCCCGTCGCGGCGGTGGTGGTGGGCCTGATGGTGGCGCGCATGGGCTGGAAGTTCGGCTGGGATGCGCTCAACGACCTGATGGACCGCGCCGCCGATGCCGAGACGGTCGCCGCCATCCGGCAGACCATGCTCGAAACGCCGGGCGTGCAGGGCGTGCACGACCTGCGTACGCGCAAGATGGGTGATCAGGTCCTGGTCGACGTGCATCTCGAGATCGACGCGAACCTGACTGTCGCCGAAGGCCACGCCATCGCGGCCGAAGCGCATCGCCGCACCATGGCCCGGCACAACGTGCTGAGCGTGATGACGCATGCGGATCCGGTATACGTCGCCGCCGAAACCAGGCGCCGCTGACGCGCGCTGTGGATATCTTTGCCTGTCGCTGGGGATAACCGCACGGGAAG
This sequence comes from Cupriavidus sp. UYMMa02A, assembly GCA_001725945.1. GTDB lineage: Bacteria > Pseudomonadota > Gammaproteobacteria > Burkholderiales > Burkholderiaceae > Cupriavidus. The sequence continues at coordinate 26,706 of LRMT01000218.1, read as the reverse complement.
CCTGTGGCCCGGCTGGGGGCGCGCTGTGGGCCGTATACGAACAACCTGGCAGTGATTTCCGTGGATGTATACGTGCGCCCCAGGATATCCATGGGCATCCGTGCTTGCACGACCCGGTTGTCTTTCTTGCAACCTGCTGATCCGAAAGGGAAAAGCACGGTTATCCACGGCGGAGCGTGACGTTTACCTACTACTACTATCTTTGTATACGTAAACAGTCTTAAGAAACAAACAGATCGTGCTCTCTGCGTGGCGCGGCCCGGCCCGGCGAGGCGTACGTATACCTGCGCCCATCGCAATGCTCCGCACCACCGCGCTATTCTCCAGTACCGGGTGAGCAAGACGCGCGTTAACGCTCGCCGGGTTGCTTTGTCCACGTCCGGCTGCCGGCAGCACGTCCTGACTCACCGGTTTACCTTCCCCCCTGGTCGCAACAACTCTTGCGATACCGCAAAGTACGGTCTTCGTAACTTCTTGTAGATGCGAATGTTAACCATTATCATTTACAACTTCTCTTACGAAAGACGACTTTCATCGTGCGCCCTGATCGCCCCTCTCGCGGACGCCGGTCCCTGCCGGTTCTCGCCAGCGCGCTGCTGTGTCCCTGGCTCTTGCCCGGCGTAGTCGCCGCTGAAGAATCGGTTGCGCTTCCGACCGTCGTGGTCACCGGGACCCGCTCGGAAAAGACGCTGGACGAGACGCCGGTGCGCACCGAGGTGGTCGATCGCAAGGAAATCGATCGTACTCACGCCCGTACGCTCAAGGACGCGCTCGAAAACGTGCCGGGGCTGCAGCTTCGCGAGATCCATGGCAAGTCGGGCTACGAAGTCACGCTGCAGGGCATGACCAGCGACCAGGTGCTCGTGCTGATCGACGGCCTGCCCGTCAGCGCCAGTACGGGGTCGACGGTGGATGTCTCGCAATACTTGCTCGGCGAGGTCGATCGCGTCGAAGTGGTGAAGGGCGCCAGTTCAGCCCAGTACGGCAGTTCGGCCATGGGCGGCGTGATCAATGTCATCACGCGGCCGATCGCGCGCGGGTTCGGCGCCGCGGCATCGGCCGACGCCGGCACATACGGCTCGCAGAACGCCGATGGCAATCCCGGGGTCCTGCACGGCAATGTCCGCGTCGAAGGCGGCGGCGAAACATGGCGCGCGCGCGTGACGGCCGACGCGTTCGACAACAAGGGCTTCGCCGTGGACTCCGACGGCTGGACGCGCCACGGCGATGCCGTGCGGCGCGAGCAATACAGCGGCCGCGTCGAGTGGCTGCCGTCGCCGGCCGGCAGCTTCTGGGTCGATGCCAGCGCCTATCGCGAGAACGACGAGCAGCGCTACCGCTACTACGCGCCGCCGGCCTACGTGCCGCAGCGCAAGACCGAGGACATCTCGCGCGACCGCTTCACCGGCGGCGGCAAATGGCGCTTCGACAACGGCCTGACCGCACGCCTTGCCGGTGTGACGGAGGGCTACGACAGCAACACCACGGAATATTCCAACGGCTTCCAATCCGCCGCGCGCAATGCGTCGATGCGCACCGACCATGTCTCGCTGCAGCTCGATCTGCCTGCATGGAAGTCGCAGCTCTGGCAGGTTGGCGGCGATTTCCATCATGAGACGCTGAAGCAGAACGCCAACGGCATCTCGGAACTGCTCGGCAACGCCGCGCGCACCGCCAGCGAGCTTTACGTGCAGGACGACATCTTCCTCAGCGAGACCTGGGAAATCGTCGCTGGCGTACGCGGCCAGCATGATTCCGACTTTGGCAGCCATTTCGCGCCCAAGATCGGCGTGCGCGCGAACCTGATCGGCACCGAAGACTGGAAGGGCGTGGCGCGCGCCAACTTCGGCCAGGGCTACCGCGTGCCGAACCTGAAGGAACGCCATTTCCTGTTCGACCACAGCTCGCTCGGCTACATGGTCATCGGCAACCCGGACCTGAAGCCGGAGTCGTCGAACAGCTTCCAGCTCGGGGGCTCGCTGAGCTGCGCGACCGCGTCACGGTGGACGCCAACGTGTTCTACAACCGCGTCTCCGACCTGATCCAGACCGATATGAGCAACTTCAGCGTGGTGAACGGTGTCGCGCTCTACACCTACCGGAACGTCGCGCATGCCCGCACGCAGGGGCTGGAAACGACGGTGCGCTGGCAGGCCACCAGCCGCCTCGGCCTGAACGCCGCGTACACCTACACCGATACCGAAGACCTCGACACCGGCACCGAACTCACGCGCCGCCCGCGCAGCATGGCGCGCCTGGGGCTCGACTGGCGCTTGTTCCCGCGCACCGAGCTTTCGGTGCGTGGCCGCTACCAGAGCAGCGAACTGGTCGATTCGACCACCGGCGCACGCTCGCCGTCCTGGACCACGCTCGATCTCGTGCTGAACCAGAAGATCGGCCGCGGGGCGACTGCTTTCATCGGGGTCAACAACCTGTTCGACCGGCAGCGCGACTTCTCGAACGCGAACGACTTCGGACCCGTGGCCGGGCGCTTCATCTATCTCGGCGCGCGGTTTAACACCGACGGCGCCTTCTGATTCAACGGGAAATCACAGGGGAATTCAAAGGAGAGGAACGGAAATGAATCGCATATCGGCATCCACGCTCGGCGCCATCGCCATGGCACTGCTCCTTGCCGCCTGCGGCGGCGGCGGTGACGACGCAGGCACGGGCGGCAACCCCGGCGACAATGGCAATAGCGGCAACAATGGCAACAACGGCGGTACGACCAGCGCCTTCACGCAATCGGCCACGTGGACGTTCGCATTGCCGGCCAGCGGCGGCGCCATCTGCTACGACTTCAACACCAGGGCCGAGGTCGCGAACTGCTCGGGCAATGCCTGGGACCTGAAGGTCAAGAGCAGCGGCAAGACGGCGTCGCTATGGACCAACAGCGGCACCAGCGGTAACGGCGCCGGCGGCGCATTCGGCGGACCGTTCGACCACACCTGGGCCGAGCTGCGGACGTGGCAGAACGCCACCACCGACCCCAAGAGCGGCGCAATCCCGAGCACGCTGTTCTTCAAGGACTCCGCGAGCGGCGTGTTCTCGGGCACCAACGATATCGCCTCGGCCGCGTTCGAGTACGGCGTGGGCGGCGCGAACGACCACCTGCTGTACCCGAATTTCCGCACGTTCCTGATCACGACGGACAGCACCAGGCCCGATCCGGTCGGCTCGGCGTCCTCGCCGGTCTATGCGCTGCAGGTCACGGGCTACTACGGTGGGGCGGGCGGCACCACCTCGGGCAACCCGTCGTTCCGCTGGTTGGACCGCAGCGACACAAGCCAGACGGTACGCACGGCGCAGGTCAATGCCGCCAGCGACTGGGTCTACTACGACCTTCAGGCCGGCGCTGTGACCACGGTCTCGGGCAACTGGCACATTGCGTTCAACCGCTACAACTTCAAGCTGAATGGCGGAGAGTCGGGCAGCGGCAAGGTCGCCGGCTACGTGGGCAAGACACCCGCCGGCTTCTACGATGCCGACAACAAGCCGGTGCCGTCGAAGTTCACGGATTCCTCGAACCTGGTTGCCACGGTGGCCGACCTGACCGGCACGCTCGATGTGCCCGCTACCGCGAGCGCGTGGATCAAGGACGGCATGTCGTCGCCGCTGAATCCAAAGCAGACCGGCGCTACCCGAACCCGCTGAACTACGGCTGGTACACGTACTACCCGACCGCCACCGCCGCAGCGTCCGCAGGGCTGCCGCCCGTCGCCCATCTGATCAAGGCCAACGTTGACGGCGCGAGCCTGCTGCGTGGCGGCGAGGGCAATACCTATGCCCGCTTCCACGTGACGCAGATTGCGTACGCGGACCCGAACAACGCATCCAGCCAGCAGACCTGGACCATCGAGTTCGACGTCCAGCCCTGACGCAGCCCCATAGCCAGGCCGGGACGATACGCCGCGATCCTTACGGATTGCGGCGCGACGATCCGGCCTTTCCCCACGATCGCTATCAGCAAGACGCAAGACTTACCGACATGGAACACGACAGCCTCGAAACCCTGCGCGCCCGCCACCAGCAACTGGTGGACGAGTCCCCCCATCTGCGCATCCGCGAGCGCGCGCTGCGCCTCGGCGTGCCCGAAGCCGCGCTCGTGGCCGCCGGGTGCGGCGTGACCGCGCAGGAGCTGGCTGGCCCAGCTCAGACATTGTTCCGCGAACTTGGCACGCTCGGCCGCGTCATGGCGCTGTCGCGCAACGACTCGGCCGTGCACGAGCGCCACGGCGCCTACCTCGATATCCAGGCCGAGGCCCGGTCGGCATCGTGCTCGGGCCGGACATCGACCTGCGCATGTTCTTCGCGAGCTGGAAGTACTTCTACGCCGTGACCGAGAACGGCCGCCGGAGCATCCAGTTCTTCGACGTGCGCGGCGAGGCCGTGCACAAGGTGTACCGCACCGAACATACCGACGGCACCGCCTGGGATGCCTTCGTCGCAAGGTTTGCCACGGCCACCCCCACGCCGGTCGTTGCCCAGGCGCTGGCCGAACCTGACGAAGCCGACGTCCCGGACGATGCCGCCAGGCTGCGCGCGCACTGGCGCGGACTGACCGACACGCACGACTTCTTCGGCATGCTGCGCCAGTTCAAGGTGTCGCGCCTTGGCGCGCTGCGCGCGGCCGGACAGGACCTTGCGCAACAGGTCGGCAACGAGACCGTCGAGACCATGCTCACGCGTGCCGCCGATACAGCGCTGCCGATCATGTGCTTTGTCGGCAACCGCGGCATCGTGCAGATCCACACGGGCGCGGTCAGCAAGCTGGTACGCACCGGCCCCTGGTACAACGTGCTCGACGAAACCTTCAATCTGCACCTGAATACCGAGGCCGTGGTGTCGTCATGGATCGTCAACAAGCCGACCAGCGATGGCTGGGTGACTTCACTCGAACTCTATGGCAAGGACGGCGAGCTGATCGTCCAGTTCTTCGGCGAACGCAAGCCCGGCAAGCCGGAACTGCCGGCATGGCGCGACCTGCTGCAATCGCTGTGTGCGCAGCCACTCGCGGCATGAGGCATTCGGGAGGAAGAACGATGAAGCGTGCAGGCAGACGGAATGCGCTGAAGGCCCTGGGAGCGCTGCCGGGCTGGCTTGCGCTCGCCGGGCTGGCCGGCTCCGCCGTGGCTGGCGCAGCGGCGCTGGCGCGCGTAGTGGGCCTCGGCGGACCGGTCACCGAGATCGTCTACGCGCTCGACGCCGGCCCGCGCATGGTGGGTGCCGACACGTCGAGCATCTATCCGCCCGAGGCGCTCAAGCTGCCGCGCGTCGGCTACTACCGCACCTTCTCGGTCGAAGGCGTCGCCAGCCTGAAGCCCGACCTGGTGCTCGCATCGGACCAGAGCGGCCCGCCGCAGGCGCTCGAGCAAGTCGGCAAGCTGGGCGCAAGGGTGGTCGTGGTGCCATCGGAGCCGACGCTCGATGCGCTCGACAAGCGCATCCGCAGTGTCGCCGCAGCGCTTGACGTCGCCGCGCGCGGTGAAGCGCTGGTGAACCGCATCCACGCCGAGCTGCGCGACGTCCATCCTGCGGCGCGCGGACAGCGCGTACTGCTCGTGAGCAGCCATACCGGCAAGATGCTCGCGGCCGGCGACGGCACGGCGGCCGCCGCGATGCTCAGGCTTATCGGCGCCGCCAACGTGCTGGCCACGCAGACCGGCTACAAGCCGTTCTCGGCGGAAGCGGCGGCGGCGTTGCGGCCGGACGTGATCGTCACGACGACCCTGTCGGTCAATGCGAGCGGCGGTCTGGATGCCTTCCTGGCCCAGGCCGGGCTCAACGTGACACCCGCCGCGCGCGCCAGGCGCGTCGTGGTGATGGACGATCTGCTGCTGCTCGCTTCGGCCCGCGCCTGCCCGAGGCGCTGCGCCAGCTTTCGGCCGGCCTCGCCGCTCGGGGTTCGTCGGCGCGCTGAGCCGGCGGCTTCCGCTTTCCCCAACGCTCCCCATCCGATAGGTCCGCGCTTGAGTTCCGTCCGTTCCCTGATGTTCCGCCTGCATGGCTGGCGCCGGCCTGCGCCGGGCCACGTCTCGTGGCGCTGTGCGTGCTGCTGGCCGTGGCCGCGCTCGGTGCCGCAGCGAGCGGTGCCATGCCCATTCCGCGCGCGCAGCTCGTGCGCGTACTGTTGTCGCCCGACGCCGAAGGCGAGGCCGCAATCTGGCGCAACGTGCTGATCGAGGTGCGGCTGCCGCGCTGGTGCTTGCCGTGACCGTCGGCGGCGCGCTGGCGTTGTCCGGCGCGGTAATGCAGGCGCTGTTCCGTAACCCGCTCGCCAACCCGGGCTGATCGGCATTTCGCTGGGCGGTGCGGCCGGTGCGGTCGCCGCGATCGTGCTGGGGCGCCGAGGGGCTCATGGCGATCGCGACGGCGCCTTCGCCGGCAGCCTGGCCGCGACGGCGCTGGCCTACCGGCTCGGCAGCCGGCGTGCCGGCATCGCCAACCTGCTGCTCGCGGGCGTGGCCATCAACGCCATCTGCGCAAGCGTCGTCGGCTTCTTTACCTACCAGGCAAGCGACGCGCAGCTTCGCAACCTGACCTTCTGGAACATGGGCAGCCTGGCCGGCGCAAGCTGGGGACTGCTCGCGTGGCTGGTGCCGCTGGTCGTCGTGCTGAGTGCACTGCTGCTGCGCGACTGGCGCGCCATGAACGCGCTGCTGCTTGGCGAGCGTGAGGCGCAGCATCTCGGCTTCGACCTTCAGCGCCTGCGCCGGCGCCTGGTCGTGCTGACCGCGCTGCTGATCGGGCCGCTGGTGGCCGTGACCGGGACCATTGGCTTTGTTGGCCTGGTCGTGCCGCACCTGATCCGGCTGCCGCTGGGCGCGGACCACCGCTGGCTGTTGCCGAACACGCTGGCCGGTGGCGCCATCGCAGTGACGCTGGCTGACTGGCTTGCGCGCATCGTCGTGATCCCGGCGGAGCTGCCGATCGGCATCGTCACGAGCCTGGTGGGCGGGCCGTTCCTGCTGTGGATGCTGGCACGAAAGGGGCACTGACATGCTTGCTTCACGCGGACTGACCTGCCATCGCGGCACGCGCCGAGTGCTCGACGGCATCGACCTCGACCTGCGCGCCGGCGAAGTGCTCGGCGTACTGGGTGCCAACGGCGCCGGCAAGACCACGTTGCTGGCGGTGCTCGCCGGCGAACTGGAGGCCAGCGGCGGCGCGGTCACGCTCGACGCGCACCCGCTGCGCGAATGGAAGCCCGCCGCGCTCGCGCGCCGCCGCGCGGTGCTGCCGCAGTCGGCATCGCTCGGCTTTGACCTGTCCGTGCGCGAAGTGGTCGCGATGGGAGCCTATCCCTTTCCCGAGCTGAGTCCCGGCGACGAGGCGGCGCTGACGGCGCGCGCGCTGGGGCTTGCCGACGCCACGGCGCTCGGCATGCGCCGCTATCCGGGACTGTCGGGTGGCGAACAGCAACGCGTGCAGTTTGCGCGTGCGCTGGTGCAGGTGCTCGCGGCACGCGCGCCGGGCCAATATCGCGTGCTGTTCCTCGACGAGCCGATCTCCAGCCTGGATCCGCGCCACCAGCTCCTGTTGCTGCAGGCCGTCCGTACCCTGAGCCGCGAGGAGGGCCTGGCGGTGCTGGTCGTGCTCCACGACGTCAACCTGGCCGCGCGGTGGTGCGACCGCCTGCTGCTGCTGTCGAACGGACGCACCGTGGCGCATGGCACGCCGGTCGACGTGCTGACGCCGCCGAACCTGGAAATCGTCTACGCGCTGCCGCGCGGGTGACGGTGGACGGTGCCCCGTCAGTGACGTTCTGCCTTCCCTGAACGACGCGCATCGGTGCCACCTAGCGCGGCACCTTGAACGCCTTGCGCGCGCGCAACGCTTCGGCTCTGGCGCAGCATCCTTCCTGATGGTCGTTGACCAGCCCCATCGCCTGCATCAGCGCGTACATCGTGGTCGGGCCGACGAAGCGCCAGCCGCGCCGCTTCAGGTCCTTCGACAGCGCGGTCGATTCCGGCGATGTCGCCATGGTGCGCAGCACGTCGGGGGTCAGCAGCTTGGGCCGGCTGGCCGGATCGGGCTCGTAGCGCCAGAAGTAGGCCGCGAGCGACGCCTCGGTTTCCAGCAGTTCGGCGGCCCGCTGCGCGTTGTTGATGGCGGCCTCGATCTTGCCCCGGTGGCGCACGATGCCGGCATCGCCGAGCAGGCGCTGGATGTCGCGCTCGCCGAAGCGCGCGACCTTCTCGATGTCGAAATTGGCGAATGCCTTGCGAAAGGCCTCGCGCTTGCGCAGGATCGTCAGCCAGCTCAGGCCGGCCTGGAAGCCTTCGAGGCAGAGTTTCTCGAACAGGCGCCGGTCATCGTCGACCGGAAATCCCCATTCATTGTCGTGGTAGTGGCAATAGTCTTCCAGCGTGCCGCACCAGCCGCAGCGCGCGCGTCGGCGGCGGCTTCCTGTTTGCTTGTCATGCGTGCCTTTCCATGGCCCGGGTTCGTGATGGCCGGCCGCGCTTGCGCGGGCCCGGCGTCCGCCGGTGATCATGCACTGGGCTGGCCGATTGCGGAAGGCCGGAATCGGACATGCAAATGGGGCGCCGGCTTGCCGGCGAGGCGGCAAGGCTCAGAAACTCGCCGCGAGGCCCAGCGAAACCCCTGACACGTTGTTGCCGAACACGTAGCGCACCACCGCGCGGATCCGCGTGACGAAGACTTCGTGGGCGCTGGTGTCCAGTTCCAGCCCGGTGCCGAGGGTGGTCAGGTAGTTGAAGCCCAGCACGCCGGCCTGGCTGCCGAGATAGTGCGAGTGGGACAGCTCCAGCACGTAGCGCACCGGGCGGTCCAGCGCGCGCATGCCTGTCGGCGCGCGCCAGCGCGCATACAGGTTGGCGGTCTGCGCGGTGGCCGTGCCCGTGACGCCGGTGGATGAACCGCCGAAGCTCTGCAGATGGATATTGGTGTAGCGCAGCTCCAGGTCGATCTCGTAGTTCTCGCGGTAGTGTTCCCAGTCAAGCATGACCGAGCCGCCCAGGCCGTAGGCGTTGAGCGAACCGTTTTCCAGGAAGTCGATCGAGCGGTCGGTATTGCGTTCGATCACCACCTCGCCGATCTTCAGGTCGCTGGAGACATTGCCGAGCGAGGCGTGAAGATCGGCCGGAACACGAGCTCCTTGTTCTCGGTGAGCGGGAAGTCCCAGCCAATGCCGATCGTGCCGGAGAACGTGTTCCACCGGACCGGCAATGCGCGCGATTGGGTGCCGTCGCTGGCAATGAAGGTCGGATCGTAGCGGCTATAGGCGAGCGCGCCTTCCAGGTAGAGCGGGAAAGACTTGCTGATGGTGAAGCCGCCGCCGAGCTGCCACATGAAGACGCCGGGGTTGTCCGTCGCCGCGTTGTTGATCGACAGCGAGCTCGAAGCCAGGTCGGGCACCACGGAATACGACATCAGGGTAAGCACGCCGTTGGCATGCTTCTGCACATTGGTGCCGATGACCCGGAATCCCGGTGAACCCTGCGCCTGTGCGAGTGCCTGCCCCGGCAGCAGCCAGAGCGAACCCGAAACGGCCAGACAGGCCGGCAGGGCAGCCGTAGCCCTGCGAAGTAGCTGGAATGCGGACATTCGAGTTGCCGGGTAGGGTTCCGAAGCCGGCGCCATGCTGCGCGCGCCGCACCCGTGGAGCATTCTAGCGACGGAAGGCACGACCGGGAGAGCCTCCGGGCGCACGCACGAATCTTTTCAGATCACCCGCCGCAAGTCTTGCAGACGGAGCCGTTGCGCTATCCCGCGTGCCGCGCCCCGGGCGCGAAGGCGGGTGAGCCACGGAGTCGGACTCGGCCGGTGGCGGCCGTGCCGCGCGCCGGCGCGACAGCCAAAGCAGCGCCGCGCTGACCACCCATCCGCCCACGAACACGGTATCGCCCGCATGGTTGAGCCAGAAGGAAGCCGCCGGCGTGCCGAAGATGGCCGCCACGATGGCGGCCGGCATGCGCGCGACAATCCACAGTCCCACGGCCGGCGCGCTGGCATACGCGCCGGGCAGCCACCAGTGCATGGGGACCGGTGCTGGCCGCTTATGGCGGCGCGTGCGGCGCGGAGTGCGCTGTACCACGGAAGTCTCCATCCCACCGGGCACGGCCGGCGAGGCATGCGTTGCGGGAAGCGCGCGGGTGCCTGTCGCGGACACCGCGGCGAGCCGAACAGGCTCCCAGTACGGATCGTATGCCGATTCTGCGGCGCGCGCGCACGGGCGCTCATGCGCTGTGTGGGCCACCCCACCGTGGCCCGGCAACTGGCTGTTCAAGTTTTTTGCACGAACTGTCCGCAAAAGCGGTCCGCCGTGCGTGCAGTTCTTTGTCAAACTTGTTTCTGTACACGAAATACATTGAAGGTGGATGCCATGCTTCCCTCGATCTACATCTCTCACGGTTCGCCGATGCTTGCCATCGACCCCGGCCCGACCGGCGAGATCTTTGACGCGCTCGGCGCCAGCCTGCGCGCGCAGCGGCCGCGCGCGGTGCTGGTGGTATCGGCCCACTGGATCTACAGCACGCTCGCAGTCGGCACCCGCGAGCGGCAGGAAGCCTGGCACGACTTCGGCGGTTTCCCGCGCGAGCTCTATGCGCTGCGCTACGACGCGCCGGGCTCGCCCGAGCTGGCCGCGCGCGTCAAGGCGCTGGTGGAGGCCGCCCATATTCAGGCGCGGGCTTCGTCGGGTTTGACGAAGAGCGCCCGCTCGATCATGGCGCGTGGATGCCGATGCGCCACTTCTTTCCGGATGCCGACATCCCGGTGGTGCAACTTGCGCTGAATCCGTACCTGCCGCCCGCAACGCAGATCGAGATCGGCCGCGCGCTGGCACCGCTGCGCGCCGAAGGGGTGCTGGTGCTCGCCTCGGGCAGCTTCACGCACAACCTGCAGGAAGTGTTCGGCGGCGGCCGGCGCGCCCAGCATGGCGTGGCCACCGAGCCGTATGTCGATGCGTTCCGCAACTGGATGACCGATGCACTCGACGAGGCGCTGGCTACCGGCGATACGCGCCGTATCGCGGACTACCGCGCCCAGGCGCCGCACGCGCGGCGCGCGCACCCGACCGACGAGCATCTGTTGCCGTTCTATGTGGCGCTCGGTGCGGCGCTGGGGCCGCGCGAAGCCAGCGGCGCAGAGGCACCAGCGGATGTCACGCGGGTCGCCGACGAAGTCACTTACGGGGTGCTGGCCATGGACACCTTCGTGTTCAATGGCCTCGGGGCTGGCACGCAGCCGCCCGTGCGCGCTGCGGCCTGACGCCTATCCCTTGCGTGCTGGCAGGTAGCGCCGCGCCGAGCGGGGGCCCGCCAGCGCGATCCAGCCCATGGTCAGCGCCACCACGGCCAGCCCGGCGCGCAGGCTCGCGAGATGCGCGACGCCGCCGATCAGCACCGGCCCCAGCAGCAGCCCCAGGTAAGCAAAGCGCGCCACGCGGGCGATCGCTTCGGCCGGCGCCACGCCGGGCAGGCGCGATGCCGCGACGAAGAAGATCGGCACCATGTTGGCCGCACCCAATCCCATCAGGCTGAACCCGAGCAGCGCGGCCGTCGGCACCGCACGGCCAGCGCCAGCACGATGCCGGCAAACCGAGCCACGCGCTGGCGGTCAGTGTGCCCGCTTCGCCCCAGCGCGCACGCAGGCGGTCGCCGCCAAAGCGCCCGCAGGCCATCCCGCCCGAGAATGCGGCATAGCCAAGGCTGATCCAGCCCGCCGGCGCCACCGCAACATCGCGCATATAGACGCTGGACCAGTCGTACATCGCGCTTCGCCGATCAGCCCAAGGAATGCCAGCAGGCCCAGCAGCCACAGCGCGCGCACCGCGTGGTCGCGATGGTGGCCGGCTGTCGGCAGCAGGGGGTGGTCGGCCAGTAGCGCGGGTGCCGTGCCGAGCGCCACCACGGCGGTCAGGCCTGCCATGATCGCGGCGTGGGCCAGCGGTGGCACGTCCAGCGACAGCATCAGCCCGCCGAACGCGGCGCCGGCCATGCCGCCCAGGCTGAACATGCCGTGCAAGGCCGACATCACGGGGTGGGTACGGCTTGCCTCGACCGTGGCGGCCTGCGCGTTCATGCCCACGTCGAATGCGGCATTCGCCATGCCGAAGACCGCCAGTGCCGGCAGCAGCAGGCGGAAATCGGGCATGGCCAGGATCATGACCGTGGCCAGCGCGTAGGCCAGGCCGCTCGCCATCGATGCCCGCGCGCTGCCAACGCGCGCGACCCAGCGTCCGACCGGACCCATCGCGGCAATGGCGCCGCCGGCCACGGCCAGCATGGCGAAGGACAACATGGCGTCGGACAGGCCGAAGCGCGCCTTGATGGTCGGAATGTGCACGCCCCAGGTCGCGAACGTGGCGCCGTTGACGAAGAACAGCGCCATGGTGCCCCAAGTGGCGCTGGCCACGCGGCCGGGCGATGCGGTGGAAGCTGCGCAAGTGGCGGACGGCGGCGATACGCCGGGACTCGACTCTGACATGATGGGAATTGCTGGCCGCGCGGCGGGCGCGCGGCCTGTGGCAAAGGGGCCATTGTCCCGCATTGCCGTGATGGGCGTGTGAAGCGTGGCGGGGCAGCGTCAGCGGGTATCAGCCGGTGGCGCGCAGCAAGCCGCGCCGGTGCAATGCAAACGCGAACGACAGCAGGGCGGCCAGCGCGAGCGCCACCATGGTCCATAGCATTAGCCAGTACCCGCCGGCGGCGCGCCAGAGCAGGGCGCCCAGCCACGGCGCGGCGGCCTGCATCAGCAGCACCGGCGTCATCATCAGGCCATTGAGCGTGGCGTAGTGATGGCGCGAGATCAGTTCCGGCATGGCCATGGCGCGCAGCATGGTGTTGACGCCGTTGGCGCAGCCATAGAGCACCGCCGCCACCATGAGCCAGGCGCCGTGGCCGAGCGCCATGCACAGCAGGCCCGTGCTCATCAGGATGTAGACCGGCACGGCAAGCCGAACCGGATGCCGGACGGCGGCCCGCATCATGAGCATGCGTCCCACCACCTGCGCGGGGCCGATCAGCGCAGCGACCACGAGCTGCTGGCCCAATGGCAGGCCTTTTTCGGTCAGCATCGGGATCAGGTGCGCGCCGAGCAGCGAGGCGGCCACGGCGGTGGCAGTGAAGGCCAGCACCACCGCCCAGAACACCGGCTGGCGCAGCGTGGCGCGCGCAATGCCCTGCTTGCCGGCATCGGCCGCAGGCAATGGCGAGGCCGGCTGCACCGTGGCGTAGCTCGCGTGCAACACATAGCGCAGGCGCGCATGCAGCGGCGCGCAGACCAGCAGGTTCAGCGCGGCAAAGGCCACCAGTGTCGGCCGCCAGCCGATATGCAATACCAGCCATTGCGCGAGCGGCACGAAGATCGTGCTCGCAAAGCCCGCCATCAGCGTGACCGTGACGATCGGCTTCTGGTAGCCGTCGCCGTACGCCTGGTGCAGTACGACGAAGGCTGGCTCATAGAGCGTGGTAGCCATGGCCAGGCCCAGCGGCACCCACATCAGCAGGAACACGGCCGGCGATGGCGACCACGCCCACAGCAACAAGCCGGCGCCGGCCAGTAGCGAACCTGCGCCCATCACCTTGCGCGCGGCAGCCGGTCCAGCAAGCGGCCCACCGCGAACGAGCACATCGCCCACACCAGCAGGCCAAGCGAATAGCCGCCGGCCAGGAATGGCTTGGAATAGCCGAGCGCGCGGCTCATCGGCTCGATGAAGACGGTGAACGAGAAGAACAGCGTGCCCCACGAGATGGTCTCGGTCAGGCCGAGCATCCAGACCAGGCTACGCGGTGGCGGGGCCGGGTTGCCGGTGTCGGCAGGAACGTGATGCGTGGCGGATTCCGCGTCGGGCGTGGCGTCTGTTCGGGTCATGGCGCGCCCGGCGCATCGGGGCAGCGTGGAGGGCTAAGCAGAAATTGTAGCGATCCCGCGCGTCGGGTGGCGATTGCCCGGCACTTCAGCCGTCCTCGGCCGGCCCCTTGAGTTCGACCACATTGCCATCGGGATCCTTCAGGTACAGCGACGGCCCTTTGCCTTCGGCGCCAAAGCGCTGTTCCACCGGGCTTGCCTCCACACCGTGCGCGCCAGGCTGGCGCGCACGGCCTCGCCATCGAACGGGTCGATGCGCAGGCAGAAGTGATCGAGGTTGCGGCCCTCGACACCGGGGCCGGCGCCGCCCGCGCGGCCGAGCGGCCCGTCGAGCGACACCAGGTCGATCAGTCCACTGCCCGCGCGCAGTTGCGTCAGGCCGAACGCGGGCTGTTCGCGCTCCACGCTGCAGCCGAGAACGTCCACGTAGAAGCGGCGCAGCCGCTCCACATCGGCGGTGCGCAGCACGAGATGGTCGATGCCTAGAATGCGGAACATGGCGTTCAGTGGTGCAGGCCGTCGTAGTCGATGATCTTCAGCGCATCGAGGTCGACGTTGTCGAGGCAGCGCACATTGATCCCCGCCATGGGCCGCCCATCCTTGTCCTGGCCATCGGCATAGGGCCCGCAGCCGCATACCGGGCAGAAGCGGTGCGCGATCTTCATGGTGTTGAAGCGGTAGGTTGATGCGTTTGCTTCGGGCGTGGTCAGCTTGAACTGCAGACGCGGCACGAACCACAGCAGATGTCCGCGCCGGCGGCAGATCGAGCAGTTGCAACGGATCACGCTGGGAATGTTGTCGGCCTCCACCTCGAAGGCGATGGCACCGCAATGACAGCTGCCCTGGAATGTCATGGCTTCTCCCAATGGTGCGCCGCATCATCGGCGCATTGTTCAGTTTTTGACAGTGTAGCCGCGTCTGCGGTGCCACAATGCTCGCACCACATCCACAACGACAGGCGACCCCAACGCCAAGGAGACAAGCATGAGCGAGACCCACGCGCCCGCACACGCCACGTTCAGTCATATGGAGCACGGCACCCGCGAAGACTGGGCGGCAATCTCCGCCGAATTCATGCCATTCGCGAAACAGCTGCCTGATCGCGTACTCGCGCATCTGCGTTTGCTCGAAGGCGACTGCGGCGGCTTCCCCGTGGACCGGCTCACGCATTCGCTGCAGACCGCTACGCTCGCGCACCGCGACGGCCGTGACGAGGAATATGTCGTGTGCGCGCTGCTGCATGACATCGGCGACACGCTCGGCAGCTACAACCATCCCGATATCGCTGCTGCCATTCTCAAGCCCTTTGTCAGCGCGGAAAACCTGTGGATGGTCGAGAAGCACGGCGTCTTCCAGGGCTATTACTTCTTCCATCACCTTGGGCTGGACCGCAACCTGCGCGAGCAATTCCGCGATCAGCCCGAGCTGTTCGAGCGTACCGCGGAGTTTTGCCAGAAGTATGACGGGGCCGCGTTCATGACGGACTACGACACGCTGCCGCTGTCGTTCTTCGAGCCGATGGTGCGGCGCGTGCTCGCGCATCCGCGTAATTCGATGTATGTGAAGCCTGGGGAGAAGGAGTTGGCGAAGGCGTAAGGCAACGCCGCAAGATGACCGATTGTGTTCCCTCTCCCTCAGCGGGAGAGGGCAGGGAGAGGGGTGGTTTAGCAAGGCACCACGTATCGAGATACGCTGGCCCTCTCCCCCGGCCCCTCTCCCGCGGGCGGGAGAGGGGAGGAACAACGCGTGACGACGGAGTTACGCCACGCGCTGCGCCGTCTCCGGATGCCGGAATTGCTCCAGCAGCTTCGCCCACCGCGCGCGCACCGCCTTCAGGTTGTTTTCCTTCACGTGGCCAAAACCGCGGATATCGTCCGGCAGGTTCGCAAGCGCCACAGCGGTGTCGTAGTTCGCGGCGGTCAGCCCCGCGGTCAGCGTATCGAGCAGTGCACGGTATTCACCGATCAGCGCCCGTTCCGTGCGGCGTTCCTCCGTCTTGCCGAACACATCGAACATGCCGCCACGCAATCCCTTCATCTTCGCCAGCACGCGGAACAGCGTCATCGTCGACGGGCCGAACTTGCGCTTGACGAGATGCCCTTTGTCGTCGCGCTTCGCGGTGATCGGCGGCGCCAGCCAGAAGTTGAGCTGGTAGTCCTTGCCTGGCTCGCCTTCGAACTGCGCACGCAGCTTGTCGAGGAAGGCCGGGTCGGTGTACAGGCGCGCGACTTCGTACTCGTCCTTGTACGCCATCAGTTTGGCCAGGTTGCGTGCGGCGGCCTCGGTCAGCGGCAGCGGCTTGCCGCTCCCGACGATCGCGCTTTCGGCCGCGCGCACGCGGTCGATGGCTTCGCGGTAGATACGCGCGTAGGCAGCATCCTGGTACGCGGTCAGGTGCTCGACGCGGCGGGCGATCAGCTTTTCGAGCAACGCGCCCGAGGACGTCGGCAGCTTCACCACTTCCGCGCCTTCGGCCGAGGTCTTCAGCTTGCCGGTCAGCGACAGCACGTGCTCCGGGTCATGCGCCATATGGCGTCCCCAGTCGAACGCGGCCTTGTTCTTTTCCACCGCTACGCCGTTCAGTTCGATTGCGCGTTCCAGCGCCTGCAGCGTGAGCGGGATCCAACCCTTCTGCCATGCATAGCCGAGCACCAGCGGTTGGTGTAGATGGCATCACCGAGCAGCGCCACGGCCAGGCCGCTCGCGTTGATGAAATCGCAGGCCTCGCCGACAGCATTGCGGATATCCTGCTCGGCCGACAGCCCCGGGAACTGCCATTTCGGGTTCTTGATGAACTCGGCCGTGGGCGTCTGTGACGTGTTCACGACCGCGCGCGTGCGGCCCGACTGTGTCTTCGAGATGACCTCGTCATTGGCCGACACGATGGCATCGCAACCGATGATCAGGTCCGCTTCGCCCATCGCGATGCGCGTCGCATGCAGGTCCTCCGGACGCGTCGCGAGCTGCACGTGCGACAGTACCGCGCCGCCTTTCTGCGCCAGGCCCGCCATGTCGAGCACGGTGACGCCCTTGTTCTCGAGGTGCGCGGCCATGCCGAGCAGGCCGCCGATCGTCACGACGCCGGTGCCGCCGACTCCTGTCACAAGGATGCCGTACGCGCGCCGGATTGCAGGCAGGGCAGGCTCAGGCAGCGCGGGCAGGCTGTCCATCGCCACGCCATGCTGCTCGGGCTTGCGCACCTGCGCGCCTTCGGCGGTGACAAAGCTCGGGCAGAAGCCATTCACGCACGAGAAGTCCTTGTTGCACGACGACTGGTTGATCTGGCGCTTGGTGCCGAACTCGGTTTCCAGAGGCTCCACCGACAGGCAGTTGGACTTGACCGAGCAATCGCCGCAGCCTTCGCACACCGCGTCGTTGATGAAGGCGCGGCGCTGCGGGTCTTCCATCGTGCCACGCTTGCGGCGGCGGCGCTTCTCGGTGGCGCAGGTCTGGTCGTAGATCAGGATCGTGCAGCCGGGCACTTCGCGCAGTTCACGCTGAATCGTATCGAGCTGGTCGCGATGATGGATCGTGATGCCTTCCGGCAGCTTGATCGCCCCGTTGTACTTCTCGGGCTGGTCGGTGACGATGACGATCTTCTTCGCGCCTTCGCTGTGGACCTGCCACGCAATGTCCTGCACCGATAGCTGGCCGTCCACCGGCTGGCCGCCGGTCATGGCCACCGCGTCGTTGTAGAGGATCTTGTAGGTGATATTGACGCCCGCGGAGATCGACGCGCGGATCGCCAGCAGCCCGGAGTGGAAGTAGGTGCCGTCGCCGAGGTTGGCGAACACATGCTTGTCGCCCGCGAACGGCGCCTGGCCAATCCATGCAACGCCTTCGCCGCCCATCTGGCTGAACGTGCTGGTATTGCGGTCCATCCACACGGTCATGTAGTGGCAGCCGATGCCGGCCAGCGCACGCGAGCCCTCGGGCACGTTGGTCGACGTATTGTGCGGGCAGCCCGAGCAGAACCACGGCTTGCGCTCGGCGGTCACGCGTGGCGTGGCCAGCGCCTTTTCCTTGGCCTCGATGATGGCCAGGCGTGCGGCAATGCGCGCGCGCACGTCGACCGGCAGCTCGAACTTGTCGAGCCGCGTGGCGATGGCCTTGGCGATGATCGCCGGCGACAGCTCGTAGTGCGCCGGCAGCAGCCAGTTGTTCTGCGGGATCGACCATTCGCCGCCCGCATTGTCCTTCTCGTCGAACTTGCCGTAGACCTTGGGGCGCACGTCGTCGCGCCAGTTGTACAGCTCTTCCTTGAGCGCGTACTCCATGATCTGGCGCTTCTCTTCGACCACCAGGATTTCCTGCAGCCTTCGGCGAAGGCACGCGCGCCGTGTGCTTCGAGCGGCCACACGCAACCGACCTTGTACAGGCGGATGCCGATCTGCGCGCACGTCGCATCGTCGAGTCCCAGGTCGGCCAGCGCCTGGCGCGTGTCCAGGTAGGCCTTGCCGCCGGTCATGATGCCGAAGCGCGCGTGCGGCGAATCGATCTCGATGCGGTCGATCTTGTTGGCCCGCACATAGGCCAGGCCCGCGTACCACTTGTAGTCGAGCAGCCGCGCTTCCTGTTCGAGCGGCGGATCGGGCCAGCGAATATTGAGGCCGCCCGGCGGCAGCGCGAAATCGTCGGGAAGCACGATCTGCACGCGGTGCGGATCGAGTTCGACAGAAGCGGACGACTCCACCACGTCGGTGACGCACTTCATCGCCACCCATAGACCCGAATAGCGGCTCATGGCCCAGCCATGCAGGCCGTAGTCGAGGTACTCCTGCACGTTCGACGGATACAGCACCGGCAGGCCGCAGGCCTTGAAGATATGCTCCGACTGGTGCGCCAGCGTCGACGACTTGGCGGAGTGGTCATCGCCGGCCAGCACCAGCACGCCGCCGTGGCGCGACGACCCGGCCGAGTTCGCGTGCTTGAACACATCCCCGGTGCGGTCCACACCCGGCCCCTTGCCGTACCACATGCCGAACACGCCGTCGAACTTCGCATCCGGGTACATATTGACCTGTTGCGAACCCCAGACCGACGTCGCGGCGAGGTCCTCGTTCAGGCCGGCCTGGAACACGATATTGTGCGCGGCGAGATGCTTCTTGGCTTTCCACAGCGACTGGTCCAGCGCTCCGAGCGGCGACCCGCGGTAGCCGGAAATGAAGCCGGCCGTATTCAGGCCGGCGGCGTGGTCGCGCTCCTGCTGCAGCATCGGCAGGCGTACCAGCGCCTGCGTGCCGCTGATATAGATGCGGCCACGGTCCAGCGTGTACTTGTCGTCGAGGGAAACGTTAGCGAGCGCGCGGCGGATGGCGTCGCTGACCGGAGTGGTCAGGGGGGCATTCATAGGTGCTCCTCTATGGGGTGTGTTGTCGGGATCACCGACTCCTACAGTCATGGGGCAACCGTCCTGAGCCTCTTGTGAAGGCAGCGGCAGGTTGTGTCTCTGCGCGGATGGTAGCACCGCTGAAAATTTCCCGGCACCTTGCATCGCAGCAAAATTCGCACCCGCCCGGACCGGAGTTTCCCGTATGGACAAGGCTTCGCGTGTACACTGCGATGCATCCAGCGCGCTACCCACATGCACTATGATGTGGCGCAGGGCGCCCATGCCAAGGACCGGTACGTGCCGGTCCGGTGCAACCTCCGCCCGGCAACATGGCCGGGAATCTCCTCCGAGCAGGACCGAACATGACCAATTCCCCCCGCCAGGGCACCGCGACTCTGGCTGTGCTGATCGACGCCGACAACGCCGCGCCCGCCATCATCGAAGGCCTGCTGGCCGAAGTCGCCAAATACGGCGTCGCCGCCGTCAAGCGCATCTACGGCGACTGGACCAAGCCCAACCTGTCGGGCTGGAAGGAGTGCCTGCTGTCGCACTCGATCCAGCCGATCCAGCAGTTCCGCTACACGGTCGGCAAGAACGCCACCGACAGCGCGATGATCATCGACGCCATGGACCTGCTGTACACCGAACGCTTCGACGGCTTCTGCCTGGTATCGAGCGACAGTGACTTCACGCGCCTGGCGTCGCGGATCCGCGAGCAGGGGCTGACGGTCTATGGCTTCGGCGAGCGCAAGACGCCCAAGCCCTTTGTCACGGCATGCGACAAGTTCATCTATTCCGACGTGCTGCGTGCGGACGCGACGCCGGGGCCGATGAAGCCGCCGCGCCCGTGCGCCGCCGCAGCGGCGGCGAACTGCGCCAGGATTCGCGCCTGGTGCGGCTGCTGCAGAGCGCGTCGCAGGCAGTGTCGGATGAAGACGGCTGGTCGACGCTGGGCGGCATGGGCAACCATATCGCCAAGCAGGCGCCCGAATTCGATTCGCGCAACTATGGGTATGGAAAGCTTTCGGAACTTGTGGTTGCCACCGGCCTGTTTGAGGCCGAGACGCGTAATGGCGGCAATAACAAGACGATCTGGGTGCGGTTGAAGAAGCGCGGTAAAGGGGGGCAGGAGGGGGATGGGCGGCATGCGGGTGGCAGCGGCAGGGGGAGAAGGCGCAGGCTCACCATCAGCCTCAGCCTCAAGCACAGGCGCCGCAGCCAGAGAGTCGCCGGCCGCGCCCCAGCCTGAGATTGCGGTGGCACCGGTTCCCGAACCGGAATCTGTAGCCGTTCCTGCAGCAGTCGAAGTCTTCGCCGTGCCCGAGCCTGTGGCAGAACCTGAACCGGCACCCGTGCCAGAGCCGCAAGCACACAGGTCGCGGCGGCAGATGTCATCGCCGAAGAGCCGCCTGCGGCTGTCAAGAAACCTGCTCGCAAGCGGGCGCCGCGGCGGCCTGAAGTGGCTCTGAACGAGAAGCCCTGGCCGATCGACCAGACCGTGTTCGCCGCGCCCGGGGATACGGTGCTGACGGCGCAGGTGCAGGAGGCGTTTGAAGGCTTTGCCGATGCGCCAGTGCCGGCGGTGGCTGCCTTGGAAGAGGGGAAGCCGGTCCGGAGGACGCGGAGGAAGGCTAAGGGTTAAGTCGCGTTTCTGGGGTTGGCTTGTCTTGCTTGGCAGGCGCTGCTGTTTCACCGGCGCATGCCAAGCGTCCCCGCCAACTCCCTATTTCACCAACTGATTAATCTCGATGATCGGCATCAACACCGCCAACACGATCAGCAGCACCACGACACCCATCGTCAAGATCAACAACGGCTCCAGCAGACTGGTAAGAAACAGCGTACGACGCTCCAATTCCTGCGCTTCGCCTTGAGCCGCACGATCCAGCATCACCGGCAGATTGCCAGTCGCTTCGCCGGAGCGAATCAAATGCACAAGCACCGGCGGAAACTGGTTCTGCGCGGCCAGCGCCCGCGCCAGCGATGCTCCCTCCCGCACCCGCGTGGTCGCATCTTCCACATTGGCCCGTAGCGCCTCGTTAGTCAGCGTTTCCCCAGCGGCCTGCAAACTGCGCAGGATCGGTACCCCGGCGGAGACAAGAATGGCCAGCGTGCCCGCAAAGCGCGCGGTGTTGTAGCCCCGGGTCAGCTTGCCCATCAGCGGCGCCGTCAGCAGCCAGCGGTGCCATTCCAGCCGCACGGCGGGCTGTTTGAGCAGGCTTCGCACGATCATGGCGATCACGGCGATCACCGCCAGCGCCGCCCACCACCAGTTCCGTACGAAATCCGACAATGCCAGCATGACGATCGTCAGCATCGGCAGCTTCTGCTTGGTGTTGGCAAACACGCTGACCACTTGCGGCACCACGTACGACAACAGGAAGATGACGATGGCGAACGCCACCACCGTGACGATGGCCGGATAGGTGAAGGCCAGCCGGATCTTCGATGTCAACGCATTGCGCGACTCGATATAGCCGGCCAGCCGCTCCAGCACGAGCCCGAGATGGCCGGAATGTTCGCCGGCGGAGACCAGCGCGCGGTAGATATCGGGGAAGTCGCGCGGATGCTGGGACAGCGCCACTGACAACGAACTGCCGCCCATCACCTCGGCCCGGATGCCCGCCAGCAATTCGTGCACATAGGGTCGCTCGGCCTGGTCGGCCAGTGCGCCCAGTGCTTCATCGAGCGGCAGGCCCGAGACGACCAGGCTGGCGAGCTGCCGCGTGAACAGCGCCTGTTCGTGCGTGGAGAGCCGGCGCGTAAAGAGCTGGGTGCCACTGCGCGGAGCATGGCCCGCGCCGGCAAGCGGATCGACCGTCAGCGGCGTCAGCCGCGCGCGCGCAGTTGCGAGCGCGCCTGCCGCGGGCTGTCGGCCTCGATGACGCCGCGATCGGTCTTGCCCAGTGCGTCGGCGGCTTCGTAGCGGAATGCGGGCATGGCGGCGCTCCGTCAGTCGCGCGTGACGCGCAGCACTTCCTCGAGCGAGGTGGCCCCGCTGTCGATCCAGCGCTGGGCATCGCCGCGCATGGTCTGCATGCCGTGCGACAGCGCCACCTGCTTGATCTCCGATTCGGGCTGCTGGCGGTGAATCATCGTGCGGATGTCATCGCCCACGGTCAGCAGTTCATACACGCCCATGCGTCCCTGGTAGCCTGAATTCCCGCACTTGTCGCAGCCGACCGCATGCCAGATGTGCTGCAGCGGCTTGCCCTGCGCCTGCAGGGTCTCGGCCTCGCCGGCGGTGACTTCAATGACTTCGTCGCGCTTGCAGTGTGCACACAGCCGCCGTACCAGCCGCTGCGCGAGCACGCCCAGCAATGACGACGACAGCAGGAACGGCTCGATGCCCATATCCACGAGCCGCGTGATGGCAGAGGCCGAGTCATTGGTGTGCAGCGTGGCCAGCACAAGATGGCCGGTCAGCGAGGCCTGCACCGCGATCTGCGCGGTTTCCAGGTCGCGGATTTCGCCGATCATCACCACGTCCGGGTCCTGGCGCAGGATCGCGCGCAGGGCCTTGGCGAAGGTCATGTCGATGCGCGCGTTGACCTGGGTCTGGCCGATGCCGTCGAGGTCGTATTCGACCGGATCTTCCACCGTCATGATGTTGGTGGTGCGCGAGTCCAGCCGCGACAGCGCCGCGTACAGCGTGGTGGTCTTGCCCGAGCCGGTCGGGCCCGTGACCAGCACGATGCCGTGCGGCTGCCGGATCAGGTCGTCGAAGCTGGCCAGTGTGCGCGGCGACATACCGAGCTTGGCCAGGTCGAGGCGGCCCGCCTCCTTGTCGAGCAGACGCAGCACCGCGCGCTCGCCATGGCCGGTCGGCAGCGTGGAAACCCGCACATCGACGGGACGCCCGCCCACGCGCAGCGTGATGCGGCCATCCTGCGGCAGGCGCTTCTCGGCAATGTCGAGCTGCGCCATGATCTTGATGCGCGAGATCAGCGCGCCGTGCAGCGCCTTTTTTGGCCGCACCACGTCGCGCAGCGTGCCGTCGACGCGAAAGCGCACCACGGACGACGATTCGAACGGTTCGATGTGGATATCCGAAGCGCCTTCGCGCGCGGCCTGCGTGAGCAGCGCGTTGATCATGCGGATGATCGGCGCATCGTCCTCGGACTCGAGCAGGTCTTCGACGGCCGGAATGTCCTGCATCAGGCGCGACAGGTCGACTTCGCCTTCGACTTCGCCGACCACCTGCGCGGCGCTGCCGTCCTGCCGGTTGTAGCGTCGGACATGGCCCGTTCCAGCGCTTCGGGTTCCAGCACGCGCAGGCGCAGCGCGCCGTGCACGCGCGCTACCTCGGCCAGTGCGGCGGGCGAGGTGGCGCGGCTGACCCAGACCTCCAGCCGTCGGCGCGCTGGTGCGCGATCAGCAGCGGCGCCTCGCGCGCAAAGCTGTACGGGACCAGGCGCGCCGCCATTGGCGACGGCGGTTCCTGGGTCTCGGGGGGGGCTAGGACTTCGCTTGCCATGATGTGGCTCAGTTACCGCGTCCGGCGTCCGGCGATGCCGTGCGCGCGGCCGTGCCGGGGGGCGCTTGCTGCGTGAGTGGCTGCGGCATGGGCTGCGGTTGCGGAACCGGCGCATTTTGCGGCACCGATTGCGGCAAGGGCAGCGGGCCTGGTACCGACCCGGTCCCACGCGGGTCGACGAACGGCGTGGTCGGCGCATCCGCGGGCGGCAACAGCGGCGTGTTTTCGTCGCGCACCATGATGTTAGGCGAGATGAAGCCGGCCTGCTGGTTGCGCATGTAGTCGTATCGGTCCGCCGTCAGGCGGTCGGCGGCGCCGGCCGTGCGCATCACATACGGGCGCAGGAACACCAGCAGGTTGGTTTTGGAGCGGTTCTTGTTCTCATAGCGGAACAGGCCGCCGATCCAGGGGATGTCGCCGAGCACCGGCACCTTTTGCACGCCGTCGCCGTAGGAATCCTCGATCAGGCCGCCCAGCACGATGATCTGGCCGTCGTCCACGAGCACATTGGTTTCGATCGAACGCACGTTGGTGGTCGGCCCCTGCACCTGTGTCAGCGTGCCCGGCACCACCGATGACGACTCCTGGAAGATCTGCATCTTGACCAGGCCGCCGTCGGTGATCTGCGGCTTCACGCGTAGCGTGATGCGACGTCCTTGCGGTCGAACGTCTGGAATGGCGTGACCGAGGCAGCACCGCCGGTCTGCGCGTAGGAGCCGGTGGTGATCGGGATGTTCTGGCCGATCAGGATCTTGGCTTCTTCGTTTTCCAGCGTGATCAGGTTCGGCGTGGACAGCAGGTTCACGCTGCCGTTGCTGCCCAGCGCGCGCAGCAGCGCGCCAAGGCCGAGCGCCTTGTTGACGACGCCGAGGTTCAGGCCGCCGATGTCCGGCACCAGCTGCGTGGCCGCTGCAATGCCGGCAGCGTGATTGGCGTTGTAGGCGGCGCCAGCCAGGGTCAGGTTGATGATGTTCTTCCCGCCGCTGCCGAAGTTGGTCCCGGCAAAGCCGACCGTATTGCCGCCGGAATTGAGTAGCCCCTGCCACTGGATGCCGAGCTCGCTGGCCTGCGTGGAAGTGACCTCCACGATCATCGACTCGATGTAGACCTGCGCGCGGCGCGCGTCGAGATCCTCGATCACGCCGCGCAGGTTGCGGTAGACCGGCTCGCTGGCCGTGATGATCAGCGAATTGGTGGAGGGATCGGCCTGGATGATGCCGCCCGTGGTCGGCTGGGTGTTCGGGTTGAACGATGCCGCGAACGCTGAATTGCCATAGCGCCGCCAGAGCCCGAGCCACTGGTGCCGCCTGCGCGCATGCCGCTCTGGCTTGCCGTGGTGCCGCCGGTGAACTGGCCGCTGGCTGGCGTCGAAACGTTGGTCAGGCCACCCGCGCCGGCTGCCCCGGCCGCGCCAGGTGCGTGCTGGCGGCAAAGCTGCTGTCCGCGGCGACGATGGCGCGCAGCGTGGCGGCGAGCTTGACCGCGTCGGCGTTCTTGAGCGGCACGACCCAGATATTGCCGGGGCGCGCATAGGGCTGGTCGAGCTTGTCGATGAGCTGGCGCGCCTGCTGCAGACGTGCCCGGCTGGATGCACGGATCATCAGCGAGTTGCTGCGCGGCTCGGCCACCACGGTGGTGCGCAAACTGCTGTCGACACCCGCGCCGCCGCCGCCCGCACCGCTCGCGGCCGCGGCCGGGTCGAGCAGCTTCTGCAACACCAGGGCCGTATCGCTGGCGACGGCGTTCTTCAGCGGCACCAGTTCGACCTCGCCCGAAGCCGGCGCGTCGATCGCGGCGATGATGCGGCCAAGCCGGCGCAGGTTTTCCGCGTAGTCGGTGATCACCAGCGTGTTGTTGGCCGGATAGGCGGTGATGGTGTTGTTGGGCGCGATCATCGGCCGCAACACCGGCACCAGGTTGTTGGCAGACTCGTAATTCAGCCGGAAGACCTGCGTCACCACCTGGTCGCCACGTCCACCGCCGCCGCCGGCCACGATGGGCGAGCCTTGCAGCTTGGCGTCCGCTTCGGGCACGACCTTGGTGAAGCCGTTGCTTTCCACCATCGCGTAGCCCTGCATGCGCAGCACCGACCCGAGCGTCTCCAGCGCCTGGGCGCGCGACACCGGCTGCTCGGTGACCAGGTTGACCGTGCCTTTCACGCGCGGGTCGATCACGAAGTTCTTGCCGGTGGCCTGGCCCACGGCCTTGACGACCGAGTCGAGGTCGGCGTTGACGAAGTTCAGCACCACCTGGTCACGGTTGCGCGGCGTGATGTCCGGCGGCGCGCCGGGACCGGCGGGCTGCTGCGCCCACAGCGGCGCCGGCGCGAGCAGCGAAAGGCCGCACAGCAGGACCACGGCACGGGCGCAGGCGGTCTGGAAGAAGGGTCGGGTGGCTTCGGTTTTCATATTGGTTCCGGTCGGCTCCTGGCGCTCCTGGCTTCAGAAGCGCAGCCTTGTCACATTGTTCTCTTGTCGTCCCAGCAGGCTCAGCAGGCTGACCAGCTGCGTGGCGGCCTCGGGCTCGGCATGGGCCGTGCCTTCGAAGCGCGCCTGCCTGCCCAGCGTGCCGCTGCCATCGAGGTGCAGCGGCCCGGCGATGGTGCTCAGCGCGAGCTTGCCGTCGGCGCCGTTCCAGTCGATTTCGGCGCGATAGCTGCCCAGCGGGCGCAGCCGGCTGACCGCCGACGACACTTGTTCGATGCGCAGCGTGATATGGCCGTACAGCAGCCCGCCTGCGAACTTGCCCTGCAGCGCGGACCAGTCCACGCGCATGAGGCCGTCGGGGCGCAACGTGTTGAACGGCGCGCCCACGCCATCGAGCAGCGCGGCCGGCAGGCGGATGGCACCCGCCTGCGCAGTCCAGCCGCCGGGCGTGACGGTCAGCCCCACCGGCGTGGACATGGACTCGGTATGCGTCAGCACCATGCGCGCGTGGCCGGTCAGCAGCGGCCAGAAGGCCAGCGACCATTGCAGCCGGCCGGGCAGCACCGTGGCGGTCTGGCTGCCGGCGCCGGCTGACAGCGCCAGCGTGGCGCTGCCATGCCACAGCGAGCCCGAGGC